>CAYUEX010000008.1:0-27092 GCA_964443855.1 uncultured Halobacteria archaeon | reverse complement strand
CAATATCCCTGGATAGTGCAGGGATGCGTATATTTTGCTTGGGTAAGTGCGCTAAAACCCTCAGATGGGTGAAATATAGCTTTAAATTACTTATTTCAGTAGGAAATTGTTAAGAGCGGCTTCTCCTGTTGTCACGTGCTTTTTGAGAAAAGTATGTATAAAAATAAAGGGAAAAATAATACTCATGGATTTACTCACCATGGTCATCATTCTGGCTATGACAGGAATATTTGTGGGATTCGGTGAGGGGTTCCTCGGTGTTGGTGGAAGCTTCATCATGGTTCCTGTGATGTTCTGGCTGTTTAGTGCACTGGGCGTTACTCCTGACATAGCCATTAAGCTGGCATTTGGCTCCGCACTTCTTGTCATCTTTCCAACGTCTATCAGCGGTGCGGTGGCGCACATGAGAAAAGGCGCAGTATGGTGGAAAGCCGGGCTCATTTTGGGCGTTTGCGGTACGATTGGCGCGATTATCGGCTCTACCATTACGTCTCGGTTTCTCAGCGCCGGGCTATTGAAGCCGGTATTTGGGCTCGTCATCGGTCTCGGTGCGATACGAATGTTGATAGGGGAGCTGCCGGAGGTTGATGAAGACCCGAAAGAGCAACCGCTAGTCTGGGCTTGTTTGGGGGTTCCTATTGGCGTTCTTAGTGGCCTGATCGGCATTGGTGGCGGCGTAATCACGGTACCGGCACTGACGATGGGGTTAAAATTTAGATTGCATTGCGCCGTGGGAACGTCGCTTGCAATGATTATATTCACAAGCATTGGCGGCGCGCTCGGCTATATCCTCAACGGACTTTCGGTTTCCCATCTACCTCCTTTCTCTGTAGGCTATGTTAATCTACTTGCCTGTGCTTGTTTGGCGGTTACAAGCATTCCAGTAGCGCAGCTGGGTGCTCGAACTGCGCATAAGTTACCGGAAACACAGCTTCGGTATGCCTTTACCGTTCTGATGCTTTACATAGCAGTAAGGATGGTGGGGGTGTTTGAATGGCTTGGGTTGCCGTTCTGAGAAAGATCGGCACGATTCACACAACCTATATTATCCTCTTAATCTACTTCTACCAGCACGAGCACCGCAGCGGAAACAGAGAAAAAGATCACACATCTCGATAGGGTGTTATATCGCAGCCGGTGCACGGAAGGCACATGGTCTGCGCAACGTCAACGCGAAGCCCGTACATATCCAGTATGCCGCGTGTCATCCGTGCAAGTTTCAGCAGTCGTTCAGCATTCGGTCTTGTTGCCGTCAACTCGCCTTTACGCAGTGGTGGTAGGGTAATTGGCCGAAGAATAGGTATGACACCCATCTGCGCGAGATACTCAACGCCGTCACGCACACACTCATCGATCTCGCCGAGTCCAATAATAAAGTTCGTGGATACGCGATTCTCGCCAAATACCGCTACGGCATCCCGTAACGATTCTAAGATAAAATCGAGCGAAAGCCCTTTCCGCCCGGTACAGACCCGCTCAAATATCGCGCGATCCATGGTCTCGACATTGTATTTCACCTCAACGACCCCTGCATCTTTGAGTCGCCGTGAGGAGTCTTTTGTCGGATGGACCGAGACGCCAATGGGTACCTTATATTTTTTCAGTGCTCTTACCGCTTCAATCACACGGTCAATCTCCGCTTCTGGCGATTTTTCCACACCTGATGTCAGCGCGATCGCCTTCAACTTGCCGGTTTTCTGCGCTTGCTCAACCATACTAACAATCTCTTCCAGTGGCTTGACCTTACCCTGCAGCTTCGGCACTGAACAGAATTTACAGTCGTAAACACACCGTTCACTCAGCGTGATGTACGCCTGCTCGGGACAATGTGCAAGTATTGGTTCAATATCGCCGCGTACCAGTTCTTTGTTGTCTCGGAAGATTACAAAATCATTGTTTTTCTTTACTAACGTGAGTGGTGAGTTCTTGTTGATCTCCAAGCGAACACGGTGACCACCTGAGTTGAAGAAGATTGATTTGAGCCCGGTGCCGGGACCCGCAGCGGAAACGGAAATTTTTGAGAGCACAGATTCGTCCACATTTACGCTTCCTATTGCGACCAGTTCTGCTTTTATTTTCGCGTTCATGGTGGTCATTTTGCTTCAATCACCCCTTCGCCGTACTGATATAGGGTTCATTCATTTGTCGCAGATAGGGATAATTATCTATTTCAATAGAAATGGATAATTCTGCTTAATCGTTTTTAAAGCGTTTATCTTGAATTCAACATCAATTTCTGACTTTTTTATTTCATCAAGAGCACCAAAAACGAGCTTTCTTGTATGTTTCCTCCAAAAACTAATAAGTCTTTTAATTTTCTCCTTTTTAGATATCACATATTCATTGTCCCATTCGTTGTTTACGAGGGGAATAATTACTTTCTCTTTTATCCTATCCCTCGCTACTCTCGCCGTTTTCTTTGACGGTTCACCAAACCCATCAGCAATCATATCGAGCATTCTATCTCCAAACTCAACGTCGGTTAACCGAGGATTTGCAAAGCGAATAATTTTATTTTCCTGCAAACTTATTTCGTAGATCTCCAATTGTTCTTCAGGGAATCCAATTTCTCTCGCTTCAGTGAGAGTGCCTTCTGTCATTCCTACTATTGGGGAGGAATATGCAAACACGACTTTATCAAATAAATTTGGATAGTGTGAAAGCATAACCTTAAGTCTTTTGAGTTTCTTAGTTATTTCTGAACTGCTAGTTGTTCTCTCAACTTCTATCCATAGCTTGGATTCATCATTTAATGTGACATAAAGATCAGCCCTCTTTGCAACCTTTTCCCATTCCGTATCTTCAGAAGCACCTCTTGCAACATTATCGAGTACTTCCTTGAGCTTTGAATATTCTTCTTGGAAATCTTTGACACCAAAATTTTTATTCAAATAGTCAAGAATAGCACACCTCATCAAATAATGTTCCATACTTTCTCCGTTCCTTTTATAAAGTCTCTTTTCGTTAATTTTTATGCAAAAAACTTCATTTATAGCTCTGTTTAATTCGTCTCTTATTTTTTTCCATGTTTCATTAAGTAGCAGATAATAGTTGTCTTCAGAACATCTCATGGATCTTGTAACAACTCGTTCGTAGAGAATGAACAGATTAAGCATACAAGCTCTCGCTTCTTTTTCCTTAGAAAACTCCTCATCGGTTAATGTATTGCGTTCTACCCATTGATAGTTTCCGTCGGTGAATTCCCTCCCTTTTTCTCTAATGACTTCTTCAATTTTTAGTGTTTCGAATGTGAGATCGTCTATGTTTACCTCACCTTTGGGATCCAGTTTCCATTTATCTTTTAATAAAACCATAGATTCTCCCCGTCTAAGATTAAATTATTCCTTGTGCACACCTTTTCACGGCACTCACATATCTGTATTCTACTGCTTATAAAGATTACCTTATATTCAGCCCAAACAACTCCGCCGCATTCTTCCACAGCAGATTCTCCAATACTTCTGTTTCGTACGAAAATCTCCTAAACTCCTCCAGACTTTGCTTTAACGGTCTCACCGGATACGACGAGGCATAGAGCATCCGGTCGCTCAAGTAGTGATTGGCGGCATCGACCCAGTCCTGAGCACCTGCGAACCCCGGTATGAACTGAAAGAAGTCCGGCAGCACCCACAAATTACCAAGAGCAGAATTGGCAATCATGACCCCCAGCATCTCGTTGGTAAATGGAAACGCACCATGAACCACGACGATCTTCAGTGTCGGGAAGTCGTTGGCGACACGTTGGATGCGGAACGGCTCCGCATAGGAAATATCAGGGCCCTGCATGAGGCTGCAGGTGAGATACAGCACACCACCGAGTTCTGCACATTTCGCATAAATAGGATAAATACGCTTGTCGTCCACGTAACGCGGCGGAACCCACCAGCCAGGATCTACTGCAATCCCTTTGAATCCCCTGTCCGTAATGGTACGCTCGATCTCTTTTACCGCAGCTTCCACATCGCTTCCGTTAATACCGGCAAGGGCCACGGGAAATCGGTCCGGATACGTGTCTCGGAGTTCCGCGATGTCGTCGTTCGAAACAATCCGATGTCCCGCCTGCCTGCCCACCAGTACGCCCTTATCAACTCCAGCGTCATCCATCTCATCGATGAATAACTCGAGCGATTTATGAACCATTGACGATGGGCGGTTGTATCCGCTAATAAGCGGGCTACGTTTTACCGCTTTCCGAGCTCCGGGTGCCGATGCAAGCACCTGTTGCAAACTCTTGTACGGAGGCCGCACACGGGCATCAATGATCATTCATTCACCCTTTTTATAGGTTACTAGAGAGAACTTCTTTAAGTGCGGTAACGACAGAACAGTTTCTATCGCAATCCATATCTACATCTGTCGATTTCTGATAATAGTTTACAGCAACGTAAAAACAGTCTTCATCACCCTGCGCCATACAGCTCAGTAGCTTAACCGGCAAATTGAGTAAACTACCGATAAACTCCAGGCCAAACTCGCATATAATATCTCCAAACTCCTGGGCAATCTCGTAGAAGGGGCAATTACAGACTTTGAGATATTGACCTTCATCAATGCCCACCTCAGCAAAAGCTCCCAATTCGTTGAGTATTTCTACGACAGACTCCACATCCCCCGTCCCTTTAACTCTTTCTTGGTACTGCGCTGCGTGTTTCGTTCCTAACCGTCCCATCATCGCTTTCACACTTTCCGGCCCCTCCCGCTCGATCATATCCCTGATAATCCATCGGCATAACTCGTTATAGGCCTTGGGAAAGAGCGTTTCCGCTTTTTCGGTGAGCGAATAATTATCCCTTGGTCTTCCTATTTTTGCCTTAACGGCTCTTCTTTTTACCAGTCCGTCTCGTTCCAATATGGACAAATGCTGTCTCGTCGCAGTCGACGAAATCCCTAATTGTGAACTTAATTCGTCAACAGAAGATTCCCCTCGTTTCAGAAGGGTAAGTATATCCGATCGCGAGCCAGTTGGTTGCATGATGGGTCATAATAGCATTAGAGATATATATATTTTTCTATTCCCGAAGTTAGAAATGTTTTTATAGTTTTAATAGTAAAAATAGAATTAACCGTAAAAAGGTGAGATGACGAAAGAAGCTATTCACCTTGAAGATTTTCCGCCTTTCGTCAGGTTCGAACTTGAGGAACACTTTCGACGGAAAATCTTCGCTCAGTTTGTGAACACAGTAAGCGATGTTGCGGTAGACATCGTTCCGAGCGAGTTCTGGAGATCCGTTGAAGAAGAGTTTGGACAATCACGATACGAGTTGATCTTTGGTAGCCTACGCGGGAAGATATTAAAAACGCTTGCACAAAACCCATTAAAAACGACGGAGCTGCTAAAAAGAAATCCTGACATCTCCCCCTATACCCTTTACCACGTTCTCGGCTGGTTAAAAAATCACCAGTACATACAAAAGAAAGACGAGCAGTGGGGACTTCAAAAGGATTATTTCAACCAGCTGAGTGTCCCTGATCTTGCAAAGATAATCGATTTGCGGCATAAAGGGCTGAGGAGGAGAAGTGCGCTCTCAATGAAGGATTTGGAAATGGCAACGTATCTCTGGCCAAAATATGAGCGTGCGCGTAATCTTGAAGGGCTACACGCTCAACCCTCGTCGTATGGGAGACGGTATCAAAATCACTTTGCCCTAGCGCGAGCAGCAAAAGAATGGGAACGGGGAAAGGTTAACACCCCACAGTGGGCTCTGATTGCGATAGCTGATCTTACTGACTTGGATATTGAAGAGCGAGAGGTAATAGCAAGCTACTCACTTCCTCCTGGCGTTAAAATAGTTCCGAATTACAAAGGGCAATACAAAATTCCTATCGAACTCACTTCCGATTTTGATGCTCTCGCGCTTCAAGTACTCCTGAAGAGTTCTAATGACGGAATAGTCCATCCCGCTAAATATAAAAAAGCATTATTTAAGCGGTTGCACTACGCGTTTGGTTCATTTCAAAGCAATCGCATACCCCTAAGCATACGAGAGCTAATTGAGTATTATTATCAAATCCCTTGCTGTAATAGAAACTACTTTAGACTTCCCGCAAGAATGAAAAAGAGATGGGCGGGGCTCTCGGATCACGAGAAGAAAATTGCTCAAATCTTGGTTCTCGAGATGTTGTTTGATCTAGGGCAATCACGACGAACGTATGAGATCATCTCGCGATCAAAGGACCTCCTTGACGACGTGTCAAGCATAATGAATGATTTAGGAATAGGAACTATTACCATACACAAAAGGAAAGATAGGCCTCATTATCGGTCTTATTTGCCGAGAACGGTGAAAGAGAATCTTATTGAGTTAAAAGAAAACGTAGGAAAATCTAAGATCAAAAAAAGGGTTGATTTCCTCGTAGAAACGGAGAAAGAAGCACTCATCAGGAAGGTAAAGAATTATTGGGGGGATACCGGTGTGGACATTATCTCCAACGTGACGTTAGATAAAGGAACCAGAGATATGGATCTTGCCAGAGCTTCGGGTATTAAGCCGCAAGTAGTGCGGAAGATACTCTACGAACTCAGAGAACAAGGGATTGTTACCGATATACGCGAAGAGACCCCGGAACTGGTGGAATATTATTACTATCTCTGTCCAGACGGCATCAAGAAATTCTTGGTGGAGGAGCAAAGTCCTGTGAAAACCGACAGCAAGGAAGAAGTTACGTATCCGTTCCCAGAAGATTTTACCGTTTATCAGCGAAGAAGATTGTTTTCGGAAGTCCAGTGAGTACTTCATCGTAGTTTCGAAATAATATGTGATTTACCACGGTGCAGCTCATGTGACATACCTGTCAGTTAGGAGGGGGTACTGGCGATAGCCGGAGTAGCGAATTGAAAGTTGGAATAAATACTTATTGCAATTTTATATGTTTTAATGCGTAATACTTTCTCGGGTGATATCTAAAATGGAATTCACGTGCTCTGTAGACAGAATAAAAAGGTTAAATCCTGAGAAGGTTAGGAAGATTCTGGATAACGATACCACCGGTTCATTTCAATTACTGGACGTGAGACAGCCCTATGAATATGAGGAGGGGCATATACCCGGTGCGAAAAGGATCCCCTTGAGTGAGCTTGAATACCGTCATGAGGAGCTTGACAGGGATAAACAGATTATCACGTATTGTCGTTCTGGACATCGGGGCATGGCTGCAAGCATTCTTTTGTGTGGTCTCGGTTTTAAGAGGATTTACAATCTTGATGGCGGTATGCTCAACTGGCACCACGAGGTTATTAAGGGCATTCCAGAAGAGCGCCCTGAACTGATAACAGGCACGGAAGAGGTTGGTGATATTCTGATGCTTGCACTCGCGCTTGAGAAGGGCGGGTTTGATTTCTACACGAAGGCGCATGAAACCGTCAAAGACCAAAAGGCCGCAGAGATGTTTCAGACACTCGCACGTATGGAAGAGCAGCATATGAAGCGACTCTATGAGCGATATAGCCAGCTTGGTCAGGATATGGTACCTCCGATCGAGCAGTTGAAGGCTGAGGCGGGCTATATGGAGGGAGGCATAAAGATTAGCGACGAACTAGTAAAACTCGGAAGCCAAGAGTTAATGGATGATTTTGAGGCTCTTGAAATTGCCTTAGAGAACGAGTATATGTCCTACGATTTTTATAAACGAGTGGCGGAATTGGTCAGTGACAGCGAAGCGAGAAAATTGCTGTTTGAACTTGCAGGCGAGGAGCGGAACCATATTCATACGCTACTGCAACAACTAGAAGAACCGAGGGGAGACAACAGCTATAATGATCGTTGAACGAATAAAGTCCGAACGGTTGGCGCATAATTCCTATTTCATCGGTTCTGCGGATACTGCAGCGGTCATTGATCCGCGGAGGGATTGTGATGTTTATATTGACCTGGCACAGCGAGAGGAGGTGAGCATCAAGTACATCTTCGAAACGCATCGCAATGAAGACTACGTGGTGGGATCAACGGAGCTATCACACCTCACGGGTGCTGAAATCTTTCATGGACCAGGTTTGAATTGGGGATACGGCACGACACTTAGTGATGGCGACATATTCCATGTCGGAGATTTGAAACTTACCGCGGTGCATACTCCCGGGCACACTGACGAGAGCATGTCCTATGCCTTGGCTGACCGTTCTTCGAGTGAAGATCCTGTCATGGTCTTTACTGGCGATGCTCTCTTTGTCGGTGACGTGGGTAGGACAGACCTCTACGGTCCTGAGGCAGCGCCGAGACTGGCAGGTGCACTTTATGACAGTATCGTTAACAAAATCATGCTGCTCGGTGACGGTGTTATCCTCTGTCCTGCGCATGGTGCAGGATCCGCCTGCGGTGGTCACATTAGTGAGCGAGATGAAAGCACATTAGGATTGGAGCGCTTGCACAATCCGGTACTGCAACTAAAAACCAAGGACGAGTTTATCGCGTACAAAGTCCGTGAGCACCATGAACGTCCGTTCTATTTCCAGCAGATGGAGCGGTATAATCTCGAAGGAGCACCGTTACTACGGAAACTGCCGCGTCCAACGCCTCTTACACCGCTCGAATTTAAGAATAGCATGGAGCTGGGAGCTGTGGTTGTTGATGCCAGATCCCCGCCTGCCTTTGGTGGTGCTCATATTAAAGGTTCTTACAGTATTTGGCTGGAAGGCATACCCGCATATGCCGGCTGGGTTTTGTCGTATGAAACTCCGATTCTGCTGGTGCTCGAATGCAGCGACCACTTGGAGAAGGCGGTGCGGTACCTCGTGCGTCTGGGTTACGACAATATCGCAGGATACTTAAGAGGAGGAATCGCGGCCTGGTATGATTCTGGCTTTGTTGTTGATCGCATAGGCCTGTCAACGGTACAGGAACTCAAGCAGCGAGTAGATAGCCGCGAGGATATCCTTATACTCGATGTACGAGATGACAACGAATGGAACGAGGGGCACATAAAGGGTGCGCTCCACATCTATTTTGGTCACCTTCAGAACCGATTAAATAAGATCCCCCGTGATCGTCCACTTTCGATCGTCTGTAATGTTGGTCATCGCGCGAGTCTGGCAGCGAGCATCCTGCTTCGTGCCGGCTATACCAATGTCTGCTGTGATGTTCTTGGCAGTATGCGTGCGTGGAGCGCAAACAAGTTCCCAATGACGCAAGAATAGCGTGTATAAGCGCAACGTTTAAATATACATGCGCTTTTGGATAAAGTGATAGGGAGACGTTAGCATGAAATGGTCGTTCAAAATTGGTAGTATCCGTGGTATACCGATAAAGCTGCACTTGACCTTTCTGATCATACTTCTGTTTGTCATCTGGCTATTTGCGGCGAACGATTTTGTCATAATGGGCATTACGATCGGGTTCAACGGTATGGCTACGTCGCCCGGCATCAAATACGTATTGAGCACTATTGCGGCAATCCTCTTTTTCGCAACCCTCCTCTTCCACGAACTCAGCCACTCCTTCGTTGCACAAAATTATGGTGCGCAGGTACGAGGCATAACCCTATTCGTTATTGGCGGCGTGTCTCAGATGGAGGAAATTCCCAAGGAGCCACGGATGGAAGCACGAATCTCGTTTGCTGGCCCAGGCCTCAGCCTAAGCATTGGTGTCATCACCTACGCCCTTTTCCTCTATTTCGGCCCGGTAAACAGAACGTTAATTGGTAATACGCCGGTAATCGAAGCGACCTACGCGAATGCTGCGCTCATCGTGTTAGGAATACTTGCATTTTACAATATTATACTCGGAATCTTCAACCTCATCCCTGCATTTCCCATGGATGGGGGACGGATACTCCGTGCCGCACTTGCCATGCGCATGCCGTACATCGATGCTACCAGAAAGGCTGTTGCCGTGGGCAAGAGCTTCGCATTCGCTATGGGTATCCTCGGACTCTTCACCTTTCAGTTCTTCTTACTCCTTATCGCCGTTTTTATTTACTTTGGCGGTTCCGAAGAGGAGAAAGCAACGGTTATTTCCGTTACCTTGGAAGGCGTTACGGTCAGAGATCTCATGACGAGTATTCCGAATGTTATCTATGTACCTCCAGACTGGACACTCGATCAGTTGATCGATGTGATGTTTAAGACAAAGCATATGGGCTATCCGGTGCAAGAAAGTCAGAATTCGCCCGTGATTGGCGTGGTTACCTTCTCGGACGTACAGAAGGTGCCTGCTTCGATGCGGGGTACTACTCGGATTGAGGACGTTATGAAACGTGAGGTGATTGCAATCCCGCCGGATGCTGAAGCTTTTGATGCACTCAAACTTATGTCAATGCGGAATTTGGGCCGCCTGATCGTCATGGAGGACCGGCAGGTACTGGGTATTGTCTCCAGGACCGATCTCATGAGGGCTATCCAATTCCGGGGCGCATACCAATGAGTGAGTGAATGACTACAAAACCACCTGAACAATTTTCTGTATGACTTCTTGATAGCACCCCAAATCGTCAGTAACCTAAACCACATCCACCGCCACGATCCGCTCTTCAGCCTTGACATTCATTAACCGCACACCCTGCGTGTTCCTACCTTGGACAGGAATTTTTTTCACCGCAATTTTGGTCACCATATTGTCAGATGTGGCAATCATTAACTCGTCATCATTTTTTACTTGCTTGATGCACACGACCTTACCGTTTCGTTCGCTGGTTTGAATGCTAATCACACCTTTGCCACCCCGGTGCGTCTCTCGGTAAGCCTCCAGCTTTGTTCTTTTTCCATAGCCGTTCTCCGTTATCGTAACGAGCCTTGAAGCATCTAAACTCAAGTCCACAGCCTCTATACTTGCTATCTCATCACTCGGATCCAATCGCATCCCCCGTACGCCCGAAGCATACCTCCCCATCTCACGCAATTCATCTTCCTGGAATAAGATCGCCTTGCCGTTCTTCGAGCTTACAATGATGCCTGTTGGTACTTCGCCTTTTATCAACGCCACGTCGGTTAGCAGATCGTTCTTCCGTTGATCAACTCTAACAGCAACGATGCCCGTGACGCGTATAGCCTTCAGGCTCGCGAGTGCGCTCCTCTTTACCACGCCTCGTTTGGTAGCGAAGACAATATAGGCATTTTCTATTGCACCATCTACCGCTTCAGGTATGGCAAGAGCAGCTGCGAACTTTTCCTCCTCCTCTATCGCTGAGCCCACTCCAGGAAGGTTGACCAATGGTTTTCCTTTTGCATGCCGGCTCGTTGGAGGGATTACATAGGTCTTCACCTGATATGCCCTGCCATATTCAGTAAATAGAATCAGACGTTCTCTCGTGGATGCGCGTATGAAATATGAGATAACATCGCCTTCTTTCTTGTCTATCACGGCGATTCCTTTCCCTCCGCGCAGTTGCTGCTTAAAGATCTGTGCCGGTAATCGTTTCACGTAATCGCGCTCCGTGAAATAGAGGGCTACTTCCTCCTCTTCGACGAAATCACGCTCGTTTAACGTTACCATCTCCTCTATATCCGTCCGTCGCGCGTCGCCGTACTTCTCCTTCAACTCTATCAGCTCTTCTTTGATAACGCCGAATATGCGAGCCTCGCTTGCCAGAACCTCCTTTAACCACGTAATCTTTTGATCCAGCTCTCCACGCTCGGTCTCTATCTTGTCACGCTCAAGAGCGCTCAACCGCGAGAGCCGCATATCTAATATCTCTTTCGCTTGTGCCTCGCTCAGCTCGAATCGCGCGATCAGCGCGGTTTGAGCGTTTTTGCTATCGCTTGACGCTTTTATTATCTTTATCACCTCATCGATATGCGATATTGCGATGATCAAACCCTCTAATATGTGTTTTCGCTTCTCTGCGCGCTCTAATTCGTACTGCAGCCTACGGATCGTTACGTCTCTACGGTGCTTTATGTAATATTCAATGAGTTCTTTGAGCGTTAATACGCGTGGTTCGCCCTCCACAAGTGCGCGATTATTAACACCAAACGTGGTCTCCAATTCTGTGTGTTTATAAAGGTTGTTTAAAATGATAAGGGCGTTAGCACCCGATTTCAAGCTTATGACAATCCGCATGCCTTTGCGGTCTGACTCGTCGCGTAATCCCGTGATGCTGTCCACCTTGTATTTCTTGACGTACTCCGCTATCGCCTCAACCAGTTTACTCTTGTTTACCTGGTACGGAATTTCCGTAACGATTATGCTTTCCTTTTTAGTTTTCGCCTTTTGTTCGATATCGACCTTTGCTCTCAGCTTTATACTGCCCCTGCCAGTCTCATAAGCCTGCTTTATGCCTTCATAGCCAGAAATGATTCCACCTGTAGGGAAGTCAGGAGCTTGTATTATTTCCATCAACTCTCCAATACTCACATCCGGCTCGTCTATTACTCTTATAATGCCGTCTACCACCTCCACTAAATTGTGGGGTGGCATGTTCGTAGCCATGCCAACAGCGATACCCGAAGAGCCGTTCACCAAGAGGTTAGGAAGCTTTGCGGGTAAAATCTGTGGCTCTTTAAGCGTATTATCAAAATTAGGGCTCCAAGCGACGGTATCTTTATCAAGGTCGACCAGCAGCTCCCCAGCTATTCTTGACAGCCGCGCTTCGGTATATCGCATTGCAGCAGCGGAATCGCCATCTACACTACCGAAGTTACCCTGACCATCGACCAACGGGTATCGATACGAGAAATTCTGCGCCATTCTCACCATGGTATCGTAAACGGCAACGTCACCATGAGGATGGTATTTACCCAGGACATCTCCGACTATTCTTGCGGATTTCTTATGCGATCGATTGTGAGTGACGCCGAGTTCCTGCATGCCGTATAAGATACGACGATGCACAGGTTTCAAACCGTCACGAGCGTCAGGAAGCGCCCTTCCTACAATTACGCTCATTGCGTAATCGATATACGAAGTCTTCATCTCGTCCGCGACGCTGACTTCTATGACGCGCTCACGTTCGCCCTCATACTCCTCGTCTACCTCACGCTCGTTTTCGTTCGTCATGGCTATGGATAGACTTAGGGATTTGAACGTAATAAAGAGTGGTGGTTATCGTAATAGTTGCCTGATGCGATGTTGTTCTGCGTAATAGACGAGATTTGAAAGAGGAACGAAAACGGGACGTTGGTAACAAGATCGTTCCGTGGTTATACCTATAAGCATGTCCACAAATCCACAATACGCAAATTTTTATATTGGATAAGGGGGATACTTAGTAATACACCTAAAGGATTTAGGAGCTAAAAAATGGCCAAAACAATAGGTATAGATGTGGGGACGAGCAATTCGGCTGCGGCTGCACTGATAGGTGGCAAGCCCACGATAATACCGAGTGCTGAAGGCACGAGCCTTGGCGGTAAGGCTTTTCCTTCGTATGTGGCGTTTACGAAAGACGGACAGAGGCTGGTTGGCGAACCCGCGAAACGACAAGCGGTTTCCAATCCAGAAGGCACGATTAGTGCTATTAAACGGAAGATGGGGACAGATTACAAGGTGAAGGCTCATGGCAAAGAGTACACGCCGCAGCAAATTACTGCATTCGTACTTCAGAAGATAAAAACTGATGCAGAAGCGTTTTTGGGCGATACTGTGAACAAGGCGGTCTTAACGGTGCCGGCGTATTTCAATGACAATCAGCGGACTGCAACGAAGGATGCAGGAGCAATTGCGGGCTTGGAAGTCGTTAGAATAATTAACGAGCCAACTGCTGCAGCACTTGCGTACGGGATCGATAAGACCGAGAAAGAGCAAAAGATCTTGGTTTACGACTTCGGTGGTGGTACACTGGACGTTACGATAATGGAGTTCAGTGAGGGCGTATTCGAAGTTATATCTACGAGTGGCGACACGCAATTGGGCGGAACGGACATGGACACGGCAATCGTTGATCATGTCGCAGAGCAATTCCAGAAGGAATCGGGAATCGATATACGGAACGACAAGATGGCGTTGCAACGGTTACGAGAGGCGAGTGAGAAAGCGAAGATAGAGCTTTCCAATGTGCTTGAGACCGATATAAATCTGCCGTTCATTACCGCCGATGCCACCGGCCCGAAGCATCTTGTCATGAAGCTTTCGCGGGCGAAACTGGAAGAACTCGTACGACCAATCGTGGAGAAATGTAAAGGCTCGGTAGATCAGGCAATAACAGATGCGAAACTCACACCCAAGGACGTCACCAAGATCATCTTCGTTGGTGGACCGACGCGGATGCCGATTGTCCAGAAGTTCGTCGAGGATTACGTAGGTACACAAGGAGAGCGTGGCGTTGATCCCATGGAGAGCGTGGCAATGGGTGCTGCAATACAGGCGGGTGTATTAACCGGAGAAGTCAAGGATGTGGTGCTTTTGGACGTTACGCCACTTTCGCTGGGCATTGAGACCTTAGGCGGCGTAGCTACCAAATTGATCGAGCGAAATACCACCATTCCTACGAAGAAAAGCGAGACATTCTCGACTGCTGCTGATAGTCAAACGAGTGTTGAGATCAATGTGCTCCAGGGCGAGCGAGAATTCGCACGGGATAATACGAGCTTGGGGCGATTCCATCTGATGGGTATCCCACCAGCGCCACGGGGTATCCCGCAAATCGAAGTGACCTTTGACATCGATTCCAATGGCATTTTAAACGTCGCGGCAAAGGACTTGGGTACAGGGAAGCAGCAGGCAATTACGATCACTGCGTCGACCAAACTTTCGCAAAGTGAGATAGATAGAATGATGGAGGACGCGAAACGGTTTGAAGAGGAGGACAAACGGCGTCGTGAGATTGTTGAAACGAAGAACCACGCAGAGAGTTTTATATACACTACTGAGCGGTCTCTTACGGATCTGGGAGACAAGGTTACGAGCGATGAACGGACAAAGATTATAGCCATCATAGAACGGCTCAGGGAGACGGTTAAAACCGAAGATGTCACTAAAATGAAGGCTGAGCTGGAAGAATTGACGCGTGCATTCCACGATATCTCAATGCGTGCATATCAACAGGCAGGGCCGCAAGCAGGAGCAGGGCCTGGCGCAGGACCGCAAGAAGAGCCAAAACAGGGCCCCGTCGATGCGGAGTACAAAGTGGTGGATGAGGAGGAATAACAAGTCATTAGAACTATTCATCATTCAAATCTCTGTTACGTTAGAGGCTGCATAGGTAAATGGGCCGCTATACTGGCCTTCCTGTGCGGCTTTTCTCCTGTATTTATCCAAGACTTTTCGCGAGATGAATGCACTGCACACGTACCGGTGGAGTTCCTGTACACGTGAGACGGAGTAGATTAGCGTAGAGTAAACGTAGAGTAGAGTAGGTTAGGAGCATGGCAAAGAAGAGCTATTACGAGATCCTCGGTGTGAGTAAGGACGCTACCGAAGCGGAGATAAAGAAGGCGTATCGGAAATTGGCAAAGCAATATCACCCCGATGTGTATAAAGGTGATAAGAAAGAGGCGGAAGAGAAATTCAAGGAGATTTCCGAGGCGTACGAAGTGCTGGTCGATAAGGAGAAAAGAGCGAAGTACGATCAGATCGGTGAACGAGTGGTGGATGAGACGTTTGGCCCAGAAGGGTTCGATTGGACGCACTTCACGCATTACCGGGATGTTGAAGATATCTTTGGCAGCGCGATATTTGAAACGTTCTTCGGCTCTGCAGCGAGTCCCGGCTTTTCGAGTCGCGGCGGTATATTTGACACGCTCTTCGGGTCTCAGGAAGGGATCGAACGACCGGTTCGCGGTGTTGATGTCCGTTTACAGTTAGATATTACGCTTGAGGAAGCAGCACGAGGTGCGGAGAAAAAGCTAGAAGTTCCGATGGCCCGCGTCTGTAAGGCATGTAGTGGCACCGGGTCGCGTTCTGGCAAATCAGAAGTCTGTCCCACGTGCAAAGGCGCTGGCCAAGTAAGAACAGTGCAAACCAGAGGAGGTTCTCGAATCCTGCAAACGGCAGTCTGTCCGCAATGTCGGGGCACGGGAAGAGCGACTGCGGACCTCTGCACCGTCTGCGGAGGGAAAGGCAGAGTATCAAAACGAACGAAGATCGCGCTGAAGATAAAGAAAGGCGTTCCTACCGGCTATGAAATAAAGATCCCTAAAGCAGGGAGACCACCAGAGTCCATGATTGGTGGAGAACCGGGTGACTTGCACGTGATATTAAACGTGTTACCGCATCAACTCTTTGAACGGCGTGGAGACAATCTTTTTATGACGGTACCGATAAGTTTCGCTCAGGCAGCCCTCGGTGGAGAAATTAATGCTAGCACAATCGAAGGCAAGCAGGTGAAGGTGACCATCCCGGCAGAAACGCAGACAAACGCCAAATTCCGCTTAAAGGGGCTGGGAATGCCGCGACTTGCAGGTGGTAACGGGGATCTGTTCATTGAAGTGGTCGTGCAAACGCCACGGAACCTTACGGATAAGCAGAAAGAGCTGTTACGAGAGGCATTGGTGGGTGCTTAGACGAAGATAAAAGTAGCGGGCTTAAATGAGTAGCATGCTTAAATGAAATGAAATCAGATATTATTCTATCTCATTGGCATAAAGCCTGAGGAGGGGACAGGCGTGGCTGAGGAAGAGTGGGAGCCGAAGATATTGGCGTTCTGTTGTAATTGGTGTTCGTACGCAGGCGCCGATGCTGCAGGATTAGAGCGGCGGCAAATTCCGCCGACCGTACGCGTAATACGGGTAATGTGCTCAGGGCGAATAGACCCCGCGTTCGTATTGATGGGGTTCTTAGAGGGCGCGGACGCTGTTCTGGTCACGGGCTGCCATATCGGCGATTGCCATTATGTGGATGCGAATTACAAGACGAGGAATCGATACGAGTTTTTGAAGGAGTTCGTGGAAGAACTCGGCCTGGAGCCGGAACGACTCCATTTAAAGTGGATTTCGGCGTCAGAAGGCCCCATATTTGCAGATATGGTGCGAGAGGTGACGGAAAAGGTAAAAAAACTCGGCCCGAGTCCTTTACGACGCACGTGGAAATCATAACCTATTCTACTAAAAATGCAATCAAAGTGTCATCTTGCATGGGCTACGGATGAAGAGATCCGAAATAAAGGCGCTAATGGTGGCTTTGTCACTGCTACGCTTGTCAGTGCGCTTGAAACCAATTTTATCGATCTTGCTCTGGTCGTTAAGAAGAAGAGCGTGTACGAAGGCATATTGGTCTTGACGAGCGATCCCGAAGAGGTGAAAGCAAGTGCTGGCTCTCTGCACGGCGTGCCAATCAATCTTGCACAATCTGTGCTGGAGTACGCGGCAGATAAGCGCGTAGGGCTCCCGACAAAGCCGTGTGATGCGCGTGGCATTATAGAACTGGTAAAGCGGAAGCAAATAAACCTTGAGAATGTGTACCTGATCGGGCTTAACTGCGGTGGTACCCTGCACCCGCTGAGGATGCGTGAGATGGCGATGGCCGCGGATTGTTTTGGCATTGATCCTGATTCGGTGCAACGAGAGGAGATAACGGGCGGAAAATTATTCCTGGAATATAATGAGGAAGGCGAGGAGAAAGAGCAGGGGATAAAGATAGACGAGTTGGAGCGGCAAGGGCGCGGCCGGAGAGATGCATGTAAATCCTGCATTACAAAGATACCGATAATGGCGGATTTGGCGTGCGGGAATTGGGGCGTTCCACCGGGCGAGAAGAAGACGTTCGTTGAGGTGTTGACAGAGAAAGGCGCGGCGATTTTGAATAATGCGCTCACCAGTGGCGCTATCGCGGTCGAGGACGCACCTTTGGAAGGTATCGAACTGCGAAAGAAGATAGAAGCAAGCATGCAGAAATTAGCGGAACGCTGGAAAGGGGCACTGGATCCTCTAATAGATCTGTCACCTTCGGAACGGTTTGCGTTTTATAAAGAGG
Organism: uncultured Halobacteria archaeon; assembly: GCA_964443855.1. Lineage (GTDB taxonomy): Archaea > Halobacteriota > Syntropharchaeia > Alkanophagales > Methanospirareceae > JACGMN01. The sequence goes on along the minus strand of CAYUEX010000008.1, from coordinate 9,315 downwards.
AATTGCAGCGATGCATCCATTGTGGTGCGTGCAGGGAGGTCTGTCCGGTCTGTGCCTGTGAAGAAGACGCGAAATGTTTAGGATTGAATGAAGAGAGTGATGCGTACGCGGTTTCGATGTATAACCTGATTAGGATAGTACATTTGATGGATTCATGCATCCATTGTGGCCAGTGCGAGGAGGTCTGTCCCGTAGATATACCGCTCACGCTGATACAAAGACGGTTCTCTGAGCGGATGCAACGTCATTTAGAGTACACGCCGGGAATGGATGTCACGCAAACACCACCGTTGAACGAGACGAAGCTACGATGGAGTGCCGAGGTGGAATAACGAACGTAAAAATGGAGACAATCACGTCTATTTGTCCGGGCTGCAGTATCGGTTGTGGGTTGTATATGGTAGAATCGGAGGGAGAAGAGGGGCGTAAACTCCGCGTGGTGCACCGTAAGGTCGCGCCAATGAATGAGGGGAAGCTCTGTAAGTTCGGGATGCGATTGCCGTCCTATTACAATAGGGAACCGCTACGGAATTCCGTGGACGGCACGGAAGTGGATCAGGACGGGGCAATAGAAGCGGCAAAGGAACGATTGAAAAGTATGAACCCTGACGAAATTGCGTTTGTCGCACTGCCGAGCACGACAACCAATGAAGAACTCGTCTCGTTTGCTTCGTTAGCCTCGGGTTTCGGCGGTGAGAACCTTTCATTTGGGTTTGAACGGTTCTTCAGAGATATTCCGGAAGAAGCGTACTATGCCATTGAGAACGGATTGCCGTTTACTGATGTTGAAACCGCGTCCAAGATCGTTCTGTTCTTCCTTGACCCGTACGTGCATTATCCGCTCCTTGCACGGCGAATTTTGAAGGCGAAGCGGAATGGAGCACAGATCATAGAGGTCTCGTTTACGAAGAACGAGCGCGGGATAGCAGATGAGTGTATTGTGGTTGCGCCTCACGAGTTTGAAAGCCTACGAGAACAGAAAGCGCTCTTCAAGGATTCACTGATCATTGGCGAGTTAACCCCTTATACCAATCCGCATTTAGTGTCGTTGATGTTATGGCTCCAGGCATCGACGTCATCGCGACTCTTACTTCTCAAGCCGTTTTTGAACGTTACCGGAGCCTTGTTAATGGGTGGCGGCGGAAAAGGTGCGGAAAAGCGAAAAGGGTTGTTTGAGATACTTGATAAGATCGATAGCGGTAAAATCAAGGCGCTTTATCTGCTCGAAACGGATCTTACAAGCGTACTCCTCAGAGGAGAAGCGGTAAAGGAAACGCTTTCGAAGCTTGACCTGCTGATAGAGCAGCATGCGTTTAGAACACCATTATCGGAGCTTGCTACGATAACGCTTGGTTCAGAGCCGTTTTACCGGAAGCACGGCACGGTCGTTAATATAGAAGGACGGTTGTTAGCACTTGGCGGAGAATCGGCAACCGGGTTGCAGATACTGGAACGCATGGGCAACGGGCGATCTTATGAGGAACTCCATTCAGACGTCAAGAACCTGTTAGGAGTGGGAAGTTCCGAACCAAGCGAGTTTGAGATTGCGGTACCGAGAACGGAACGGAAGTTTGAAGTGGCGTTTTTGACAGAGTTCATTGATTCGTTTATCTCGCTATTGAAGCTAGAGCGCAAAGAAGAATCAGGTGAAGAGGGCTATTCACTCTGGTATAAGACAAATCCGTTCTTCTGGGCTGGTATTCGGGACAAGCGGTTTGTGGAGATCAGTCCCGCAGCAATGCGAACGCTCGGTCTGTTTAGCGGTGATCAGGTGGAGCTTGCCCTGGGAGAACTCAAAGAGAAGGTAGGGTTTAAGATTTCGGACGTGCTTGATGACTTGATTGTATCTGAGGACAAACTGGCAATTCAGCCGTTGGAAGGTCGGTGGTCAGAGGTGGATCAAAGAGGGCTACCGACAAGTGTGGCTCTGCGACGGGCGACGTAGAACAGTACAGTGACGCTATGGACTTATTGCACCGTAGTCTTGAATGTGCTCATAATCTTTAAATCGCTTATTTTCGCGATGGTCTAGCTACGTTACGTATGCATCGTTCATGCATCGAACGAGAATTACTCGCGTTATAAAAAAGAGAAAGGTTTTAATAAGGGGAAGGATTTGATTACTTCAAACAATGAGTGAAACAGGCTTGATAATCATGGGGGGCGTGGGATTATTAGCGCTCTGGTTAACGCTTTTCTTTTCTATCTCTTATCTCTAACCTTGCTCTGCTCCTAAGAGGTTTGAGTAGGAGAAAACGTACACTGTGGTTGTGTGATCGGTCTAAGCATTGGTAATTTTCCAAGATCTAATCCACTACCTCGGTTCTTATGCTTCACGGTGTGTATGTACGCTCTGATTGCTTCCAGATCATTTCAGCACTGTGGCAAGAGCGTATTAATTGATCTGGCAAAATATGCGTGCCGTAAAAAGTGCCCATTTCGTTTTTCCATGACTATTGCACGTATGCGCGCAATAGAAACAGCTATATTTATGTAAAACTTACATCTGTTGTTGTGTTATGCTATTATGACCCTTGCAGATTTTCTCTTATCAGAATACGGAGCTGCGTCGAGCACGCCTTCGCCGGTAAATAGGATGATGGCGGCATTTGCCGCTGATTTCCGGCCAACGGAGGATATCAACGTGGGCGTGGGCTACGTCAACGAGCGAACGATCCCACACGACCTGTTTTTAGAGGCTATGCGTGTGGTTCTGGGAAGTCCTGAGAAGTATAAGGTACCACTCAACTACGGCGGCTCGAAAGGCTCTCAGAATTTGATCGAATCGATCAAGCAGTTCCACGTAGATCGTGGCATCGGCGGGCTTACACAGGAGATAATCGATCGAAACGACGTAATTATTGGGCCAAACGGCGCAACGAGTTTGCTGGAAGGCATTGCGCACGTGCTCTCGCCGGGAATAGTTATCACCTCCGATCCGATGTACTACATTTATTGTAATTTCCTCGAACGCCAGGGTTTTGAATTAGTAGCCGTGCCTGAAGACGGCAACGGAATAAGAACAGACCTCTTACGCGCGAAACTTGACGCTTTAGGCTCCAGGGAAAATGATATTGCATTCGTTTATATCGTGACCATCAATAATCCGACAAGTACGATCCTTTCAAACGAGCGACGAGCGGAATTAGTGCAGATTGTGACTGAATTGTCCCGGCGTGTGGGCAGAAAGATCCCGCTCTTTTTCGATAGGGCTTACGAGAACCTGGTGCATGACCCGACGGTACCACCGTTACAATCGGGCTTGCTGTACGATACAGAAGGACTGGTTTATGAACTCGGCACCTTATCGAAGATTCTCGCACCGGCGTTGCGGATTGGCTACATGATGGGCAACGACGGTCAGTTCTTACGTGCGATGGTGCAAAAGACGAGCGATGTTGGGTTCAGCGCGCCGTTAATTACCCAAGAGATTGCGAGTTATCTTTTGGATCTCCATGTTCAGAGCCAACTCGATGGGGTTAATCAAGGCTACCGGCACAAAGCGCGAGCAGTCAAAGGCTGGATAGACGAATATCTGAGCGAGTTCATAACGGGCTGTAGCGGCGGCAAAGCGGGTTTTTATTTCTATTTGACTTTTGACGATTGCATTCAGACGACAGAAGATTCCGCTTTCTTTACGTATCTGTCACGAACGACGGGTGATGTGGCAATCGACGGGCCTGATACGGAGAAGAAACCGCGTGTGATTTACGTGCCGGGTGAATTTTGCGTGCATCCCCGTGGTGATCTCGTTGAGATTGGCAAACGGCAATTGCGATTATCTTATGGGTTTGAAGAACTCGAACGGATTGAAGAAGCGATAAAATTGATGCGGGAAGCAGCCGAGTATGCGAAAAGGTAACATATTCTGAGGTACGCCTTTGTAAAGAAACGCCCATGTATTTATTGTGTACTGGAACTCTGAACTTCACTCTTGGATTGTGGGTTTGAAAAATCATGAGTAAAAACAGACCGAAAAGGGCGAAACGGCACGAGCATAAGAATGATCTGCAAAAGAAGCACGCGTTAGAGCAAGAACTGGAGAATGTTATCGGTTCCGCAGATACAGCATTACAAACGAAGATAGCGGCAATTTTAGCGGACGAGGAACTCGTAGAAATACGCCCTGAAGGACTCGTGACGAAGGGACAGGACGGTAAAACACGAGTTCATTTTTGGCAGTAAAATGTTGGATCTACTGGGCGAATAGCTTTTTATATCGCACGCGTTTACGTATTCTCACCATGCTGGGTACGTACGTCAACGTCGTTGCAGTAATCATCGGCAGCATCATAGGCGTGCTGTTGCACCAGCGATTCCCAGAGAACCTCAAAAAGATCGGGTTCCAAGCAATTGGACTGTGTGTTCTCGTACTCGGCATCAGTATGGCGTTGAAAACCGAAAATTTCATCATCCTTATCTTCAGCGTGCTGGTCGGTGCACTCATGGGCGAAGCAATGCATCTTGACCGACACATTGATCGGTTTGGGGCGGTGTTAAAAACACGCATCGGCTCGAACAACGACCAGTTCTCCGAAGGGCTAGTCACGGCATTCCTTATCTTCTGCACGGGTGCCATGACCATCATTGGCGCGATCGAAGACGGGCTCAACAATGATTATTCCATTTTATTCGCGAAATCGTTGATGGACGGCTGCGCATCCATTGCACTCGCATCCACCTTCGGGATCGGCGTGCTCTTCTCTGCTATCCCTTTATTCATCTTCCAAGGTGGTATTACGCTTTTAGCCGCGTATTCAAAGGCGTTTTTTACCGAGGCACTCATCACTGAACTGAGCGCCGTTGGCGGCGTCATACTCATAGGGCTGGGCATTCAGCTCCTGGAACTCAAAGAACTAAAGGTAATTAATTTATTACCTGCGCTCATTGTAGTAATCATCCTTGTTCGTGTATTCGTGTAGACGCGCAGTGTGCTCGCACGGTAACCCGTGAGAAAAGGTGAAAATGATGTATCGGTATATCCTCACTGTCGGTATTTGCGCGGTCATCTGGCTTGTTAACGGAAGGTGGATCATCCAAGCAGTTCGAGAACGGATAACCAGCGAGATTTATATGCATATTGGGTTAGGTATCTTTCTCACGTTGTTAACGCTCGAACTAATGTTTGGTAATGCGGGCTTGTGGATGCGCTTTGATAGTTGGTGGTTGGAGATCATCGGGTACCTTCTGTATATCCCGTCGGGTATCCTCGTCTTCGGCTCGATGCGCGAACTGAAGCGTAAAGGCAAATCGGAAACAGTAGACTTTACCGCTACTTCTGCGTTAATCGATACGGGCGTGTACGGCGTTATCCGTGAGCCCATGACGTTAGGCATGGCACTCTGGTCGATTGCACTCATAATCCTTTTCCAGTCGCTGGTTTCTTTACTGTTAGGTGCGGTCTCATTTCTCTGTTTCTGGATGTCGGCTCGCACTGAGGACGAGTACAACGTCCGTAAATTCGGCGACGCGTACAAGGAATACAGCCGTAGAGTGCCGCTGTGGAATCTCTTCAACGGATTGAGAAACGCGTAAATCCTCACTCACTCATTCACTCACTCGTCATCTTCGAAAAGAAACAGCTCCTCAATTGTCGTTTGTAGCACCTTTGCGATATTACGAGCTAGCTTAAGCGAAGGATTGTATTTACCCTTCTCCAGGAAGACGATGGTCTCCCGTCGCACGCCTACCTGCTTCGCGAGCTCTTCCTGCGTTAAATCGTACCGAGCACGGAATTCCTTGATTCTCGTTCTCATGCAGCATCACTCACTGATCAAGTCCTTTCCTGCTGTAGTAGCCGTAGAAAAATATATGCAATATGAGCAGAGCGCAGACCGAGAAAGCCAGTGTAAGACCTATCTGTTCACACTCAGCACAGCTATTTTTGCTCAGCGTGACCAAAACGGCACCAATCACTGCCATTGCCACTAAAGAAACCCTCAAAGTCTGATAGGACGCCTTTTCGGCTATTCTGTAGATCAGCTCGTCTTCCATCACCTCGGTTACCCTCCGTCGACAGAGATATTTAAAAGCCATCCCGACGACAACAGCCGCAAAAGGGAGTAGGTAATTGCCGGTAGTAACGGACCAGCCAACTGCGGCGCCTATCGCTATTGCTATTGCCATTCCACACCACGCGTAGTGCTTTCTGTTCATTTTATCACCTCCTATTCCACATCTCCTTTCCTGCGAAAATACCACCGGAACACATTCATGGACAGCACCATTACGAACAGTGTCGTGCCGAGCGCCTGCGCTACCGTCAGTGTAACTACCGAAAAGTAGTCAACCCAGAAAAGTACTGCAATGAGCACGAGCGTCAGCAGCCACGAATAGGTTGCGGCATATGCTCCTAACTTCTTCGTCCGTTCATCAGCTTCCGGTAGCTCAGCTGCTCGCTTCCATCTGACGACCCAGACGATGAGAACGGCGATAATCATACTTATCATCGCGGAAACGCTGACCGTATTAGCACCGCTCCACAGAACTACGAGCAAGAGCGCCGCCAGTATCGCAGCCTGTGTAAGCATCCACATGGTTTTCGTTCGCTTCTTCTTCTTCATCTTTCCTTCTTCCCCTCTTGGGTTACCACCCCCCTTATTTATTTCTAACATTATGTTAGATATATATAACTCTAGTATATAAAGGTTCTAGGCGTAACCATTGTAAAATCGATTTTTTTATGGTCATTGCACCGACTTGCATTCGAATGTAGCGCTATACAAAGTTTTCGATCTTGAGGAAGATGGATTCGGACTTACACGACATCTCTTTTTTATGCACTACTCAATGACCTGCGCCTCACCACTTTTAGACAGTGCGTATTTCGTCAAAGGCGGTGCAATGAGTTCGTTAAGAATCGTTGAGGCTAGTACCGCATTGAGCATCACCACGCCAAACGTCGGGAATTGAATGGATGCAAGCAGAACGAGACCGATGGTAACGCCGGCTTTAGGTAATAACGCGAGACCGAGGTAGTTTTTTACGTCATCAGGGGCGTGAGCGATCGTGGCGCCGATTCGGACTCCTAAATATTTGCCTGAGCAGCGAGCGAGAACGATTAGGAGTGCCAATGCACCGGCTACTTTCAGCACGCTTAAATCGAATTGCAACCCTGCCAAGACAAAAAACAGGACAAATATCACGTTCTCGAATTCCTCCACGACTAGGGTCAGTTCCTTCCGCTTTAGTTTGTTAATAATGACGAAACCGAGCACCATATTGGCTAAAATAAATGAAAGATTGAAGTGGATGGAAACGCCCGTGCATAATAGGATCGTTCCCGCAATCACGACCACTATAAATTCACGCGTTTTGACCAGTCTGATCAGGTACAGTAAGAGAAGGGCAAATAGGGCACCAACCATCACGGATCCCGCGGTGTGCAGCACTGGAACGCCGATCATACGATAGAGGGCTATACTTCCTGTATTGCTCACCAAGGGCAGCGATATGCCTGAAGCGATTGCGAAGGCTATAACTGCAATGGCGTCATCAAGCCCTACAACTGCCAACAACGTTGTCGTAAACGGACCTCGTGCTCGGCATTCACTGACGATCGCCATGGTTGCTGCGGGTGCCGTTGCAGAAGATACTGCACCGATAATAAGCGCCATGGGGAAATACGTCTGCCAGAACGTTTCATTGGGAATGATGAAAGGGCTAAGGGTCGCTAAAACCACGGTCACCAAGAACCACGCCCCCACACTTTGAAGAGGCACTATCCAGGTGATGGTTTTCGCTAACCGCTGTAAGTCCTCCAAGTGTAAATTGCTCCCGATTAAATACGCGATAATCGCCAGTGCAATGTCCGTGAGTATAGCCAACTGTCCTATGGTTTCGCTTGGTATGATGTTCAAAAGTGAAGGGCTCATGAGTATGCCGACAAGGATATAGCCAGTGATCATGGGGATTTTGAATTTCTCTACGGCTAATCCCGCGAGAAAACCGAGAAATAGCATTATTCCAACTGCTAATATGACGTTCATCATTTCCACGATCTCCTTCTCGTCTTATAGTCTGGCGGGCGTCCTCATAAACGCATGAAATTCCTTTATTACGTGATGGAGCGTTATCTCACCGATTATCTTCTCGTTCTCGACCACCGGGATTCGCCGTATGTGATGTAACACCATTTTGTTCAAGACGTCTTCCACTAGCTCTTCAGGGCTGCAGACGACTGGATTTCTGGACATGACGTGCTCGGCGGTTTCGAAACTCTCGTAGTGTAACGATTTTTTGTTTGATGAGCTAAGGAATGACGTTTTTTTCTGCGGCGAGAAAATAGTCAGGATATCATGCTCGGTTATAATGCCCACGACCTTCTTGCTCTCTTCGCTCTCAACGACCCAGACGTAATCGCTTTCCGTGAGGGCTGCCAAAACGCGGTCGATACTCGCAGTTTTTTCGATGAGTGGCAGCTCCCATGACCGACGATCCATGATCTCGTTCGCAGGGAGTTCGTAAAAATCAAGGAGCGTTTTTTTCACTTCTGCCATTACATTGTAAAGACGTGTTCGATGGTTAAAAATGTTCCTAGGAATGTGCTTGAAGCACGAAGCAATAGTAGCATTGTGGTTCTTTTATGTATCTTTGAAAAACTAGGGAAATAGGGAAAGATATTTATGTGACTTCGTCTAATTGAAGGACTGGATGAAAAAAGCAATGTTTCAACTTTTGATAAAAATTATGGGGAGAAGCAACTATGGAAGTTAAATCTTTCAGGATAAAGAATTACCGCTCAATCAAAGATAGTGGTGTTTGTTATCTTTCAGGTGATAATATTACGATCTTAGCCGGGAAGAACGAATCTGGTAAAACTGCGATTTTAGAAGCTCTTGAGGATTTTAATAAGGATAAAGCAATTAGATCGGAAGCAACCCCTATTCAAAATCAAGAAGCTAAGACAGAAATAGCGGTAACTTTTGAAATTGACAAAGAAACGCTTAATGAGATTTTTAACAGGATGGATTTTAAGAGAAAAACGGCTAAATCATGTGAAATAGAGATTATAAAAAAATATCCGAACGAGTATTTCCTTTCTAATGAAAGTCTAAAATCGTTAGGTATAAAAGGCGAACACTTAAGAAAAAACGAGCAAAAAGAAATCACAGGTTATCACCTCAGAATTTTGCGTATCTTTTCACAATTTCCAGAAATTGGCGGTGTAATACCAGCAATAAATCTTGACGACATCTCAAAGTTTTTAGATCAGCTTCAGGATTTTAGAAATAAAACAGGACCTAATTTGAGTAGAATTACGGACGATAATATAAGAAACGAGTTTATCCAAGCATTAGATAACATAATAAGTAA
>CAYUEX010000007.1:0-29175 GCA_964443855.1 uncultured Halobacteria archaeon | reverse complement strand
CATGGACCAAATACCAAGACCGAAATTTGTGATTAGAAAACATCCAGATTTTAAGCGGTTTTATTCCTCAGGCGTCTTCGGTGGCCATACACCGTACGAATTCAAGATGATCGTGTATCAGGAGGGCTACGAGGACATCTCCGAAGGGACGGTAACGGGAAAGGAACCGCCGGTAATCTTGAGAGAATTGCAAGCAGAGATAACGATGTCGCCGGAACAGGCGAAGGCGCTGCTGAGTTTTCTGGATCGGCATATAAAAGCGTATGAGAAGCAGTTCGGTAAGATTCCCGCACCACCGATAACGGAGGAGCCAAAACGACCGCCGGGAGGTATGTACGGATAAGTTATTAAAAGCGGTGTCCAAAGCCGTACGTAGACAAGCAGCAAAACATCTACTTCGGCCATCACTTTTAAGCTACGTCTCCGTGAGATAACAAGTTTTAGATTTCCTTTTTGATAGAGCCAAAAAAGAAAAAAGAGGTTAATAACCACTCTTTAACAGGAGAATAGAGATTTCTAACCCTCCAGCGTATCGGTTACCAACCTGCGGCACCACTCACCCGCTTTCCCGCGTCCGACCCCGGCGTCGTCACAAAAATCTCTTCAACGTCAATGATTACTGCTGCTTTTGGCGAAACCTCGGGCATCATCTGCTTTCAATGGCAACCCCTTCATCAAAGATCGCACCAGACGTCTCAAAACGCCCTTTACCTTTGAATTGGTACCCTTTCATCGTTTCATCATCCCATACCGAGATCGCAATATTCGGATTCGTGAGCAGGTTCGTTCTGGTCTTCTTCAAAAAGACATCGACGAGCATAAGCTGGTTCTTCGAGAGTACTTTCGCGAAAGCCATTGGAACGACATTGGGTATTCCCTCTTCGGTAGCCGTGGCAACAGACCAACTGCCCGTTTTAGCGAAGACGTCTTCCATTTCCTCCGTTATCTTCACTTCTTCTCCCCTTTTCTTTTCCTCACGCTCGGCCACGCGAGTGAAATGTGATTCTTTTTTCTCACCCATCTTTATTCACCTCTCTTAGTTACGTCACTCCACCATAAAGCCTAAGGTGGGAGATACATATAAAAATTACGCATTAAGAAAGGTTGTGCTGTATCCTACGCATTATGAATCCTGAGATAGGTATCCAAATTTCGTTTTTTACTGGTGCTTTTTCACTTCCTTCTCTTTCACTTCTGAAATCGCTTCACCATCCTTAAATAAGACCTTGAGCGCATCGCCAACCGAAATATCCGCCACACTCCGTACAAGTGCCCCGTCCGGCACTTTCGAACAGATACTGTACCCTCGGTCAAGGATAGCTAAAGGGCTTAACGCGTCCAGTTTACCCGTAAACGCTTGCACCGTTTTCCGATGCAACGTCACGAGATGCGTAAGCTCCGCAACCATACTCCGCTTGAGTTCGTCAACCGTCTGTCGATATTGGTTTATTCGCTCCATAGGCTTTCTGAATGAAATGTTCTTCTCCAGGCTCTCTAGCCGCTTTCTCTGGTATTCAACCGCTTTAAACACGTTCTGCCGCATTTGCAACTCCAACGACTGCAAGTTCCTTTCGATCTCTCGTTTATCCGGCACGACGTATTCCGCCGCTTCTGACGGTGTCGCTGCACGTTTATCCGCCACGAAATCCGCGATTGTGAAGTCCGTTTCGTGCCCCACTGCCGAGATCACCGGTACCTCAGACGAGAAGATCGCACGTGCAACGGGCTCCTCGTTAAACGCCCACAGCTCTTCGATCGACCCGCCGCCTCGGCCCACGATCAGTACGTCTATCTCCCCCTGTTCTACGCTGTACCGATTCATCAACTGAATAGCCTGAACAATCTGCGCGGAGGCTCCTTCGCCCTGCACGACAACCGGCGCTATGAGAATGTGTACGTGAGGGAAACGCTTCTTGGTGACCTTGAGCATATCTCTAATCGCAGCGCCGGTTGGCGACGTAATAATGCCGATGCAACGTGGGAAACTAGGTATTGACTTCTTAGACGCCGCATCAAACAAGCCTTCCTCTTTCAATTGCTTCTTTAACTGCTCGAATGCGAGATAAAGCGCACCTAAGCCCGCCTCCTGTATCTCCTCAACATAGAGCTGATACCGGCCGCGTTTCTCATACACACTTATACGACCTCGAACGATCACGCTCATGCCATCTTCCGGAACGAACTTCAGACCTCGGCTGTGTTCCCTGAACATCACGCACTGCAACTCAGAAAATTCGTCCTTAAGCGTGAAATACAGATGCCCGGAAGTCGGCTGGCCGAGATTCGAAAGTTCACCCTTAATATAAACGTCTCTTAGCTCTATATCTTCATCTAAGATCCGTCTTATGCGGCTTGTGACCTCCTGGACCGTGTAAATGCGCGTTGTTTCTTGCCCTTCGTCCTTCGGCGCAGTCTCTTCTTCGATTCCTTCGATTTTTAGTTCTTGCGCGTTCTCAACATCGCAGTTCTCCTCATCGCTATCCTTCTGCAAATGCAAGAAATCCATTAAGGTCGTACCCTTTCGGGGCTTCACCATTTTCTATCCCACCAACCCCTGCACATAGACATCCTCATAAATAGGCCCTTTCGGCGTAAGCGTGCTCTTCTTTAATTTCAGTTCTTCGACGCGCATTGTTCCCACTTCTGCATCTCGTAGTTCCTCTATCTTACTCAAAACTCGTCTTAATTCGCCTTTTGACCGAAATGGCCGTTTCACTCTGCAGAGCGTCACGTGTGCATTGAACCGCTTCTCTCGCGGAAAGCCTAACGCGTGCATCTCCGCTTCCACGGCCTCTTGCAATGCCTTCAACTGCGCCTCGCCCGCTTTCATGCCCACCCAGATGACTCGTATATTCCGTGCTTTCTCCAAGGAAGCCGCAGGAAAGGACCCCACGCCACGCAGTTCGGTATCAAACGGTTTTTGACGTATTCCCGCCAGTGCATTCGTAATTTGCTCCTCATTATCGTCCGGAACATTCCCCAGGAATTTTACCGTTTGATGCGCCTGTTTCGGATTTACGAACTTTACTGTGCCCTCCAATCCCAACCGTGCAAATTCCTCCTGTATTTCCGCTAGTCTCGTTCTTATCTCCTCTGACAGGTCAACAGCGATAAAAGCTCTCATAAGTTTTGCTCCCTTAAAAAACCCCTTACTTAAAGATGTATCTCTCCGTCTTCATTTGGTAACGGTCTCCGTTCTGAGAGGTGCTTTAGTTGTACCAGCCGTGAAGCTAAGCATTGCCGTTTCTCTTCTTCGCGCTCCTGGTAGGTTCTTATCGCCCTGAGGAGGTCTACTCGTCTGAACTCCGGCCAGAATGGAGCACAAAAATACGCGGCACATTCGTTTCCTAACGCTTGCCAAGGCACGAAATTACTTATTCGCACTTCTCCGCCCGTTCGTATGATCAGATCCACGCTCGCTTTCGCACTCGAATTAGATGCATCATCTTCGCATTCTAGCTCGCTTATGTATAAATGTTTCGAAATCGTCTCTTCGTCTATAGCCTCCGAAGTTAGTACGCCTCTTTTCGCCTTATTCGCGATTGTACGCATGGCATCAACGATCTCCATCCGGCCGCTATACGCAACGGCAAAAAATAATTTGAATTTATTATACTGCTCTGTTGCATGTTCTGCTCTGCTTATCGCCCCTCTTACTGATTCCGGCAGTAAACAGAGATTCCCTATTGCTCTCACACGCACTTCGTTCTTATGTATTCGTTCATCCACGCACAGCTTCTCGAATTCCTCACACATGAGTTGAAAAAGCTTCTCCTTCTCGTCAGCCGGCCGGCAAAAGTTTTCAATCGAAAAAGCATAGAGTGTCAATTGCTTCACGCCTATATCAAAGCACCAGTCAATTACACGTTCCGTTATCCCTGCGCCATAGTTATGTCCGCCTTCCGTTGAAACACCGATCTTCCTCGCATAGCGTCTGTTTCCATCCATGATTATCGCGATATGCTCAGGTAAACTCCTCTCTAATATCTCATCCTCCAGTAATTTCTCGTATTTTCCGTACGCCTTCCCTCGCAGCCAGCTACATAATCCCGCCGTTCTGCGCAATGCGAAGGACTTCCTTCTGTTGCTCTTTGTCTTCATTCATCAGCACCCTCGTCGTTATGCCCCTGCTTTGCTTCCGAAATCCATTATCTTCACCTTCATCGTGTTAAGTTCAACAATCGTTGCACAGCCAGCAACCGGGGTTATATCACGCTTTTTTTGAAATGGCGTTTGTGCTTGCCATGTCCCGGAATTTATAAGGAGCACATTCCGGTATTTAGCCTGACCGACGGTATGCGTATGCCCGCAATGAAGTATATCAGGAACCTGATCGATGACACCGTAATCATGCCCATTGGGGGCAATTGAGACGATGTTCCCGTAGATAGGAGCAAGATGACGCCTCCTCATCATCTCGATCATTGCGTCTTCCGGCTTTGAATAACTCAGCCTCGATACCGAATTAACGAGATCATCATATGATTGGCCATGGTAGATCAACACCTTCCTGCCACCAATTTGTATGTACGCGGGATTGCTCACGAAGCACGTAGTAGTAGGGAAGAACTTCCTGAAGTTCTCTGGCAACGGGGGTTGGGGCTCTGCGCCTCTCACTGCGTCGTGGTTCCCCGGTGCCACCACCACATGTATGTTGGACGGTAAACCATGGAAATAGCCCCCTGCTATCTTGTATTGCTCCTCAATGTCCGTAACCAACAACTCTTCCTCCTGACCAGGGAATACACCAATGCCATCAACAATATCACCCGCAACCACCAGATAAGAAATGCGTTCAGCTTTCTCTTTCAGCCAGGACATGAAACTATCCCACGCATCTTCTAAAAAGGTGTTGCTTCCTACATGCATATCTGAGATAAATACTGCATACGGGGATGCATTAGTCTGCCGCTCCTTTTCTGCATCTGCAGAAGGTAACGATGATTGGGATGCTGAATTGGCGAGGGGCACATCGGGATAGGTTATCCTGTTCGCGATAAAATATCGGCCTTGGGTTAAGAATCCGGTAACCCCGATGACCTCATCAAGCAGTAGCTCTTCTTGTGGCGATACTATAACTGACAGACTCCCGGTGGGGTCTTCCAATTCCACTCGGAGGTTTCCTTTTGCCGTTTTGTTTATCGATGAGACCATCCCTACCACTGAGGTATCCTCGCCGCCCATACCACCTTTTAAAAATCGTATCTGCCCGCATTTCAACCGCTTCTTGATTATTCCACTGAGCCGCTCGTAGCGGTCAATGAATTGCGGTAAGAACTGTTTGTGATCGGCAGCTTGACCATGCTCAGGGAACGACAGGAGTATATCCGGCGCTGGCGGTTCTCCCTGCACTTGCGGTGTAATTACCGTTTTGTCTCCCTTATCATCGCGTGTACCAGTGTCGTTAATAAAGTCGGTCAAATGTTCTCGTGAGATTACGCAAATAGAAGAGTCTAATGATTTCGTCACGCATTCTACCATCGCATTGAGATCGCGGTGCCATGCGTTTTTTCCACTACCTTCGTAGTGCGTGAACAATTCAATCGCCTCGGGATGGATCTGGAATCCAAAGTCCGCAAACCGCTTTACAATTTCTATTTCCTTTAAGCCTTCTTTTACAAACGGTTTCACAACCATTCCTTCAATTTCGCTTCAAAATAAGGCTTTGGCATAGCACCCTGTACAACATCTACCGGCTCGCCATTTTTAAAGATGAAAATTGTGGGTATAGCCATTATCGCAAATTCCGTGGATACTTTCGGATTCTCATCCACGTTCAGTTTTCCAAACAGGATTTTACCCGCATAGTCCTTCGCTAATTCCTCCATTACCGGTGCAACCATTCGGCACGGGCCACACCAGGGAGCCCAGCAATCGATAACGACGAACGGAAACTTCTTTACTGTTTCTACAAAAGTAGCGTCAGTAATTATCACAGGATGGTCTATTACGGCACCACCCGTTTTACCTTCCTCTTTATTCGCTTTTACCTGCTCTTCCATCTCACGCATCTTCTTCTCCCGTATTCGCTCCATCTCCTTTTCTTCATCGCTCACAGCCGTTTTATCCACTTCTTTTTCTTCTCCCATTCTCATACCTCCTCACTGCATCTATCTCTCGATATCATAAACAAAACGAAAATCGTTGATAAACTTTGCGTTTGATAGTGTACCGTATTGTGGTTTCCTCTTCACGGTCATTGCCTTCGTCGTGAAACGGCTACCGCAGGGACCGTCAATACGGCTTTAGTGTCGCCCCTTGTTTGCCATAGCAATCATCCTTCGCTTGTAGCGAGGTCAAACTACTCTTCGAAAGGGGCATTTGTAGATTTGGTTTTGTTCTACTTAAGTTTTGAGGCAGGGTTATGGAGCGGCGTAGAAAATGCTTGCTCCACCGATGGCCGGTAAATAGCGTTATAAGAGCAGAACGGAATGAGCCGCCCATCAGGAGTGGCATAATGGATACCACAGCGCTTGACCCGTTCCAAATCGAAGTTATACGGGTCCATGAAATGCATTGTGCCAATATAAAGTGAGTTGCGACTAAATTCAGCTACTGCTTCGCGATTACCGGTTCCCAGGATATTAGTAAGCAACGCCAACGAATCAAAACCCGGGGGCGCCTTATCCTTATCGATAAATTTCCGTAACGCGGATATGAGTGCTGCAGTTGCCTTCAGTTTACTGATTTTTGATCTGTTTGTTTCATGGGCACTCTCCTGTAAGAACTCCATGAACCCTTCAACATCAAGGAATTCGGTTATCGGCACAAACTTCCCGTCTTTTATAAATACATACGTTGCCGCACCACAATGGGGATGAACGGTGAATTCTATCTGCGGAACATCTTTCCACGCTTCCACGTAGTGCGAGATCGGGAGAACGAAGGGCACAGGATAGAAGCACTCACGAGGTATTTCACCGTTTGTTTGCTCTTCCAGCAGCTTCAGGAAATCGGGGATCGTGATTCTCCCTTTCTTCCGCTCTGTTTCGTCTACTCGGCCCTCAAACGCAATCGGCTGGACATTCACCCCTTTTACTATGTGCCGGTTCTTAGCCGCAAACCGTAAAATATCACCCATCTGGTCGTCATTCACACCCTTCATAAGCGTGGGAACGAGCACGACACTCTTTATTCCGCCTTTCCAACAGTTCTGAATAGCCTTTAACTTCGTTTGTAACGCCGGGTAACCCCGTAATATTTTGTACGGCTCTTCGGTCACCCCGTCAAACTGCAAATAAACGGTGTGCAAGCCTGCTTCTTTCAGTTCATGGCAGAACTCGACGCTCTTTGCCATTGCTATGCCATTCGAGGCTACTTGGATATGGGAGAAGCCGAGGTCACGAGCCATTTTGACAATCTCAACGAAATTCTCACGCACAGTGGGCTCGCCACCGGCAAACTGAACCGCAGGGCAGGGTGGCACTTCACTCCTGAGGAGCTTCAGCATTTGCTCCAGTTGCTCCATCGTCGGCTCGTAAAGGTAGCCGGAAACGGCAGAATTGGCAAAACAGTATGGACAACGCTGGTTGCACCGGTTTGTGAGGTCAATGAGGGCAAGCATCGTCGAACTCTTATGCTCGGGGCAGAGCCCACAATCAAACGGGCAGCCCTTCACACGCTCTGTATTCTGAATGCCTGCAGAGCCCTCATCATTCTTAAACTGCCACTTTGCGAAGTGCTTGTAAAGATCGGCATCTGACCAATAAACGTCATCGAACTCGCCATGCTCCGGACAGCTCTTCTTCATCAGTATCTTGCCGTCTTCCTCATACACATCCGCATCAATAACTTTGAGACAGTGCGGGCACAGTGATTTCGTCTTCATTCTCTCCATTCGGCATCCAGTCCCCAAGAGTTTATAAAAGAAGTATGGTTATTGGTATATAAAGTTACGCAAAAATAGTTACAGGAACGAAGATGGTAACCGCAATAGAAACCGTAGAGGGGATAAAAAGAGGAACCGTATCGTGTGAGGAAGTACTGTCAAAAATCTATGAACGTATCGAAAAGAGCGATTTGAATTGTTATATCACGTTAAACAAAGAGAACGCACTTGAAACTGCGAGAGCCGTTGATAAGCGGCGTGGAGAAGCAGAATACGCGCGAAAAAAACTGCTTGGCGTGCCCATAGCTATTAAAGATAGTATCTCTACAAAGGGCATTCAAACGACGTGCGCATCAAACATTCTCACGGGTTACGTTCCGCCCTATGATGCGACGGTAATCGAGGCCCTGAAACAGGAGGGCGCGATAATCATCGGGAAAACGAACATGGATGAGTTCTGTATGGGCACGTCCACGGAGACCAGTTATTACGGGCCGACAAAGAACCCGCATGATCTCAGCAGGGTGCCAGGAGGCTCGTCCGGTGGTAGCGCTGCGGCAATAGCAGCAGGAGAAGCGGTACTCGCACTGGGCTCTGATACTGGCGGCTCTATCAGGTGTCCTGCTTCGTTCTGCGGCGTTGTCGGATTGAAGCCTACGTACGGGTTCGTTTCGCGGTACGGGCTCATCGCATACGCGAATTCGTTAGAACAAATAGGTCCGATAGCCTCTACGGTAAAGGATACTGCGTTACTCTTAGACGTACTATCCGCGAAGGACGCTCGAGACAGCACGCAGGTGAAGCTAAAAACCGAAGCAGCAACGAACTACTGCTTCTCGTGGCTTGACGGAACGAGCAACGTCAGTGAGGAGATCAAAGGTATGCGGATAGGCGTGCCAACGGAGTTTCTTGAAGGCTGCTCTCTGGACGTTGAAAAGTCCGTGTGGGATGCGATCCACACGTTTGAGGAGTTAGGTGCGACGTATGAGGAGATACACATGCAGAACTTGAAATACGCACTTGCTTCCTATTACCTCATTGCGATGTCCGAGGCGTCATCCAATCTCGCGCGGTTTGACGGGCTCCGGTACGGGCTCAGGCCCGGCAAGGACGAGGACTGGCATACAACGTTCTCGAAGATTCGGGGCGAAGGGTTTGGTGAGGAAGTGAAACGACGAATCATTCTTGGCACGTACGCGCTCTCCGCAGGCTATTACGGCAAATATTATGTAAAAGCGTTGAAGGTGCGTACGCTGATAAAACGCGAATTCGGGGATGCGTTGAAGACGCACGATATTTTGGCGATGCCGACGATGCCGTTTGTCGCCTTTAAACTCGGCGAGCGGATACAAGATCCATTGTCATTGTATCTCGCTGATGTGAATACGGTTTCGATTAATCTGGCTGGTGTGCCTTCGATATCGGTTCCGTGCGGAGTTTCGGAGGGGTTGCCAATCGGGTTGCAAATCGTGGGTAAACATTTTGCGGAGGATAGGATATTGAAGGCTGCGTTTGGGTACGAGGAGATAGGTTACTGAAACAAAATAGGAGAGAATCGGAAATCTTTTATTATCTCATTGGTAATTATAGTCACCTCAGATAGATGAGAAAAATGAAAGCAAAAAAGGTAGAGCATCGGAGAAACTTGGATGAGTATAGTTTGAAAGGTGAAACTGAGGTAGATGAGCCAGAAATAAAAATAGAACTTGATGACCTTATAAAAAATGCAGAGAAACAGCCAGGTATTGCGGATCTAATGTTCGTTTACGGTCAATATACCGAAATGCTGCAGAAAAGTCGCGAATACCTAGAGGAGTAAAACCAAAAGTTATTATTTCTGCTAGTTCTAACTCTTCATAACACGGAGACTGTTGTATGCCCACATGGGGAGAAATTCTTGTCGAGTTGAAACAAATGGAAGAACAAGGAGTGAAACCCCCGTTTGATGCAATTCGACGAAAATATCTAGCTGCTGCCTACAAAAAGACCGGACGCGACACAAGCCTCTACGCGTCTAAGTGGACACAAGCTGGGGGTATAGATCCAGAACTCCTTAGTATCACAGATTAAGACATCCAAGGATTTATGGAAGTTATACACGGCCTAAAAGGTCCAAACCTTGATTTAATTGTTCATAGCCCCGGGGGATCACCGGAAGCAACTGAAGCGCTTGTATCATATCTAAGAACAAAATTTAACGACATCCGAGTAATTATCCCTCAATCTGCGATGTCTGCAGCAACAATGCTCGCCTGTGCATCGAATAGAATCGTAATGGGAAAACATCCATTTATTAGCCCGATAGACCCACAATTGATACTTCATACTCAAGTTGGAGTTCAAGCAGTTCCTGCGCAAGCAATATTAGACCAATTTGAGTTGGCAAAAATGGAGTGCGAAGATCCGAAAAAACTCGGTTCATGGCTTCCAATTTTGAGCCAATACGGTCCAGCCCTTTTAATTCAATGTAAAAATGCTATTGAATTATCTCAACGGCTGGTTTCAGAATGGCTTGAATCATATATGTTTGAGGATATAGAAGATGCCACTATCATTTCGGGAAAAATTGCCGAAGACCTTGCAAATCATCAAGAGTTTAAAAGCCACGGTCGCCACATAAGTAGGGAAAAAGCAAAGGTTATGGGGTTAGAAGGTAGGGGATTAGTTATTGCGGATCTTGAAGAAGACCAAGAATTTCAAGACCTCGTCTTATCCGTATTTCATGCAACTACTCATACTTTTAGCGGAACAAATGCAGTGAAGATAATTGAAAACCATAACGGGAAAGCGTTCATCAAGAAACAACAACAGATTTTAATTCAACAACAAGCACCTCCACCTCAAACCCTTGATCGGCCTCAATAAAACCTTATTTTAATTCATTTGAGTCGGATTTTTCAAATCCCCCGGAAATACTCCCTGAAGAAATAACCGAGACTTTCAGAGATTTGTATCTCTTCGTTCCGCAAAACGTCGTATCCCTTACTAACTGATTCTGCTACGTTTTTACCCAAACTGCATGTTTTTAACTCTTTTTTGAGCAAACTGACCACGTCCGTGTATTCCCGTTCTATTTCCACCACGTATCTGCCATCCTCGATAAAAATCTGATGTGACGGTGCATATTTACTTTTAAATTTTTCGGAATGATTTTTTGACGTAACGGGTGGCCCAAAATGCTTCTTGATCCGTGGCAGCGACCACACGAGCATTTCAAAGAGCAAATACGCTTTCGCTCCTTCTGCATGCACGTCGCTCCTGTAAACCCTGAATCCATGCCGTTCTATCAGATTGGTGACTGATACTTCTGCTTTTCGCAATTGCGGGAAGAGTATATCCTCGACCACATCGGGCGCATCAAACACCACCATCACCAACTCCGTCCCGCGTTCTTTCAGGAGTTGTACAAATTCATCTGCACGCATTGGGGCTGCTTCGTGGGGTAAGAAGAATTCCATGCGCGGATTTGCCAGGAAAACCCGTGCAGCATCGATGAATCGGCAGAATGAATATTCAGATACCGCAGCTGCAACGTTCCTGTTCGAATCGACGGGGTCGATCACTATCAGTGGATCGTTTCCCTCGCCCTTGTGTGCCTTTACCCTCACTATCTATCCGTTCACCATAGTGCCACTGAGATGCGTTTTTCAAGAGTTCGCCAAACGAAGAATAATGCAGGATGAGCAATTCGCAGAGATAACCCGCAAAGCCCATTCGCCTTAGTTCAGAGCCATAAATGCCCAAACGCATCATAAATTGCTTGAGCAGGAGCACCTCATCCGCAAGCCTTCCTGATATCCTACTCACAATATACTCGTTATGAAACGGGGTCCTATCAACTGCAGATTTCAAATTCAACTGGTTAGGAAAATAAGCCTTAACCACTCCACTCGAGAATAACTTCCGAGGGGTCTATGATGATCGGAATTACCGTTCACTATCCATCAATCATCATAGTCGGCTTGGTCGATCCAGTACTGCTCATCCTCTCCATCAGGCATTTTCCCTTCTCACCTCTTTCAGCCATTGTTCCCAATGGCTTTATCAGGCCCTGCACTCCCTCTTAAGTACGGTGCCTGTGGAACTCACCATATATACAATGAGGTATATAAAGCTTTTGGATAACGCCACCAAAACAGCGGTTATCCAGAACAATTTTTTGATATGATTTCAACTCCCCTATCTCGCGTTCAACCGCAGTTGGTAGGTAAAATAGAAAGTTTATGATATCACCGCACCGCACGGCAATGTTGAAAACGACCGGAAACGTAAGAAATTACGGACTTATTACTCTACTCCAATTCCCATGATGCTGAATTCCCGCCTGGGCACACTATAGAGCAAACCGCAATAACGCGGCAATCCCGCCCAGAGCGTTAAGCCGCTTACCCGGTTCGAACTCCGTGCTGAAGATCACCACATCGCCGTGTTTGCGTTCCGCCTCCTCGAGCATGCGATCAATTTCCTCAGCTTCCTTTTCTTTTGCTTCATCACCTTCAAAACGCGTCTTCATGAGTTTCTCGTCGCTGACCAGCAAGGTCTCAACCGCGCCGTACTCCAACGCTTTTTGCACTTCCTCCTTACCGTACACTGCTTTACCACATTCTTCCTTACTTATCTCCTCCATTAGCCGATCTAAAAGCGTCACTTCCCTGGTAAGTCGCTCTTCTTTCTTCAGCCTCTCGACAGCACCGCGTTTCAGCACTTCCAAGAACCCCGAGACGCCAACTGAAGACGCCTGCTCGATTCTCGTTTTCTTTGCTAACTCAGCATCCTGATCCTTCAGAACCGTAAAGAAATCATCTTTGATAAAACCCGGACCTGCAATAATAAGCGCTTCCGCCTTCGTGGTTTGCATGGAGTTCTGCACGTGCTTCAGCAAGTCGCCAAAAAACACCTTTTTACCGCCTCCTGCTTGCTCCATGCCTTTGCCTGAGCCGTGCCGTAACGAAAACAACTCGTCCACGCCGTACTGCCGTACGACGCCAGCAATTGCCTCGCCTTCTTCTACCGTAACGACGAGCACTTCGATGGTGGCAAACGCCTTCTCCGCTTCCCGCAACCGTTTCAACTGGTGATCCTTCCATTCCTTCACTATCGAAAGCTTACTGTTCGGCTCAATGTTGAACGTATGGTACGCGCCCAGTTCGGTCTCCGGGCCTGCTTCAATCACACCTTTTATGCGTAATCGCCGCGAGAATTTATGAAATTCCACGTCTTCTGTCCGTATGCCCAAACGCACGGGCTTCTTATCCGCCTTATCCGGGCGTAGTTTATCCGTTGCCTCCTCTAACCTCCGATACGTCAGCGAATACACAAGGTCTCCCGCTTCGACGATATGCTTGAGATGCCATAAGTCATCCAGCGATTCGGGAACCAGCGATATCTCACCGATACGTTTCTGCTCGCCGCGTTCCGTTTCCTTCGTCTTCAGTTTTCGCTTGACGATTTTCATTACAGTTAGAGAGAACCACTATAAACTTAAACTTCTCGCCAAGCCGTTTTTTTATTTCAGTAGCCCTTTCCTTCAAACGCTTTCTTTAGTGTACGGTTACAATTACAAATAGGATGACCGCAACGACAACACTCAAACCCTTGATCGATGAACCGGCGATCGTTATCGAGAACGACCATAAAGCCCTAGTGATTGCTGACCTTCACTTAGGCATCGAAGCAGAGTTCCGGCAGAAGGGTATTAACATCGGCAGTCAAACGGAAAAATTACTGGAACGCGCGATTAAGTGTGTTAAAGAAGCTGAACCCGACGTGATTATTCTACTGGGCGATGTCAAACACGCTGTGCCGCAAATATCGTACAGCGAACGCAAGGAGGTGCCATTCTTCTTAGCGCACCTTGCGGACTATGCACCGGTCTACGTTGTGAAAGGAAACCATGATGGCAATATTGACCGGATCCTGCTTGAGGTCTCAGAGCCCGATTGGAACCCGAAAAACGAGATCGCCGTGAAGAGCACGAAGGGGTTCCTGTTCGATAACGTCGGCTATACGCACGGGCATTCGTGGCCCGCAGAAGAGTTGTTTACGGCTCCTTACGTCGTTATCGGTCATAATCACCCGCGGATACGACTGACCAGTGCGAGTTCACCGTACACGAGCATGAAGCCCGTATGGATTCGTGCGCAGTGCGACCCCGAAAAGGTGCATGCGCACTACGCAGAGCTGGAGCTAGAAGACAAACAGGCACCGTGGATTATCATTATGCCAGCATTCAACGAACTCTGTGGTGGTGTCGCGTTTAATAACTCAAACCGCGAGTCCCTAGGCCCTGTAGCGTCTAAACTGCTCCGGAGGGGGACGCTCGAAGTTTACCTGCTCGACGGCACGTACGTCGGTAAAGCGTGCGAGTTGCAGACGTAAAATTCCGAGTGACTTAAAATAAAATGGAGTGAAATAGATACAATACAAGAACGGAGAGGACGTATTTACTTTGCTTATTCCCCCGCTCCTTCCCCTTCCTCCTTCTTCGGCTCGTATCCGGGGATGTTCGCTTCCCGCGCCTTCTTGTGGCCAATCAGATAATCCAGCTCTGGAATCTTCCCTTCGCCGACTTCGACGTTCCCCTTCTCTTTGATATAATCCCAGACCTTCTTCGCCACTTCAGTCCGCACCACGGTCGTTGAAAAGCCCGGTGCACTGCCGACACTGCCGACACTGACATCGCTTTCCACCGCGGTGAAGTCCGTACAGACGTTACAGCCGGTGGGCAGTATGCTCGAAAGCTGGCTCACCTTGAATTTTACTTCCTTATCGGTCATCGTCGCAACGAACTTGCCCTTCATGATGTCCGTCTTAACCAGTTTCGAGAAATCAACGCCTTTCTCTTCAAGGTATTTCGACACCTCGTCGTAATGGAAATTCTCCGTGCAGAACAATCCAACCACGATCTTCACCTTCTCCTTGAAAACCGGGAACGCTTCCTGCAGTTTCCGCACCCCTGAGACCATACAGGGCGTGCCAACCACGCCAACACCCACCTTGCTGAGCATCACCGCCTTCTTCAACTCAGGAATGACGTTCGCAAAGACGTATTTCGTCCCGCCTAAGGGCAGCCGGTGAAGTTGGTCAGGATTGCGAGCATGAAAAACGTCTGTCTGCCACAGCTCGTTGCGGTCTACAAATAAGCCCCGATCGATCAGACCCATGTCAATCGCAGACATGATAAATTCCGTGCCCATCGCACCGTCCTGGCCTTTGAACCGCTTCGATTTCCCTGCCGTGAATTCAATGTAATCACCCAGACCGCTCTTCGGCTGGTAATCGTACCGCGGGCAGACGCGTACACAGGCACCGCAGTCAAGGCATTTTGTATCATAATTAGGAAAATCTACGTTATCCGCTTCGTTGACAATTAACCCGCTCGGGCATATCGACACGCAGGTCAAACATCGGCTGCACATCTTCGTATCGATAACCACGTCCCTGAGGTTCTCAAAAAACAGTTTATCCTTAAACTTCTTCTTGGGGATCTTTACTTCCCATTCCGCTTCTCCTACTATGGTCTCTGCTGCCATCTTCATCATCACTTCCTAACAAGCCTCAAAATTTGCATTGAACATTCCTTCACACACAAGCCACATCCCGTGCACTTCTCCGCGTCTATACTCATCTTGACGGTCATTGCTGCTTCATCCTTTACCGATGAGACCGCACCACTTTCGCAAATCTGATCGCAAATCTTGCACGCGATACAACTCCCTCGATCTACACAGACACTTACCATTGGCACCCCTTTTGATTCAGGAACGTCCGGGATAAGCTCGTCTACCTCCTTCGTCCGTTTCAATGAGAGATCTTCTTTATCGATCACATAGTCCACCACGGTCTCATCCTCTCGAATGATCGTCGGAGGCTCAACCATCTCCTCCGTCGTCGTGAACATCTCTTCCATCGTCTTAAAAGCAACGTCGTGGATTTTTGTTGTCCGTAACGCGCCTCCAGGGCAGGTATCAACACAGAAATGGCAGTAAATACACTTGCCGTGATCTAGGGTGGGATAATACCGTCCACTTGGGGCTTCTTTCATCCAGATCGCATTCGCGGGGCAGACAAACGAGCATTGGAAACAACTGATGCATCGCTCCGGATCGAAAAGCATAATGCCCCGGAAACAGTCAGGCTGTCTCTTTCGTTCCCGTGGATAGTGCGTCGTTATGTTCAGCGGCAGTATCATCTCCTTCGCCGCCGTTCCCAGTGCGGCTGCGTGCGTCTTGAGCTTGTCCGATACGGTGTAATCCGGCGTTCCTACTTTCTTCATAGTACTCCTCCTAATACTAGCGACCATACAACTGCAACCAGTGCAAATATGAGCAGTGCGCCCCAGCCGATATTGAGAGCTTGGTCAAGTCGATACCGTGGATACACGCCACGGAGGTTTACCAGGACCAGCAGAAGGACCAAAGTCTTTACCACGAACCAAATTAGGTACGACAAGTCGCCCAGATAAGGAATGACCGGGCCACTGCCACCACCCAAAAATAGCATCGTCATAATCGCTGCAAGCACGTATAACTTCTCGTACGCCATCACATATGCAAGTCCGAAGGCGATACCCGAATATTCGATAAACGGCCCAAAGGCCAACTCTTGATCCGCTTCAGGGATCTCAAACGGCAACCGAGCGGTAGCCATCACGGTGGCAATGAAAAAGACAAGCGCAGCAAGCGGATTGAGGACGATCCCCCAATTCCACCATGAGCTTTGATTAGCGAGACTAATAACCTCCGCCGTGTCTGAGGTCCCATAAAGGACAATCATTGCGAGGATCGAAATAATAAACGGTATCTCATAGGCGAAATACATAAACGCCTCTCGTACCGTACCGATGAACGCGAACCGGTTATTCGAAGACCAGCCAACACCCATGATGAAGACCGGCATAAAACTGATCAGCCCGATCATTATCTGGAGTGCGTAGGGCGATTCGAGGGGAACAAGCGGCGTACCAGCAGCCCCCGGATTAATAAAGAGGAGCGGAAGAAGCACGGGCAGGAAATAAAGGAACGGAAACTGTAAGAAATAGAACTTGTGTGCATCCTTAGGGATGATCACTTCCTGACAGAGGAATCGAAGCGAATCTGCGAGCAACTGAATGCTGCCTCGTGTCCTTGGTGCAATCTCCCGAGGTCCGACTCGCCACTGCATCCGTCCGACTAATTTCCGTTCAAGCCAGGGCAAAACGAGCAACATGGTACCCAACGTTGCAAAACCCGGTACGAGCAGTAATATAAAAATCGGCTTCCACAGGATAAACCCGATAATTATCCTAACAATAGGATAGCCAAGTAGAGAAAAGTCAAGCAAAAATGCCACTATCCCTCCGAGCACCGGTATCTTGAGCAAGAACTCGTAGACCACATACAGTAAGGGGATATTCACCGGGTTGTTCATTATTGTGCTTATGAGTCCGTTTATCATGTCAATCATTTTTCTTCACCTCTCCTATCCTACCTATCCGCCTCCGGTGGGAAGTATCCAAAGCTACCGTAAACCGCCCAGAAGTCCGCATATCGTTCACCCTTGGTCGCTTCCATAAAGCCTCTTAGGTTCATCCAGCAGGGGCTGACCACCCGCACACGGTACGGCACATTCGACTCGCCATCGCTGATAAGGGTAAATAACGTCGTGCCTCGAGCCGCCTCGGTAATGGTCGTCCATTCTCCTTTCGGCAACACGAGATTCCCAAAGACTCTGTAGAAATGCCCTTTTATGTCACTCGCCGCCTCTTTGTATTCACCAAGGACGTCATCACTCAAAATCGGACCTTTTATTCCTCGCACAGCGTCTACCGCTTGCTTTACTATCTTAACGCTCTCTTTTATCTCCTCTAACCTGCCGAGGAACCGCCCGAGACAATCGCCATCGTCTCCCGTCGTGACTTCGAAGTCAACCTTATCATAGGCATCGTACGGCGCTATCTTTCTTACATCGTAATTTACCCCTGAAGCCCTCAGGAACGGCCCCACCATGCCGCAACGGATCGCATCTTCCTTCGTCAGCACACCTACTCCTTTCGCTCGTGCTATCGTCACCGGGTTATACACGAAGATATTCTCAAACTTCTTCATCCGTCTGTCAAAAGCTGACGACAGATTATCGATCAAGTCAAGCACGTTATCCGAAATATCTCGTCGCAATCCACCGGGAACAAGAAACGACGGCGCGCTCCGTGATCCGGAAATTTGCATCAGCGCCTCGATAACCATCTCACGAATTGCCATGCAATACATGAATCCCGTGGTATGGCCAAAGAACAGCGAAAATATTCCTGAGTCGTAGTAGAAAGCTTCTATCCGCGAGAGCTCACACATAATCGTCCGTAAGTACTGTGCTCGTTCTGGAACTTCAATACTGAGCGCATGCTCTACCGCTCTAACATACGCTAAGTTCATATTCGCCGGATCGTTGATTGCCAATCGTTCAAACAGCGGAATATTCTGGACATACAATTTAGTCTCCGCGAGCTTCTCCATCGATCGGTGCACGAACCCTGGTTCGGGGATGGCTTCCACGATGCGGTCACCTTTTACCCTGAACGTCACCCGCAGATGTCCGCTGCCTGCATGATGCGGGCCGATGGGAACGATAATCTCGTCACTCTCATGCGCCGTATCAATGAATTCTTGCCAAATCGGCGTATACAGGTCCTTTGGAGGCTCAATGGGAACCATAAACTCAGGTTCTACATCCTTCTCAAAGACATAGCGCTCCTCAGGAACCTTGTATTCTTTCCTTAACGGGAGATCCGGCGTATCAGGCGCGAGCAGGAATTTCTTACCCATCCAATTGTTCCCCTCGAACCAAACGCCAAAGAATTCATGCAATTCTCGTTCAGAATAATTCGCGCTTTCCCAGATAGACATGAGACTTTCGATTTTCGGGTCTGTTATGCCGATCTCAGTGAAAATAGTTATCAGAACCGGCATCAGCGCCTCATCGCTATAGCTCGACGTCATATACTCCACGATAAACTTCCGCTCATGGGGTACTTGGATTACATTCACGCTCTTCACATGATCCAGCTTCATAGTACCCTTGAGCACCTCCGCAACCTTCTCCAAGTTCTCTGGAGCCGTTTTAACCGCAATCCGGTTCACGCCCGTAATCGTTATGGATTCAAAAAGATTTTTCAGTTCTTTTTTCAGCGTTTCCACTAATCCCTTCCCGAAATCCCAATCGACCGCTCTTTTTATGTCTACTAGGATCTCAGGCGTAGGAGCAACAACCTTCGGTGACGTGGGCACCAATCGTTCTTCCAGCTTCTGATCGAACGGCAACTCCACTTTGCTAAATTCGATCGTTGTTTTATCCACACCCGTTATTTTATCTTGGAGTGCTCTAACGCCCCGTAAAAGACCTTCTGGAGTTATCGGACAGCCAGGAACAAAGAAATCAACCGGAACAATATCAGAAGGATGCGTTATATTATAACTGTTCCAGAAAATTCCACCTCGCTCTCCACAGGCACCTATCACATTCACAAACTTCGGATCGGGCATCTGCCCATACACGAATTGCAACGCCCGCGCCATCTTCCTTGATATCGTTCCCTCTATAATGATGAAGTTCGACTGCCGGGCAATACCGAGGTTCAACGTCCCCAATCGCTCACCATCGTAGCCACATGCAAACGCATGGGCGAGTTCAACACCACAACAAGAGGTGATGAAATGACAGGGCCACAAACTCCACTTCGCCGACCATTTCTTGAATGGTGCAAGGGGTCCTGACTCGAGGAAGTCTATATGCTTGTTCGGATTTTCCATTTTTTGTCTCACTTCACCTCTCTTTATTTAACGTTTTTATTTCTCTCTTTCTCAGCTTCTTGCCTCCGCCATTTCAAGCGCTATCTTATAGCCCACATACAGTGCAGGCAGTAGTAATAAGAGCGAAAGCAGTAACAACAGTGTAAAGCTTACACTTGGATGTGCAGAGAACAGGAGCAGAACAACAATAATTGGTTCTGCGGCCATAAACAGGAACAGATATCCAAAATACTGCATGTGCAGCGTATATTTCGGGAATTTCATTGGCGGATTCCCTGCTTCCCACCGCATCGTTTTTATCTCCGTTAGGTTATAGCGCGGCAATACTTTCACGAGCAAGAGCAGAATCAGATCTACCAGCACGCACACAGCGATCAGGACACCGATTACCAGCACAGCTTCTATCATTTTTGATTTTCCCCCATATTATATTGCAATACTTATCGTTTGTGCAATAACCTCCATGCCTCTAAAGAACCAATCGGGCAAGAACGTAATGAAAATTATGATGACGGTAACGATGCAGATGTAGTTGGCAAGATCTGCTTTCCATTCAACGCCGAGTTCGCGTGCTATTCGTAGATAATACGGAACCGATATCGCGGAATTGAGAACCATAATTGCCACCAGCCAGATATACTCGGCTTTGACCAAACTGAAAAGAATGAACAGCTTTCCCCAGAATCCCATAAGTGGTGGGAGTCCGATGAACGAGAACGCAAGCAGGTACATCAGCGGCGAATACGCGCCCTTATTCTTTATCGCATTGAAGAAGCCGATCTTTCCTGCTGCATTCGCAAACAGCATGAGCAATGCCCCCGTCAGTGCGAAATAGAAGTATTCCGGCTTACTAATCACCACAACACAGGCCAACACATAGCCCATGTTCGCAACCGTGGAATATGCAAGAGTTCGTGCAGGCCCTTTTGAGGTCAACGCTCCGATATTACCAGTAAACATGGATATCGCCGCGAGTACCGCAGTAAAGAGCGTTATTGAAGCGGTTAACGGGCTCGTCGTAGAAATCAAGATCTTCAAAGCGATAACGAAAGGAACAATCTTTGCGAGCGAGGCGATGATTGATAGTGGAATAGGATCTGCACTGGAGAAAACATCCGGAACCCACTCGTGGAGCGGTGCAACGCCCACTTCCATACTTAACCCTGACACGAGCATCACATAGCCGAGTATGTAAAGGAAACCGTTAAACGCGTTCTTCGTATACGCCAGGATAACCGCACCGATTAAGAACAGTACGGTAGCCAGAACCATAAAAGTGATATACTTGATACCTACCTCTACGTTCGTGCCTCCTTCGCGCACCATAACCAAAATGTACGTTGGCACGGAAACGAGGACAAATACCGCCAAAACCATAGCGAGGTCTTGCGTCGTGAAGATATACAAGGTTGCAAGAGCCATCAACCCCACCAAGCCGTAGTCCACACCCTGAATCACACTCTTGATCATCTTGAGTGACGCTAAGTTGATGAGACTTATCGCAACAACGAATGCACTGTAATAGATAAGATTCGGGTCGTTAAGCGTAACCGCTGCAAATCCGAGCAGAACTGCTACTACCGCGCCAAAGAGCCCTAAATCGCGGACTTTAACAGAAAATACGGAGCATAGCGTTAGGATGACAAAAGCTCCGAGCATCATCAGCATGGTATCTGACATCATAGCCACACCCCCCCTAGCGAGACTAATATAAGAATCACCATTACAATCCCGAGAACTATGTTAACATACCTACTGAGGTATCCCGTCTGGATCCCCCGGATACCTCTTGAAACGCCACCGAATAAACCCGGTATCACACGCGTATTAAAGAACCCGTCAATTCCCCTGTTTCCGTAGTCCTGAACGAGGTGCGAGATGTAAAAGCCTATTTTCGGCACAATGAAATCATTAAGGAATGGAAGATACATACGGTCGCTGAAGAATGTGCCGAGCTTGGAAAGAGCGCTAATCTGTGGTTTGAACAGCCCAAACAGATATGCAAGTAACGCAGCAAGGCCAACGGCAAAGGAAACCGTCGCAAAGCCCGCCGACACGAATTCATGAGTCTCGTGACTGGTGAAAATGAGGTAGGTCAGCACAAAGAGCGCTGAAACCATCAACGAATAACCTACTATCATCAACCTGCCGCCTTCCGTATGCTCGTGTGGCGGTTTCTCACCCTTCACGAAGTTCAAGGCGAGGAACTTCGCCATAATACCTGAATAAATTACCGATGTAAGGATAAGCAAGATAATTGGCAAATAACCAAGATGATGAACTAAATGTTCCATAACTTCGTCCATTGCTGATTTTACCCAGTAAGCGGTAAGCGGCGGTATACCCACAAGGAACGTCGTAGCAACGATCGTAACGATGAACGCCGGCATCATCTTCTTGGCAAAGTCGCGGCCGCCATTAAGGAACCGACTGTGCGTCGCGTGTATTAAATGACCACTGACGAGGAATAGACTCGCTTTTGCAAATGCGTGCACCGCCATATACCAGAAGGCAACAATTACAGCGAGATGTCCAACCCAGAACGAAGCGGCTGCCGACGCGAACATCAGACCGATACTGGACATCGTAGATGCGGCGAGTAGAACTTTTCGTTCAAGCATACCAGAGCCTGCAAGCGCGCCGTATAAGCCCGATAGAAGGCCAACAAACAGAACGATCAGATAAACAGTCTCAAGCCCAGGCACAGCATGCAAGGTCCACGGCTCGATGTACCAGGTCAGCTTTATGAACACAAACGCTCCCGCTGCTACCATGGTCGCACTGTGTAAGAGCGCACTCACGGTTGTGGGGCCGGTCATTGCCGTCATGAGCCACTCAGAGAACGGAACCTGAGCAGACTTTGTAAACAGCCCCATGAGGAAACAGAGGAAGAGTATTATAGTCCCTGCAGCGCCAATCGAGGTAAATAAGCCACCCCAATCAATCTCTGAGATATTGAGCGTGGGTGATAGCGTCCAGATCGCAGCGATTGCGAGGAACATGGGGACGTCGCCGAATCGAATTGTTGAGATCGCTCGCCATCCACCAAAGCTCGGTGGCCAGTGCATCAACAGAGGACCGACTTTTCGCCCTGCTCTACCCACGTATGCTATATCATCGTCATCTCGGAACCAGTGCCCAATTAATCCCCAAGAGGCACCGCCTAAGCCTTCCCAACCGACGAAGAGCAGGAATAAGTTATCGCTATAAACCACAAGAAGCATCGATGCGGTGAACAGGTTAAAGAAGAACCAGTACCAACTCGGTCGGTAATCGCCCTTCATATAATCCAGACCATAAATGCCGATGAAAAACGCGATAGCCGCTGTGACAACACCCATGTACCTGCTCAGATAGTCCGTTATGACAACGATATTAATCCCCAACTCTGGAATCCACGGATACGAGTATTGCTGCTCCGGGAAGGTGAGTAAGATATACACGCTCATCAACACCGAAATGAAGATCCCGAAGACGGAAAGGTACGGTAACTTCTCCGTCCATTCCTTACTCTTGTAGGCTAACGCAATCGGAATGCTGCTCACCACGGGCGCTAGAAACAGTAACAAAAAGATAATCCACTCGTCCATTATATAAACCCTCCTAAAATAGCTGCTTTAAGTCCAGGAATCAGTGCCGATGACAACGGTGGGAACAGAAGCAATATGGAAACCAGCCCTATAATATAGAGAGGTAAGTAAAGAAGGCTATTTATCTCAAGCCGTTCTGTACTTTTTGGCTTACCGTAGAACACTCGCTTTATCGTGTAGAAACCGTACCAAACCGAGAGTATGAACATTAATATCACTGCCAGGAGAATTGGCAGACTTCCCGTCCATCCAAGGTAAGCGGGAGATTCTGTATTGAGGAACGTGTCCACCACGCCGCGTAATATGAAAAACTCGCCGATCATGCCGATCGTGAGCATCCCGCCAAGGTTCAGGAATCCCATCACGGCTGCATTCGAAATCGCAGGTATAGAATCATGCAAGCCTCCCATCTTTCTCAGGTCTCGTAGCCCATGATGGACTGCTATGACCCCGCCCGCGCTACTAAACAGGATTGACTTACCAAACGCGTGCGACATGTACTGAATGACCAAGCCGATGAGCCCAAAGGGCCCAAGACAGAGTGCTACTAACACATATCCCATCTGCGACACTGTCGAATACGCTAACAGTCGTTTGAAATCTGTCTGCTTAAAGACCGAGAAACCCGCGTAAATACTTGAGAATATTGCGTACGCGAGTATTGGCATCCGGTAAGTAACGATAAAGGAATAATCAATGAGTGCAACCCGTAACAGCACATAACCAGCTAGACCAACAGTTAAGGGGCTTAATAGTGCGCTCAACGGTGTTGGCGCTTCTGCATGTGCCCATGGCAGCCACACGTGCGGGCCTAAGACTGGGAGTTCTATTACCATGCCGATAAAGATGAATGCCCACGCCACCTTGCTAACTGTAACACCAGGCAGCATTAACGCATTGAGAGCAAGCGTGTCATTATTAACGCCAATGATCAGAATCCCTGCCAGCGTAAGGACACCGGCAACTAAACTCCAGATCAGGTACAACTGACCCACCCACTGCCGGTTACCGTAGCCGTAGAAGTAAATGAGGAGGAACGCGGTAATCAGTGCGATCTCCAGGAAGATATACAGAAGGATTAGGTTACCACTGTACACGAGCCACAACATCGAAGCCGCATAGAGGTCGTACAGGAATATGTACGTTCTGAACTCCTTCTCTACATCGAGTTCCATCTCTTCGAATCGATGCTGCATGTACGGTAAAGCGAACAGAGCAATCATCGCCGAAACAATACAGATGGTAAGTCCCAACGCATGAGAGATAAAATCAAAACCGAGATAAATATCGCCGATTGGTGCTGAAAAAGTCACAAGCGGCACTACTGCGGTATAACCCGTGAGCACGCTGTAGATTATGGCGAAAAAGGGCAGTAAGAAAAATAATGAGGTGAGATACGTTGCCGCTTTGGGTTTCAGAAGTGGCGCGATAATCGATGCAAGCAGGGGTAAGATTAAGAAATACAGTAAAAATATGTTCATACTCTATCGCCTCCTATTTTAACCGTGCTTGTTCTTGTGCTCTTCTTCTCTCGGTCAAGTATGACGATTGCCGCGATTAAGATTAGCAGTTCGCCGCTGCTCGCGAAAATCGTGATGAGCGCGATGCCAAACGCGGTATTCGCAAGATGCGCAACGGAGAAGAGCGGCAGTAACGCCATAAAAACCGCACCAAACATCAGCTCTAGCGATATCAGAAGTCTGATTACATCCTTACTCGAGATCGCTGCAAGGTACCCGACAAGTAAAATAACAAACGATGCCGCAAAGATTATCGACAAACTCGCCATATCAATCACCGCCATTCAACTTCTCCCTCCTACACTCATTTTTAAAACTGATAAAAGCAGAAGCACAACGAGCGAGATTAAGGCTACAATGATCAGCAGGTATTCAGCAATGGGTATAAAATTCATCAGTTCAAACGCAATGGTACCGGAAGATATCGGTTGCGGAGCAAAGAGGAGGTTACTCATTATGGCCGCGCCAATGATGAGCACCGTTAAAAACACCGGGAGCACCCAGAACCCCGAAACTTGCCTTTCCGGCTCAGATCTGTACGTCGCCGCAAGCGCCACCGTTACGATACCAATCGCACCGACAAAGATAAAGACCAGTAAAACGAAGACCGGTTGGAGGTTAAAAAACGCGTAAACGGTTGCTACAAACACCTGTGTTACGGACATATAGAGCGCTGAATAAAAGTTATCCTTGCTCACTAAGACCCCTAAAGAGAATAACACCGCGATACCCGCCAGAGTTGCCAGCAACAATATATCAACATACATGGAATGAACGTATTCGATCACTCCTTAAAAAGCTTTCGGTTTTTTCCATGTGATTCCCGTATCGAATCCTGTACCGCAAAAATTGCTCCTGCGCCAGCATAGATTTTTGGGTATCATTTCGTGTGCACTAGCTACTGCTTAAGAGCTTTGCCAGGAGTATCAGATCGAGACATGGCCCTCTGTAAATCTGACGATTTCATCGATGATGACGGCGAGTGGTGGAAGGCTTTATGCTTCAGAGGGGTGGAAACACCATAGAGGGTAACGACCGGATCGGTTTATGTCCGATTAATTTGATTTGGCTTGGCTGCCTTCGCATCGTGAAGAATTCGCGAACGGTTACAAGGCATTGAGCACGTACTTGTTTATTCGTTCCTGCGAAAAGTCCGCGATGAACTGCAGCTTACGCTTTGCTTCCGAATCCTCGAGTCCAGCAATACAATTCAGCGCAGTCTTAACAAACACTTCAGAAAGCTGAAGTGCGTAATCAATCGAGCCGGATTTGACCAATATTCTTCGTACTTTATCAATGTCAAAGCTTTCGGGTTCGCCATCGCCAAAGAGAATCGCTTTGATGTAATCCTTTTCAGGGTATTCTGAATGGTTTAATGCGTGAATAATGAGCAATGTCCGCTCACCATTTTTAATGTCCAATCCAACCGGTTTGCCGATCTTCTCGGTTTCACCACAGATATCCAGGAGGTCATCTTGAATTTGGAACGCAATGCCCAAATTGTTACCGTAGTTGCGCAGGTTCTCGATTTCTGCCTTGCTGCCACCGCCGAGCATTGCTCCGGCCTCTGCACTTGCTCGAAACGTAGCTGCAGTTTTTAGCTCGGCAACCTCCATGTATGAGTGCTCTGTCGCTTCGAGCAAGTATCGGAGGTTAAACTCCAGATATTCACCCATAGCGATATCAGCCACGGCACTCGATACCACGCTCACGACTTCTGGCACCCCACACCGGGCAAGCATTTCGCACGAAA
This sequence comes from uncultured Halobacteria archaeon, assembly GCA_964443855.1. Classification (GTDB taxonomy): domain Archaea; phylum Halobacteriota; class Syntropharchaeia; order Alkanophagales; family Methanospirareceae; genus JACGMN01. The sequence continues at coordinate 2,701 of CAYUEX010000007.1, read as the reverse complement.
GTCCGTACAAGAGATCGCCAATGACGATTGCTTTCTTCTCACCGTACATCGCGAGATTGGACGGATTCTTTCGCCGTATGTAATTATTATCAATTATGTCATCGTGAACCAGGGAAGCGTTATGGAGTAGTTCAATGGCTATCGCGGTGGACATCGCTTCTTCACGTGAGCCACCCACCGCCTCAGCCGAGAGGAAGCAAATAATCGGCCGCAGTCGCTTTCCGCCGGTATCCTTTATGTAGCTTAATGCATCGCAAAAAAGCTCATTGTGACACCCCTGCAATTTCTGCTCGATCGCCTCCGATAGCTCGTGGTTGAAATACTGTACTTCCTCGTTAAACAGCATCTTATCCATTTCGGTTCTTATCCCTAATTATAAAACCACCATATAAAAAAACCCTTATAAAAACCCATCACGTTTGAACAGGTCTGTGTCACCACCATTTTTGGTCATATCTCGAAAGATTTTGGTTTTACCATAGTTGTTAAACCGCCACAGAACGCTTTTTCACCGATATTTTTGAAATGCGTACACGCCGCCCATTGACATTGAAAGGGCCCACCACCTAAAGTTTGGACTTTATTTGCCGAGCGGGAGAACTCAGGCGTTCTTATCTTCAGCCTCGCACTTCTCCTTCCACTGCAGGTAATTGCAGTACGGACAGCCCAACTCCCACGGTCGTTTCGAGCCTTTTTTTAGTATTTTTAGCTTGAACAGTGACGGGTGCTTATCGCAGGTCTCATTGGTCACGACCACTCTGCCACTCTTGGGTAACGGCAGCGAAAAATCGCAGGCAGGATAATTTCGACAGCCAATAAAGCGCTTACCACGTTGCGAGGTCAGCATCAAGAGTTCGGAGCTACATTCCGGGCAGGTTCCTACGACTGTGCCGCCGCGCATGGCATCTCGCAGTGATTTCGCTATCTCAGCCTTGTTCATTGTCATCTCCGTAAACACTTCATGCAGCATATTCCGCGAATCGTCTGCAACGTCCTTCTTCGTTCGTTTGCCCTCCTTTATTTCGTCCATCTCCTGCTCGAGCGTCTTTGTCATCTCCGACTTCGTTATCAACTCTGCATATTTCTCTAACGAATCGATCAGCGCAATTGCCTTCTCGGTAGGCTTAGCTGGGTTGTCCTGCACGTATGACCGTTCGTACAACTTCCCTACGATCTCGTGTCGCGTACTCTTCGTGCCCAGCCCCAACTCTTCCATCTTCTTTATCAGGCCTGCTTGCGAAATCCGTTTCGGAGGTTTGGTCTCCTTCTCTAAAAGCTCGATCTGCTCGATGTGCACGTGCTCGCCCTCTTTCAGCTTCGGGATTGCTACCTCCTCCTTCTTCTGGTACGGATAGATCGCGAGGAAGCCTTCTTCCTTCAATTCTCTTCCCTTTGCTTGCAGGAACTCGCCACCGAAATCGATCTTGACGTCGGTATCTTCCCATTTCGCGGCATCAGAAAGCGTGGCTAAAAATCGCCGTACCACCAGTTCATAGACTTTCCATTCGGGCTTCTCCATTTCACCTTGCGATGCCGCTGAAACCGGATGTATCGGCGGGTGGTCAGTAGTTTTCTTTTTACCTGCCGTGGGCTTCAATCGCTTCTTATTAAGTAATAGGCGCGCGTAATTGCCGAATTCATTGTGCTCGTGGAACAGAGTCACTAACGCCTTTAAATCGAGCGTGTCCGGATACGTGGTATTGTCAGTACGGTGATACGAGATGAGCCCTCGCAGATACAAGCCCTCAGCAATGGCCATTACCCGCTTTGGAGTGTAGCCGATGGCAGATGCAGCGCGTATAAAACTCGTCGTATCAAACGGCGTCGGTGGCTTTTCGGTCCGCACACGCGTCTTCACCGTAGAGACGCATCCCTCACGAGCAGCTTCTATTCGCGATTTTATCGCCTCAGCCTCTTCTTTATCCCAGAATTTCTGCGTTTTGTGGCTGACCTCGAAGATCTCTTCCTTCTCCGTCTTTACCTGCGCATGCAGTTCCCAGTAGTTCTTGGGTACAAATTTTCGTATCTGCTTCTCTTTGTCTACCAACAGGGCAAGTGTCGGCGATTGGACCCGACCAACAGAAAAGAACTCCTCGCCCAAACGATTCGCCGATAACGAAATAAACCGTGTGAGCGCTGCGCCCCAGATCAGGTCAATGATCCCTCGTGCTTCGGCCGATGCCGCCAGGCCATAATCAACGTCGCTTCGTGCCTCGAAACTCTCCTTTATCGCTTGCTCCGTGAGTGCACTGTACCGCATCCGGTCAACGTTCACGTCATGATTGATCTTTTTGATGATCCTGAGCGCTTCGACACCGATTAACTCACCTTCGCGGTCATAGTCAGTTGCAATCGTCACGCTAGTAGCATTTTTGGCTACTTGCTCCAGCGCGTTTACAATCGTCTTTTTTAACGAAATTGCGACGATTTTAGCGTCGATCAACTTTTCAGGGTTTATCTTGCTCCAATTATTGTACGCCGACGGGAAGTCCAGCCGGATCACGTGACCACTAAGTCCTGTAACTACTTTGCCGTCGAACTCGTACGCATCGACATTTCCTATCTTTCGCTTCTTTGCTTTACCAGCGGATAGAATAGCTGCAATCTTCTTTGCGGTCGTTCCTTTTTCTGTGATTATGTAGTGCATGATTCTTTGAGTTTCCGTTTAGTTTCGACGTTCAGGTGTATAGCTTGATTAGGA
>CAYUEX010000006.1:0-30515 GCA_964443855.1 uncultured Halobacteria archaeon | reverse complement strand
ATACAGATACATGTCGGCGGCGTGTACGACAACAAAGCGAAAAGCATGCAACGCTTTATCAGGCGGTTCAATGATCTCGACGAACGGATACAAAAACGGTTGGTGATCGAGAACGATGACACGCTTTACACGCTGGAGGACTGCCTGCAGATACACCGAGAAACCGGGATTCCCGTTTTATTTGATGTGTACCATCATGAACTTAATAATACAGGAGAGACGGTACGAGAAGCATTTGAGCTGTTTACCAAAACCTGGACAGAAACAGATGGCGTACCGATGGTTGATTACAGCTCGCAACAACCCCGTGGAAGAAAAGGAAAACACGCCGAATCGATTGATTTGAACAGCTTTAAACAATTTATAAAAGAAACAGAAGACTTCGACTTTGATATCATGCTCGAGATAAAAGACAAAGAAAAAAGTGCAGTAAAGGCGGTAGACCTGTTGAAAGCGGAGGGACGAGTACGATAACGATAGATACCATGAATTCTCATTACTAGCAGCGTAGTCCAGTGAGGATTAACCGTTAACGTAGGTGACTATCCTAACAACCAGATCCTTGATTTGTGTGAAGGGAGGTATCCAGGATGAGATATTTTTATCAGAACCTCTTTACCAAGTGGAGCATATTTATCCAAAATAAGAGGAACAACTATGGTCAAAGCGATTTGGAATGGAGAAATAATAGCGGAAAGCGATAAGACCATTATCGTAGAGGGTAACCATTATTTTCCCCCGAAATCCGTTAAACGCGAATATCTTAAAGAAACGCAAACCCACTCCACGTGTCCATGGAAAGGCAAGGCAAGCTATTACGATGTCGTGGTCAAAGGGGACGTAAACAAAGACGCGGCCTGGTATTACCCTGCACCAAACCCTGCGGCAACGCAGATTACGGACTATGTCGCATTTTGGAAGGGCGTCGAAGTCGTAGAAGAGTAATCTCGGTGAAACCCCTATTTTTTCCCCCTCCCCCTTTGACAAGAGTGGTTTATCTACCCTCATAACAAGGAGACATTGTGAAGACGAATAGGGAGATGAGGGGTATTTCCCAAGCAGAGCGAGCATTTATCGGGGACTTCACACTTTCAAGAGATAAAACGCTATCAGAAGAAGCGGTTCGCGCATTCCGGGATCTCATCTACGCGTACTTCGGTGAACACGGTCGTAAGCTTCCCTGGCGCGAGACGAATAATCCCTATCATATCCTCGTCTCAGAGATTATGCTGCAACAGACACAGGTAGAACGCGTCATCGAGAAATACGAAGCATTTATCAAAACATTCCCCGATCTTCACGCACTCGCTCGGGCTTCGCTTCAAGAGATCCTGAAGGTTTGGCAAGGACTGGGCTATAATCGAAGAGCCATCGCGCTGAAACGATCCGCTGAAATTGTGGTGGCTTCATTTGACGGCATGCTTCCGTCTCAACCAGACGAGTTACTGAAACTTTCTGGAATTGGCCGATATACCGCATCAGCAATCGCCACCTTTGCATTTGATCAACCGGTGGTATTCATCGAGACAAACATACGGACGGTGTTCATCCATTTCTTCTTTCACAATCAGAGCGAGATCAATGATAGCGAGATTCTTCCCTTGATAGAACAGACACTTGACTTCTCTCGTCCACGAACGTGGTACAATGCGCTCATGGATTACGGAGTTATGCTGAAGCAACAGCGTCAAAATCATAGTAGGAAGAGCGCGCATTATCACAAACAAACACCATTTAAAGGTTCGAACCGAGAACTTCGAGGAATGATTCTTAGAGTACTCACACGTGAAACGAGCCTTTCTGAACGTGAACTCGTACACACGCTCAATATAGATCCTGCACGAGTTAAGGGCACTCTCATGCAGTTGCAAGATGAAGGATTTATCGAAAAGAGTGGAAGCAGGTATAGAATAGCATAACCCAAGCCGTGGACTATGTTTGGTATCCCAAACTAAGTAGTAAGTGATTCAATCTTTTTCGCATACCCCTCTACGTCAAACTTTCGTTTCAGACCGTTCGCATTCATATACCGCACTTTCCCAAAAATTGCTCGTTTCAGGCCACGGGCGGTCATGGACTCCCGCAGACTATTAAACAGAACGGTTAGGTTTGTATTTCACATCCTTTTTCTGCATTTTCTTCGCCCCTTTCCTCGCCGCTTCTTGTATAGATGGCCGCGGTGAAAAAGAAAAAAAGAGGAAGGGAAAAATCAGATTCCCCCCATACCGGAGCTTACTACCAACCTCTTTCGAGGACGATAAAATACTTCACTTCTTCTTCCTCAAAATCGTGCTCGTGGCGATAACGGTCAGCAACCCCACAAGTGCTATTAGGCCGATTGGCAATAGTACTGGTACTTCTGTTGAACAGGGGCCTACCTCTACTGTGTCTTTATTGGAACAGCAGAGCGTATCATCTTCCAACCCTGAATATGCCGTAACCGTTGCGGTTATGTCTTGATCAACCATGTGCTCTACGATCTGTCCTTCATGGACTGTCCCGGGGGGTTCGTCACTGAAGTTCCACTCGTATTTTACAATCGGCAACGTATCAGGCGTTGCGGTAGCACTAAAGGTTATTGTTGTGCCATCTTTCTCATAGCATTTGGGATCTGCCATTGCCGTCACACTACTCGGACCACAGTCCACATAGATATCTTTCTCCGCCTCGTTGTAATCGCCACCTAAGCTCCAGCCGCTCAAAGTAACGGTGTACCAACCACAGTCATCCTCATAGACGTGGAAAGTTTCTCCAGGCAAGTTTTCTGCATGGAACTCAGTCTCACCGTCACCGAAATCCCAGGTGTAATTCACCACCTCATTGTCAGCCCATCCGTTAAAACTGATGTTTTTACAGCACGCAGGTTCCCAGTCGAAGTCGATTTCTAGGCTTAGCGGTGAGGAAAACTGCACAAAAGCCTCAATTGTATCGCCGCCATCGAAATTGGGGTTGTCATCACTGCCGTTTACAAAGACAACGTTTGTGAATTTATCATTACCCGGTTCATTCCAGGGGTTAGTTGTTGTGTCCCAATCGGCCATTACCGTCGTCGAATAGTTCCACCACTCTGGGGCACCTCCTACCGGAAATTCTACAGAGGCATTACCTCGCCATTCTAGCTTCGTATTGTTGGGAAGAATATCCCAGACATTCACCTTGGCGTTGTAAGAACTTACGTCGTTTACCAGCCGTATGGAATAATTGATCGTATCGCCGACTCTATACGCCGCTACAGGATCAGGGTACGACTCCTTATTCACACCAAACCCTGCAGGATGCCCTACTGGCGTCTCGGGATCTGCTGTTGTCGATGGTGCAATCACGGCGAATATCAAGGCAATCATTACGAGCACTAAAGTTATCAACATAGTATCTTCTTTTATGTTCATTTTTTTATCACCTCCTGTTTTTTTTATTCATCTTTATCCCTTCCCCACACAGCTATGTAGGGATCGGAATGCTAAATTGCTTACAAACAACTTTATCTTCATTGCTAAAATGATTTTCCGCAAAGGTTATTCATATATGTTACTGTTTTCGCGTAACATTTCCATGATTACTTTCAAAGCGTTACAGTGGTGGCGAACGTAGGTTATTTGAAATTTAAGTTGCTTTGAGCTACTTTTTACATAAACCGTATAGCCGGGTGCCGTCTAATGTGGATGGAATGGTTGCATTGAAGATTAGATGATGTAGAAGGTACGTGGAAAAATGGAACCCAAAAAGCACATTTTAAACCGCAGATACTTATAGGCTACCCCTCATCGCACCATGAATTGAAGATTATTTAATGCGTCCATATGTAATTAGTATTGAATGCCCACCAAAACAATACTTATAGGTATAGGCGTGGCACTTGTCGTGATAACGGCACTTGTACTAGTATTTGCTTTTTTTATCCAACAGAAACCAGCGGAGTCCACCAAAACGAAACAAATGCAACAAATAGAAATCGGGGAACGAATAAAACTTCCTGAACCGCGGTATGAAAGCGAAACATCAGTGGAGGAGGCTTTATTACAAAGAAGGTCGATAAGAGCTTACTCGGGTGAGAATTTGACCATTGAAGAAGTGTCGCAGCTACTTTGGGCAGCTCAAGGTATTACCGCTTCGTGGGGAGGAAGAACAGCACCTTCTGCTGGTGCGCTTTATCCGCTTGAGCTCTACGTCGTTATCGGGACTGTAGATGGTATTGATGATGGCGTTTACCGATACCGACCGCAAGAACACGAGCTGGAAAAGGTTAAAGACGGCGACGTACAGGCTGAGCTTGCAGATGCTGCTCTCGGCCAGGAATGCATACAAGATGCTGCGATAAACATCGTATTCACTGCGGTTTATGAACGAACGACCGGGAAATACTGGGAACGAGGGATTCGATACGTATACATGGAGGCTGGGCACGCAGCACAAAATGTTTACTTGCAGGCTGATGCCTTAGGCCTTGGAACGGTGACCATAGGTGCTTTTTCTGACAGTGACGTTACGGACGTCGTGGGTGTACAAGAGCACGAGAATCCGTTATATATAATGCCGGTTGGAAGGAAAGGATGATCTACAAATGCTCGACCTCATCAGTTTCTTAACGCAGATTCCACTAAAAAAGAACGTACAGATTGAAGATGTTAAAGCTAAGAGTCACCTCTTCCCGCTTGTGGGTTTAGTGGTAGGGTTAGTGGTCGCCGTGGTAGCCTTTGTCGTGTTTGGAGTTCTGAGCAAAACGACTGAAATTGCCGCGTTGGTTACACTGCTCGCTCTTTACCTCGTTACGGGTCTGCTGCATCTGGACGGTGTAGCGGATTTCTTTGACGGTGTTATGGCGCCTGGCAGCAAGGAAGAGAAGCGACGGGCGATGAAAGATAATGCTATAGGAATCGCGGGATTGTTCGCCGTTGTCCTTGTTCTCCTCGTGAGTTTATTCGCTATCGAGGCTGTGGGTGCAGATTTGACCACGGCTGCTTTTGACTTTGATTTCGGCTCGTTTTACGGTTTTGCTGCGGTATTCGTAACCGCGGAAGTTGCTGCAAAGCTGAGTATGAACACGTGCCTGATACTTGGCAAAGGATTCGAGAGTTCGGAAGGACTGGGGACGCTGTTTATACGGTCTTCCACGCGGCTAAAATACCTGAGTGCCCTGCTTTCTGCAGTAATCATTGCGATATTTTTTACCGCTTCGTTTCGGTTCGTTATCGTGTTCACGGGCGTGATAGTCGCATTTGTCGTTGCGCATATTGCGAAGCAGAAATTTGGCATAATCAGTGGCGACGTCATGGGTGCTTCGAACGAGCTGGCACGATGTGCAACGCTGCTTTTGTGGGCTGTTATCCAAATCGGTGCTTAAAAAAGTGCAGTGAAGATTCACACGTAAAAAAGTAGGAGCGCCAGGATCAGGATTCGAACCTGAGCGTCCCTTACGGGACAGTGACTCTCGAGGCCACCGCATTTGTCCACTCTGCCATCCTGGCTGTATCGTTAAAAACCGCTACCAACTCCACTTGTTAGTTTCTATTTGTTAATTTAATTATAAAAACAATCTCACCAGGAATGCGACCAGCCGCCCGGAGTAAATCAAAATGGTGGACCGTACGAATGTGCCAGTGATCACAGCGAGTAACGTGGGAAAGGGTGGCAGTCCTATAAGCCTTCCGACTACCGATCCGATTGCACTCCCGGCGACGAACGGGAAGGTCACAAGCAGAGTGACGCCGAGAAACCCTAGTCGCTTCGCCCATTTGTGTTTCACCAACGCCGCTTCCCCGCGTCGCTCCGCGCGTGCAACGAGCTGCCCGATGCCAGGTATCTTCTTTGCCAAATCAAAGTTCCAGACTAGGAAAAGGGCGAGCACTGCTTCGGTGTAGACCACGAATGCAATAAAATTCTGCGGTGGCAGCGTTAACCCCGCAGGTATTGAGGCGATGGCACCGCCAACGGGCAGCAAAGAATACGTGGCAAATACCGAGATATAATTTTGATAATTTGCAGGGTCAACAAAGGCCCAGAAAAACAGGACGGTAGCAGCAGCGATACCCCAGGGAATGAGGAACTTAGCGAGAACCATTTTATTCATTCGCCTCACCACATCAACTCGATCCCTCACTTCATCCACCCGTTCCCTCACATCTGTTCCAAACTCTTTTATCATCGTTCTCACAGGTTGGTGCGCGAAGAAATATACTATTAAGTTGTTGCAGGTCAGATATAAAGCTGAGGAAAAGTGAAACTGAGTATCGTCTATGATAATGAAGCGAAGGAGGGATTCATAAGCGACTGGGGTTTTTCCTGTTTCATCGACTCAGGAGATTGGAAAATACTGTTTGATACCGGCGCGTCTGCCGAGATATTGGCTCACAACATGCGGCTATTAGGACTGCAAAAAGAGGACATTGCGATTATTGCGCTCTCGCACAATCATTGGGACCACATTGGCGGTGTTGAGGTCGTGTTGCATCCTGAGGTTGCCGTGTGGCTCCCTCGCTCGTTCCCACTCGGTGTGAAGCAAGAGATCGCGAAGAACGCAGCGCGCATTGTTGAGGTATCGGAACCAAGGGAGATCGTTCCGGGGGTGTATACAACCGGCGATCTTGGCGGATCAATTAAAGAGCAGTCATTGGTTTTAGAAACGCACGGCGGGGAAGGTGTGGTTGTTCTGACCGGCTGTGCGCATCCGGGTTTGGAGAGTATTTTAGCGGCAGCAACGACGTTTGGTGAGTTGTACGGAGTGATCGGCGGTTTTCACGGGTTTGATACGTTCGAGTCGTTACAACGGCTCAAATTGATCATGCCTTGCCATTGCACGGTGCATAAAAGAAAGATAGCGGAACGTTATCCGGAGAGGACCGTGTGGTGTGGAGCCGGCGAGGTGATAGAGATCTAAATGCAATTCCTGTATGGCCCGGTGGCATCGTGGCGATTGGGCAGGTCGTTAGGAGTGGATATTTTAAGCACGAGGGAGAAGACCTGTTCGTTCGACTGCGTGTACTGCCAGCTTGGACGAGCGGGGAACAGAACCGTCGATCGAGAGGTGTACGTAAAAACGGACGAGATCGAGCGTGAGTTTAAAGCGATTGCAAGTGCTATTGCTGAAACCACCGATGTGATTACGTTTGCAGGCATGGGCGAGCCGACACTGGGTGCGAATCTCGGCGAGGTTATCGATGTGATTCGAAGATACAGCACGAAACCGCTTGCCATCCTGACAAACGCTGCTTTGATGACCGATGCGAGCGTACGGGAAGCGTTGCAGAAGATGGACATCGTGGTCGCCAAGCTCGATGCGCCCGATCAGCGCACTTTCGAGACGGTGAATAGGCCGGTAAGCGAGGACATTAAACTGGACGCCATAATAACGGGCCTTAAGGAATTCAGGAAAGGGTATGCGGGCACGCTCTGCCTTCAAATGATGTTCGTTGCGGAGAATAAGGACGCGGGAGCGGCAATGGCACGAATCGCGAAAGAGCTACAGCCGGACGAGGTGCAACTGAATACTCCGCTGAGACCGTGCTCGGTAAAACCGCTTTCTTACGAAGATATGGCGCGTATAGAAGCGCATTTTGGCGGCCTCGATGCTACCGTCATTTCGGTATACGAGAAGATGAAGCCGGAAGTGCGGGTGATTGACAAGGTGGCAGTGATAAAACGGCGTGGTGTAGGAAAGTAAGTGTCAAGTTGTTATCAGGCTTAATTTTGATTACCGATACGCCAACTTGACGAAAATCCGTTAGTTAAGTACAAGTCGGTGATCAGGCGTTTAACTTTTCTTATAGACTTGTTGACTGGTCTTTTTTGAGTTATACTGTTGGCATGAGGATGAACACCCATCTTTAGGTTAGGCGGCTGTAATTTTTACTATTTTGGCCCCCGTTCCTCCGCTAGATATAGATAGGAGCGAGGGATTGAAAAATCTCCGTTCCGAGAACTCATCCATGAAACGTATTTGAGTTAATTTTGATTGACCACTAGCCAACTTTGAGAAAAGTAGTTAAGCAAATGTGATTTTATTCTTACTCTGTTTCATTTCTTCTAGCTAAATTAGCTAAATTACTAATAAGACCATTTTTGATTGCATCTGTAGTCCCTTCTATAGCAGCCTCTAATGTCTGTCGAAGCAAAATTGGAGTAACTGCTAGTGATATACCGGAGGGCCATTGTTGCCCACCAGTTCCCTCTAACGTCTTTGAGCTAATCATTCCGACTACTTGACCAGTACGAGTTGAGACTACTGGTCCCCCACTAAAACCTCCTCCTACTGCAATTCCCAGTGCCAATCTTGGAGTGATTTTTCCGCCAGGTAAAGGCAACTCGAGTGCACTCGATATTATTGTTTTTAAAGCGTAAACTCTCAGCTTCACTCCCTGCTGAGAAATTCCACCAGGAAAACCAATTATTCCAACTTCAGCCCCACGATTTCACTTATCCTCATGAATAATGTCTAGCGGTGGAATAAAAACTCCGACAACGCGATAAATGCAGATATCGTTTGTTTCGTCAACAGCCCGAAAAAATGTGCCTTTTTCGGCTTCCTTCCAAAAATACTCGCTGTCAGGTTTTAAAAAACCAATACGTAGTTTGTTATCAGTTAAGCCTCTTGAGGATAATTCACTAACTGAAAGCCCACTAAGCTCATCTTCTAATTTTGCCACATGCCAGCAAGTGGCAAAGAATTCTGAAATGCTCAATGCAAAACCGGTTCCAACAATGTTTGGTTTTCCCTCTGTCGTCTGGCCAACGGCTATAGCAACGGTAGATGGTATAACCAACGACAATATTTCTTCAAAACTTGGAGAATGATCCAATATCGCAAACATATAATCTCGCCTATAGGACAACTAGTAGTCTGGGTATATAAAACATTTAAATTTCTATCTACCTATGGCATTTGAAATTAAATTTTAAAATGAGGGGCTCCCTCTGATTTTGAGTATGCACGGGCTAAGGCAATTAATCTCTCAATCCTCGCGGCTTTACCCGTTTAACGTTTTTCTGTGGTTGGGTGTTCTGAGAAAAACATTACTACGGGTCGAGCTAAATTTTCCGTTTGTTTAAACCAACGTAGTAAATCACGGCTCGCCCCAATTACAAGTGAGGGGCGACCGACGATTTTGAGAATGATAGTAACGCTATAAATCATGCATTTTTATGCTTCTTTCTGTAAAGATATCTTAACAGAGAAAGAAATAAAACAAAGTAAGGTATAATTATAAAGGTCTCAGATGTGCGTATCGCGGAAATGGGATACTTCAGACCTGATACTTACTGAGTACGAAGAGGATAAAAATGGACGTCGTTGAAGTCTTGATAGAAGGGGGAAAAGCGAACCCGGGACCACCGTTAGGACCGGCTCTGGGGCCACTCGGGGTGAATATAAAAGCGATCGTGGAGTCGGTGAATGAGAGCACGAAGGTCTATGCGGGAATGACCGTTCCCGTGAAGATAAAGATTGATGGCGGTAAGGTGGATATATCCGTGGGCGTACCGCCGACTTCAGCATTGATAAAGAAAGAGATTGGGCTTGAGAAGGCACAAACTGACTCGACAACCGATTACACTGGTGAAATATCGATGGAGCAGCTCAGAGAGGTAGCGAAAAAGAAGCGAGAGGGTATTTTAGCCGCTTCGTTAAAAGCTGCGGTTAAAGAGCTTGTCGGCACCTGCGTTTCAATGCGGTTGAAGGTCGAGGGGAAGGATCCAAGGGATATACAGAAAGAGATAGACGAAGGCGTGTATGATGAGGTGATAGGCGAATAAAATGGAGGCAGAAGAGATAGTAGAAGCTGTGGAGAAGGTATTAAGCTCACAAGAGCGAGGTTTCGTTGAGGGTGTAGACCTCTGCATCAATTTGAAGAATGTCGATTTAAAGCAGCCGAAGAACAGGATAAATGTGGATGTCGTGCTGCCGAAAAGGATAAGAGAACCGGCGATAGGCGTTTTTGCCTCTGGTGAGGTGGCGTTGAAAGCAAAAGAGGCCGGTGCGGATGTGATAGACCCGGAAGAGCTCAAGCGGATGGACAAGAAGACAGCACGGCAGTTGGTACAGAAATACGATTATTTTGTTGCCGATACCGCTCTGATGGCGCTTATTGGTAAGAGTTTAGGTACTATTTTAGGTCCGCGCGGTAAGATGCCGCAACCGCTCCCACCGGGTGTGGATCCCGCACAGATATTGGCGCGGTTGGCAAAGATCGCGCGGATTAAGTCGAAAACCACGACTATCTGGGTGAATATCGGCCGTCGAGACATGGATGCGAAGGATATCGCGGAGAATGCCGCTGCGGTGCTCAAAGCGATCGAGTCACATTTAGAACGGGGTTGGCAAAATATCGCTTCTATTTACATGAAGTCCACCATGGGCCCCACTGTGAAAGTAGTGTGAGGGATAAAGATGAAAAAGAAAGTCAAACGGGCAAAGCAATGGAAGAAGGAGCAGGTAGAAGCTCTCAAAAGTCTGATGGACGCGTATCCAACAGTAGGCATGGCGAAGATAAGAGGATTGGGCTCTAACCAGGTACAGCGGATACGAAAGGATTTCCAAGGAAAAGTACTTTTGCGCGTATCGAAGAATAGCTTGATTTCTCTCTCGTTGGGCGAAAGTGGCATGAATGATATGGTCGATTTTATCGACGATCAGGTGGCGTTGATCTTTACCGATTTCGATGCATTTGAATTGTACAACCTACTGGAGGAGGGGAAGATACCTGCACCGATAAAAGCAGGTGCCGTCGCTCCGTTTGATATTGCCATAGAGAACGGCCCGACCTCACTCAGGCCGGGACCGATTGTCGGCGAATTACAGAGTTTGGGCATACCTGCGGGAATCGATGGTGGCAAGGTGGTCGTAAAGCAGCGGAAGGTCGCCGTGAAGGAAGGCGAAATCGTTTCGCCGCAGTTTGCTGACATCCTGGCACGGCTTGAGATCTATCCGGTAAAGGAAGGGTTGGACTTAAGTGCCGTGTTTGATCGCGACGGCAAAGTGCTCTTCACACCTGACGTGCTACATGTAGATGTCGAACAGTACGTGTCTGACGTACAGGCAGGAGCGAAAGCAGCGTTCTCGCTTGTCACACATCTGAAGTACGGCTATCCAACACGATTTACGATTGCTGATCTGTTATACGAAGCGAGTGACAAGTCTCTGAACGTAGCGTTTAATATTGCGTATCCAACGCCGGAAACGATAAAACCTCTGCTGCAGAAGGCGTACTCACAAGCCAGGAATTTCTCTATCAATGCGTGCGTATACGCAGAGGAGACAATGCCGGCTTTGCTTGCAAAGGCAGGTATGCAGGCGCAGCGTTTGGCAGGATTTGTAGGGGAGTAACGTAAGCCTTACGGTTCTAAGGACTCCCTCATTTTTCTTTTCTTTTTTTGTAGTTACAGAACTCGTTTTACTTGTTGAGTAACCATAACAGATAGTTTCCAATGATGGTGATAACGCCATGAACGAAACCCCCGATAAGCAGCTATTTCTCACTTCTCTCGTTGACAAAGTACGAGAGATCGCCGCAAGACCTCAAGAGACGGACGAAAAGCTCTTCTCCGTCTGTAAGCTACTCAAGGACAATGTTCCTTATTACAACTGGGTCGGCTTTTACCTTCTCGACCAACCCCGTGAACTCGCTCTCGGCCCGTTTGTTGGTGAGCCAACAGAACACGGACGAATATCGTTCGGAACGGGCTTATGCGGCCAGGCGGCTGAGCGAAAGGAAACAATCATCGTTCAGGATGTTTCACAAGAGGCAAACTATCTCTCTTGCAGTCCCAAAGTAAAGTCTGAGATCATCGTTCCGATTTTCAAAACTGGCGAGCTTGTCGGTGTGCTGGATATCGACTCTTATGCCCGCGCACCCTTCACCGAAGAAGATCGAGCATTTCTCGAAACGATAGGTGAAATCGTGTCTGCGTTGTATCAGAATCATTGAGGGTATTTGGGGAATAATTTAGTGATACGGCAGATTAAGACCCGTAGAGATCGGATTTTCGGTTTTTCTAAAAGCGAAAAATTTATAATATATGTTAACTTCTTGTAAGAGTTGATGCTCTATTGATCAAATCGTGAGATTAGGAGGATCATCCAATAAGATGACTGCACCGGTAAAGAAATCGCATGATGCGGAGAGTACCGCGAATACCGAGCTTGAAGACATTCTGCATACGATGATCGATACACTGATCGTGGTTGATCGTGACGGTTTTATTACTAAGGCCAACGAGGCAACGTTGGACCTTTTGGGGTATACCAAGCATGAGTTGTCGGGTATGCACTTTCATACTATTCTGGTTGAAAAAGAGGCAAAAGAAAAGCTGGAAAAGCTGAAAGAAGAACAGAAGGCTACGATTTTTGAAACCACGTATGTAACAAAGGATGGATGCGGCATTCCCGTAAATTTGTCCGCGTCTCCGATGAAGAACAAGAAGGGAAACCCGAAAGGCGTTGTGTATGTCGCTGGCGATATCACTGCGCGGAAGCGCGCGGAAGAAGAACTTCACCGTCGCAGCGACGAGTTGGCAGCCCTCAACGATATTGCAATGATGGTAACGAGCTCCCTTAATCTGCTGGAAGTTTTGCGAAGCATTCAAGAACAGGTACTCTCCACATTGGGAGAACCGTATCCTCCCCTTTTTGCTCTTTTTGACGAGGAGAATCAGCTCTTCCGAGTTACGGTGACCCATGTTCGCAAAAAAGTACTGGATGAGTTGAACAAGCTCCTCGGAATGAACCTTGACGATTTAGTCTTTTCTGCAAAAGACACGAAGAGTACCGCTGTCCGGGAGGCAATAATTGCAGGGAAGCCATACTTGACCGCCGATGGCTCTGACCTTCTGGGATCCAAGATTGCAAAAATGCTGGTGGCTGGTGCTCAGAGAGCATTCGGAGTGAAGTGCTTTGTGATAGTGCCGCTCAAGGCGAAGGATAAATTGGTGGGTGTCATGACCGTGTTCTCCCAAAAGGAAAAGATGCTCGTCGAAGAGGTGAATTTCCTCTTAGCACTCGGGAACCACGCAGCTATCGCCATCGATAACGCACGGCTGTATGAAGCGGCACAACGTGACCTGGAGGCACTTGTAAAATCAGAAAGAAAATATCGCGAATTGGTCAATCATACCAATGAAGCCCTTGTTTTGGCTCAGGAGGATTATTTTAAATTTGTCAATCCCCGTGCCGCTGAGGTTTCAGGTTATTCAGTGGAGGAGCTGATGTCTAGTCCCTTTGTTGAATTCATTCATCCTAATGATCAAGCACGGATAGTTGAGCGTTATGAAAGAAGGCTGAAGGGTGAAAAATTGCCCCTTGCTGATCCTTGTAGGATAATCACAAAAGAGGGTGAAGTAAGGTGGATCGCGTTTAATTCAGTAGTAATTGACTGGGAAGACAGACCTGCTGCGTTGTATTTCATATCGGACATCACTGAACGCGAGCGGGCAGAAGATGAGCTACGTGAAAGTGAGGAACGATATCGCAACCTCGTTGAGCGAGCTAGAGACGGTATTACCATCATTCAGGATATGAAAGTTAAATATGCCAATCCAAGTTTGGTAGAGCTGTGGGGGGGTACCGTAGATGAGATTATTGAAACACCTTTCACCAATTATATAAGTCCTGAAGAGCTTCCCAAGGTCACCGAATATTATGAGCGACGTGTAGCAGGAGAAGATATCCCGCACATCTATGAAACAGTACTTCAACGTAAGGATGGTACGAAGATATCTGCTGAGTTAAACGCAGGTATTATTACCTATCAAGGCAAGTCGGTGGACTTCGTGATTATCCGAGACATCACCGAACGCAAACAGGCCGAGGAGCAACTGAAACAATCAGAGGAGAAATTCCGGTCCCTCTTTGATGGTGGACCTGACCCTTCATATGTGCTCAATATAAACGGGGTATTCGAGGATCTTAACAAGAATTTTGTCGAAGTAATCGGGTATACACGGGAGGAGCTTATTGGCACACATTTTTTGGAAGCAGCATTTTTAACCGAGGAAAGCAAGCAGAAAATAGTTGAAAATTTCAAAAATCGAATGCGAGGCGGGCATGTGCCCCCGTACGAAATAGAAGTTATAACGAGGAACGGAGAACAGCTATTCGGCGAGCTTAACGTGGAACCACTTTTGAGAAAGTGAAAAATTGTTGGTGAACTCGGAATCGCACGAAATATTACGGATCGCAAGCGGTTTGAAACGGAACTGCAAGCTTCGCTGTGTGAAAAAGAAGAGCTGATGCGAGAGATCCACCACCGCGTGAAGAACAATCTCCAGATTATTTCCAGCCTGCTTAATATGCAGGTCAGACGGGCAACTAATGAAGAAGTAATCGAATCGCTATCCGATAGCCAAAGCAGAATCCGGGCGATGGCTTTAATACACACGCAACTTTACCAAAGCAAAAATTTCGGACAGGTTGAAATGGGCGGGACTATTCAAAGATTAGCCGACTATTTAATGAGAATCCATGCAAAAAAAGAGAGAAGCATCTCGACCGTCGTTACTATCAAAGATGTTGTCCTTCCAATCTCCCAGGCTATACCCTGTGCACTCATTATTAATGAACTTGTTTCTAATTCCTTTAAACACGCATTCAACGATAGGAATAAAGGCAGCATTAGAGTTTCAATGCGTGAACTAGGTGATGACACCATTAATTTAATAGTGAGGGACAATGGCAGGGGTATTCCTGAGGATTTTGATCCTTTTGGAAGCGAAACGTTGGGATTGAAATTAGTGATATCAATGGTGGAGGATCAGTTAAAGGGTAAAATAAAGCTGACTCTGAATGAAGGGACCGTGTTTTCAATTGAAATTCCAAAAACCATTAGCAATGAACATTAAGGGGGACTGGATAAAGAACTTAAAAAAACAAAAAAATGAAGAGCATACTGGTCGTTGATGATGAGAGTATAATAGCGTTGAATTTGGAAGAGGACATAAAAGAGCTGGGTTATAAGACCGCAGGCATCGCCGCTTCGGCTGAGCAAGCAATTAAGAAAGCACGAGAGCTTCGCCCCAATTTAATTCTGATGGACATTGCCATGCCCGGAGAAAAAGATGGTATTGACGCCGCTGCAGAGATAACCGCTGAGTTAGATATTTCTATTGTCTTCCTGACCGCCTACGCGGATGAAGAGCTCATAAAAAGAGCGAAATGCGTTAAGCCATCGGGGTATATACTCAAACCGTACGATAAAAGAGAAGTGCGCGCTGTTATTGAGATGGCGCTGTTTAAAAAAGAGATGGAAAGGAAACTCATACGGACCTATGATGAACTGGAAAAGTGTGTAACGGAGCGTACTGCCGAGCTGAAGATAGCAAACGAAAAACTCACGTATGAACGAGATCGTGCTGAGTTCCTGGCCGATCTCCTGAGACATGACATAACTAATCTGAACCAAGGTATTTTCTCATCTCTGGAGCTGTTATTAGCTCTGCCTGAGTCTCCTGAACAATTCAACGATTGTGTGAAAACTGCTCTTGAGCAATCTGAGCGTATTACGAAATTGACAAGGCACATGCACATACTCTCTAAACTCCAAAAGCGTGGACTGGCTTTGAAATCTATTAACATACTCCCCCTGCTCACTCGTGCGATACATCAGATTAACAAAAACCGCTTCCACAAAGAACTAGAAATTAGCTACCACTTTGCTGAGAATGAGGTAGAAGTACGGGGAAACGAACTGTTAGAAACTGTGTTTTATAGTAATCCTCGAAAATGCCGTTAAACACAGCAGACATGACACGGTTAGGGTGGACGTGACTGTTAGCGTGGCAGAAAATTGGGACCATTGGAAGATAGAGTTTAAAGACCGTGGACCTGGCGTTCCTGATGAGTTAAAAGAGACGATATTTAGCAGAATGGAGCATTTAGACAGAAAGGAGTTGGCAACGGGTCTGGGATTGACGCTGGTAAAAGAGATCGTTGGAGAATGCAATGGAAATGTCTGGGTTGAGGACAGAATTAAAGGCGACCGGATGAAGGGAAGTAATTTCATCGTGACACTCCCAAAAGGGTGACTTTATGGTAACGGTTTTCGTGGTGGACGATGAACCCGTGTTACATGAGATATACCGAAGGATGCTGAGTTATAACGGGCATTCCGTAATCGCGCATGCGTACGATGGAGAAGAGGCATTGGAACGCTACAAACAGATGTCAACGCGTATCACAAGATTATATATGCTTACTTAATACAGAAGGGTTATTTTTTGAGATAGATTACAGGATGTAGTGCTATGAAGGAATATCTGCTGGGAAATGCTGCGATCGCACACGGCATCCTCGAGGCTGGTGCTGGTGTTGTTACTGGCTATCCGGGGACTCCGTCATCCGAGATCGTGGAAAGCGTGGCGCCGTTCGCCAAGAAACACAACCTCCATGTAGAGTGGTCAGTCAATGAAAAAGTCGCGGTAGAAGTTGCTACCGGTGCCGCGTGGACAGGAACACGGGCAGTAGCCGTCATGAAACACGTGGGCCTGAACGTTGCTGCAGATCCATTTATGACACTTGCGTACACCGGTGTGAAAGGTGGACTCGTGCTCATTGTTGCCGACGATCCCTTCTGCCACTCGTCCCAGAACGAGCAGGACACGCGACGGTACGCACAATTTGCTAGCGTCCCCTGCCTTGATCCTGCGGATCCGCAGGAGGCACGAGATATGTGCGTGTACGCCTTTGAACTCTCGGAAGAGTTGGAGCTACCGGTTATCCTCAGACCTACTACACGGGTCTCCCATGCTCGTGCTGATATTGATTTGGGAACGATACGAGAACGGCTTTTGACTCCAGAATTTGAAAAGAAGCCAGAGCAATGGGTTATGCTTCCCGTACATGCGCGCCCGCGTCATACCGTGCTGCTCAAGAAACAGGAGCGGATCAGGGCAGCTCTTGCGAAAACGCCCTGGAATCGGTTGGTGCTACGCGGAGAGTTGGGTATCATTGCCTCGGGAATAGCAGGACTCTACGCGGAGGAGGCGATAAAGCAGTTAGACGCAGATATGTCTCTGCTCAGGATCGGCACGGTTCCGCCGCCTGCTGATCTCATTACGGAACTGCTCACGCAGGTGAGCACGGTGATGGTAATCGAAGAGCTTGAGCCGGTATTGGAAGAATACGTGGAGCGTTTAGCACGAGAGCATAACCCCCACGTGACGATCCTCGGCAAGACGAGTGGCCACATTCCGCGTGAGGGTGAGTTTGATTTATTGCTGGTTAGAAACGCCATTGCTACGTTGCTCGAACTCCCTCAGAAAGAGGTTCTTTCGCTCAAAGAAGCTGAAGCGATCCTGCCACCGCGACCGCCCGCACTCTGCCCGGGTTGCAGTCACCGCGCGACCTACTACGCCATGAGAAAAGCGTTTGGAAAGGACGCGGTCTTTCCCAGCGATATTGGCTGTTACACGCTCGCTGTTCGCATGGGAACCATCGATACCTGCCTCTGCATGGGTGCCAGTATAACGCTCGCGAGCGGGATACGGTTTGGCGGCGAAGAACGAGATATCTGCTGCAGCATTGGCGATTCAACGTTTCTGCATGCCGGACTGCCCGGATTGCTCAACGCCGTGTACAATAAGGCCAGAATTACCATTGCCATTCTGGACAATTCAACCACGGCAATGACCGGGCACCAACCCCATCCGGGAACCGGCGTGACGGTAACGGGCGACGAGACGAAGGCCGTATCGCTCGAAGCCGTCGTAAAAGCGCTGGGAGCAGACTTTGTCGAGACTATTGATCCCTTAGATTTAGAGATAACGATTGAAACCTTTAAGAAAGCACGGGACCATGAAGGGCTCTCCGTGGTCATTGCAAAACAGCCCTGTATGACCAATGCCCGACGAGCGGGCGTACGGCGCAAACCCTTTGTCGTTACTGATGAATGCACCGGCTGCCGCCAGTGCGTGGAGTTTGGCTGTCCCGCCATCGAGTTTGATGGTGAACGAGCACAAATCAACGCGCTCTGTAGCGGCTGCGGGGTCTGTGCGCAAATCTGTCCGAGCAATGCGATCGAGGTGGTGAAGTGAAATGAAAACGTCAGAATGTGACATCGTGATGGTTGGTGTTGGCGGTCAGGGCGTGATTCTGCTCTCGCATGTGATTGGAAAAACAGGTTTAAAAGCTGGCTATTCGGTACGTGGTGCGGAAACGCACGGGATGGCGCAACGCGGTGGGAGCGTGATCAGCCACATCAGACTGGGCTGCGAATACGGGCCAATGGTGCCACCCGGTGGTGCTGACCTCTTACTTGCGCTCGAACCTGCGGAAGCACTTCGTTACGCTCATTACCTTTCAAAAGACGGCATTGCAATCGTGAACACCTTTCCCATCCTACCCGTGACAGTAACGACCGGCAAAGCGACCTATCCTCCCTTAGATGTTGTCCTTGCACCGCTCCAAAAAGTCTGTAAAAACGTCAAAACACTGAACGCAACGGAGCTGGCAGCCAAAGCGGGTAATCCACAGACGATGAACGTCGTGCTGCTGGGTGCTTTGTCAAAACATATTCCACTTAAAGAAGAACTGCTCGTGGAGACACTCACCGAATCAATAAAGGCGAAGTATCTCGAGGTTAACAAACGCGCGTTCGAGCTTGGCAAGCAGGAAGGAGAAGTTTAAACCTAATGGACTCCGAACTGTTTGAGAACATGGACGCTTCGCAACTCAAAAGCTACCTCGAATTTTTACTCTGGCACTATCGCGTCGTCGATGCCTTCTGGTTCCTTTACGTTGAAGAACCGTTCGGTCGAGAGGTTGCTGAGAACGTGAATGAAAAAGTCTGGGGCAAGGCTGCTGAATTAGCCGCAAAAGACATCAAGAAACGGTTCGATATCCAGGAAAAAGGTTTGAAGGGTTTTGTGAAAGCGTTGAAGTACTTTCCTTGGAGTTCAATTATCAGTTATGAGATTGAGGAAAAAGAAGATGAGGTTGTCATTTCGGTTCCCCATTGCCCGCCACAAGAAGCGCGGCTCAAACGTGGCCTCGGCGAATATGTCTGCAAGCACATGCATCGCGAAGAATTCATAAGATTCGCACGAGAGATTGATCCTGCCATTACAGTAGAATGCGTGTTCGCACCGCCGGATCCGCATCCTAAAGAGCTGTTTTGTAAATGGCGATTTAGGTAGGTGTAGATAAATGAGAGTGAAGGGAAAAAGTTTGACTATCGCTTCAAACTACTCGGTTTTATGTTCCCTCAAAATTTTTTCGCCCTCTGTGTAGCTTTTAGTCGCATATGTCCAAACAACTATGCCGATCGCAATAAATAAGAAAATCGCTTATATCACCCAAAAAATTGAGATTTGTAAGATCGGCGTTTGTAATCTCAATAGTAGTCTAGGGATAATGAAAAAAGAAGAGCTGGTATACCTCCATATGTTGTTAGCTCAGTTGAAGAAGCACTGTGAAGAAAATTGCGTGAACTACGATTTCAAGAAGTATAACGATCTGGGTATTTCCCCCGTCCAGGTGTATCGTAAAAAAGAAGAGCACAAGCAGGCTATTTTTGTTCTGGCGTTTGAACTGGTGTCATGCCAGTGGCGAATCGGAAAACCGAAGCGGCTATGAAGGAAACGATGAAGCGATATAATCGCGTTTAACTTGAAAATTAACAGTTGACTGCAGGGTAATCAAATTTTTCCGAATTAGCTCCGTTTTATCTACCTTTAATCCTTTCCGTGAACCTTGCACGAACCTCTTTTGGCTCTGCCCTACCCCGTGTATGTTTCATTACCTGCCCAACGAGGAAATTCAATGCCGCTTCCTTTCCTGCTTGGTAATCCTGAACGGCTGCTTCATTCTCTTTTAGCACGGTATCGATCGCCGTTTCAATTGCGTCTGAACCAACACTTCCCAATCCTTTCTTTTCTATGATTTCTTTCGGCTTACCACCGTGATCAAGCATCTCCCGAATGATCTCCGTCGCACCTATTTCGGTGATTACCCCCTTTTTCAAATACGTCAAAATAGCGACGAACGCATCGGGTGAGATCCGTGTTGAGGCCTCACGCATCGACAAAGAGCGGTAATTCAGCTCGCCTCGCAGCACATCTGCAATCCACGTCGCGCTCAGCTTCGAATCGATCTTCGACGCCACCACTTCGTAAAAGTCCGCAGTGTGGATATCGAACGTGAGCGCATTCGCATGCTCTTTTGTTACGCCATACTGTTCAACGAACCGCAGTTTCTTTTCGTCCGGAAGTTCGGGTATCTCCTGCCGTACTCCATCCACATAGGGAGCAATCCGAATCGGTACGAGGTCTGGCTCCGGGAAGTAACGGTAGTCGTGCTCAAACTCCTTCGTTCGCATAGAGAGCGTAATGCCGCGCACTTCATCGTAATGCCTCGTCTCCTGCTGTACAGTCAGCCCGCGTCGCAGCATATTCTTCTGCCGCGTTATCTCGAACAGTAACGCCCGCTCCACGCCTTTAAACGACGAGATGTTCTTCACTTCCGCACGTTCGCCGCCCTCGATCGAGATGTTCGCATCCACACGCATAGCACCTTCTAAATCGCCGTCAAACACGTCCAAATACTCCAGAATACTCCGCAACTTGTTCAGAAATATGCGGGCCTCCTTTGGCGACCTGAGGTCCGGCTCGGTCACGATCTCAACCAACGGCATTCCTGATCGGTTATAATCAACCAGCGCGTAGCTTGCCGTGTCGATCGTTCCCTTGTACACCAGCCTGCCGGGATCTTCCTCCATGTGTACCCGCGTTATTCTTATCTCTCGCTCTTTAGCGCCACCAGCACCGCCGTCTTCGCTTTCTATCCGCACTAAGCCGCCAAATGCAATGGGGAAATCGTACTGAGTTATCTGGAACCCGCGAGGGAGGTCAGGGTAATAATAATTCTTCCGGTAGAAAATTATGTCGCGCTGAACGGAGCAACCCAATGCGAGCGCTATTTTTATGCCGTACCGTACTGCACGCCGGTTTACTACGGGTAACGCGCCGGGTAAGCCCAAACAGGTAGCACAGACGTGCGTGTTCGGCTCGGCATTATGATAGTCAGTAGAGCACGAGCAGAATAATTTCGATTTGGTAAGAAGCTGTGCGTGACATTCTAAACCTATTTTTACATTCATGTATGCTCGTTCTCTCCTCGCACCACGCATCTCGTGCTTTTCTACATAAGCTTTTATGTGCTGAGTTCATATAAATGGATAAATAAAATGACGACGGTATACGATGTGCCACCCGATAAACTGGTAAAGATGGTCGGGGAGAAGTTGAAAAAGAACAAATCGATTGCTCTCCCTAAATGGGGCTTAGATGTCAAGAGAGGGACAAATAAAGAATTACCGCCAGAAAACGAAGACTGGTGGTGGGTGCGATGCGGATCAGTGCTCCGGCAGATCTATCTCCATGGACCGGTAGGGGTGGCAAGACTGCGTACCTACTACGGTGGAAGACGGAGGGGCACAAAGAAGGGACGGTTCCGGGAAGCTTCAGGTAAAATCATACGCGAGGTACTTGCGCAGTTAGAACGAGCGGGGTACGTAACGAAGACGAAACGGGGTAGAAAGATATCACCTGAGGGTCAGAAGTTTCTTGATAACACTGCGTACGAGTTGAAACAGAAACACACTGAAACGCAGGAGTAATAAAAGAAAGAGAGGCAAATTAAAAATGGCCGGCGATGATGATGAGTTAGAGGCGATACGAAGGCAGAAGATCGAGCAGATGCAGCAGGAGCAGGCCGGGGCTGCTACAGAAGAGCAGAGACGACAAGAACTCGAAGAGACAAAGAAGAATATTATCCGGCAGATTCTCTCATCAGAGGCACGTGAGCGTTTGAATACCATTCGCATGGCAAAACCTGACTTGGCCGAGTTGTTGGAGAATCAGCTCATTGCATTAGCGCAGACAGGACGAATAAAGAGCATGATATCCGATGCGCAATTTAAAGAGATTCTACGGCAGATAACGCCGAAGAAGCGCGAAATTACCATACGAAGAAAATAAGTACATCCTTCGGTGACGTTTTCTTTTACGGGTTATTATGTTTCGAGTTCCAAAGTCACATCCTCGTTACAAATCGTTAGCGAAACGGGAAAAGATCGTAGCGGGCATAGAATTAGGAATAACCAGCAAACAGGGTTTGATCGCGCATGGCCGTGGTGAAGCGTTTGATTATCTCATTGGTGAGCGTACGTTACCGGCTGCGATGGAGGCTACGAACGCAGCTGCGGCATTATTGCTCACGGCACAGAAGCCTGTGATTTCAGTGAATGGCAATGTCGCAGCGTTAGTTCCTGAAAAGGTGATCGAGCTAAGCAAACTACTTAACGCACCGTTAGAGGTGAATATCTTTTACTGGACGGAAGAGCGAGTGCGGAAGATAAAAGAGCACTTAGAGCTGCTTGGCGCCACGAACGTGCTGGGTGTTAAAACTGACGCGAGAATCCCTGGCATCGAGCACGCACGTGCGCGGGTCGACAAGGACGGCATATTTACGGCGGACGTGGTTCTTGCGCCGCTAGAAGACGGAGATCGGTGCGAAGCTTTAATCGCAATGGGAAAGAAGGTTGTAACCGTCGATTTGAATCCGGTGTCACGAACGTCGCAGCATGCAACCGTGAGCATTGTGGACGACATAGAACGTGCTTTGGACAATCTCATTTCGACGATTACGGAGGTCAAAACCGGCAGGATGCAATTGGCAAAGGAGTACGATAATAGCCAGAATCTAAAGGCTGTAATTAAAGAGATCGTTGCAAGGTTGCAGAACGAAGAATTACAAGAGTGACGAGTTATTAGTCATCTTCGCGATAAGCGACTGAAAAGCCCCAGAAGCACTGATTCACGATCCTTTTGCATTAGGTCTTCCCATCGCTCCTCAGCCTTTGCGAGTTCATCAGCTTCAAACCCGGCCTTCGAGATTCCTTTCAATTTCTCTAACTCGCCACAATCGAGCCAGACGCCACCGCACTTTAAACAGACATCTATTTCTACGTCTTCTGCTGTCTCGATATCCATCAACCACCCACATCGAGGGCACACCAGTTGACTCTTGCTCTGTGTACCGATATGCTTTGTCAGATAGTTCGACATTTTTCTATCTCGAAGCAGCTTGTTCAATTCACCCGGATCTAACCAGATTCCACTGCACTTGGGGCAACGATCTATGACGATGTTCGGGCCGAATACTTCTACGTCCTCTTGCCGCAGCGTAACCCAGCAATGAGGACATTCGATCTCCTTATTCCCTGACTCTTTTTTCATCATGCCTATAGTATAACTTCCTCCTATTTTTTCATTTCCCGAGGACAATATAGGAGGCCACTTCATTTTAATCAATTAGGTCTATGGAGGTCACGTAATGCAATCTACGAACACTTCCATCAACAAAATGCAGATCAACTGTGTATGAAAGTATCACCTCCTCTACTAGGTCCCACGACTCAACATGATCATACTGTCCATGGTGGGAATCCAAAAAACCAACATCTACTGAATGTCCGGTATCAATACATCCCGATCCAATAACGCTCATCAACAACGCAAATACAATTAATATTTCGAACACAACTTTCTTCATTTAATATCCCCTCCTTTTGTTTTATTTTTGGCACTCATACGCGATACCTCTTTAAGTCAATATACCTCCTACTTATAGGGCATGCACTTACGCAGGAGCGCCTACGACTTAAACCACACTTTTATCACAGATATATTAAAGCTTTTCGATATTCCAATTTTTTTGGTAGCATAATGACACGTGCTCTGTTTTTTAGTTACATGGCATCTCATAAATAGCTTCAGAGGTGCATGCATCCTCACCCGAGCACAATTGACCAGTGTGGTGGAGTGTCTGCGAATCCCAATTCAAGAAACTTTAACAGAGATAGGAATATATATTCATATATACTATACCATGCCAGGTCGAAGACGATGTAGATGTGTTGGCTTTCAGCCACCTTTTCTTTATTTCGAGCCGAGGTTCGACTCACTGCGAGGGAAGAGCACCTCCAACTCTGATAAAGACGAGAGGATATTGAAGGTGGAGGAGCTGGAGAGCATACGACTGAAAGACTATTTGCGGCTGAGCCAGGAAGAAGCTGCGGAACGAATGGGCGTCTCACAACCGACGTTCCATCGGATCGTAAGCGAAGCGCATCGGAAGATAGCGGAAGCTCTCGTCGAAGGTAAAGCTATTCGCGTCGAAGGAGGCAACTATGTAATGACCACGGATGAAGTCCCGCTGTCCCCTCCTGCGGTACCGCTTGGTTATGGAAGAGGGCGGCGTGGACAAGGTGGAATGCTTTAAATTTCGGTTTAAGACCTGGTTAGGGGTGAAAGAGAGAGTATGAGTGAAGAAAAAAAACCTGAAAAGAAGGATGAGCGCAAAGCGCAACAGGATGCGGTAGAAGCAAGTATGGCAAAGGTAAAGCATAAGATAATGGTGATGAGCGGCAAAGGTGGCGTAGGAAAGACAACGGTAGCCGCGAATCTCGCGTTCGCTCTTGGTATGCAAGGTTTAGATGTAGGGTTGATGGATGCTGACATACACGGACCGGATATTCCAAAGATTTTGGGAATCGAGGAGAAACGACCGGGGATATCAGGGGAAATGATGAGCCCCATTTCAGTTACACCACGGCTGAAAGCAATGTCCATAGGATTCCTGTTACCGGACAGGGATTCCCCCATCATCTGGCGAGGTCCGATGAAGATGAATGCAATACGACAATTCCTTTCGGAAGTGGATTGGGGAGAGCTGGACTACATGATCGTCGATCTTCCGCCTGGGACAGGCGACGAGCCACTCAGTGTCGCACAGTTAATAAAAAACGTAGATGGCGCGATCGTGGTGACAACGCCGCAGGAGTTAGCATTGCTGGATTCGAGAAAGGCGATAAACTTCTCCGGTGTTCTTGAGGTGCCAGTCATCGGCGTAATAGAGAACATGAGTGGTTTTGTGTGCCCGCACTGCGGCAAAGAGGTGAACATATTCAAATATGGCGGCGGTGAGCGAGCGGCGAATGAACTGGGTGTACCGTTCCTCGGTAGAGTCCCACTCGACCCGAAGATGGTAGAAGCTGCGGATAACGGCACGCCTTTTGTGATACAGAAAGAATCGAAGGTAAAGGATGCTTTTGAGCACATCGTAAAGAACGTACGAGCGTTTGTGGAAGGCAAGGAAGTAACGAAATAAGTTTATATGCTGATATGAATATATATTCATATAGAGGGAAAAAGAAATGAAGATTTGTGTAACGGCGACAGCGGGTGATTTGAATGCACAGGTAGACCCGCGATTTGGAAGAAGTCAATACTTCGTTATCGTTGATTCTGATACGATGGCGTTCGAATCACTGCCAAACGAAGCTATGAACGCAGCGGGAGGCGCGGGGATTCAAGCGGCACAAGCAATGGTGAATAAAGGCGTTGACGCGGTTATTTCCGGTAACATGGGTCCCAATGCGTTTCAGGTGCTTTCTACAGCAGGCGTGAAAATCGCAACGGGCGCGTACGGCACGGTAAAAGATGCGGTTGAAATGTATAAAAGTGGGAAGCTCAGTGAGACGGGAACTTCAACCGTTGCCGCGCATGCCGGTATGAGCGCTGGCGCAAGTGGCGGACTTGGCGTGGGCATAGGAGGCGGACGAGGCAGCGGTGGCGGTCGTGGTGGCGGCAGAGGTATGGGCCGCGGTATGGGACTCGGCATGCAGCAACCAATGCCACAGCAACCGCAGCAAATGCCCGTCGAGCCTAAAGCAAAAGAAGAGGACGTCGAGCAGCTAGCAGCGGTAGTTGAGTCTTTGGAGAAGAATTTGGAAGAAGTGAAGAAGCGAATAGCAGAACTGAAAAAGGAGTGATAAAAAATGCCGAGAGGAAGAGGAATGGGATTTGGAAGAGGATTTTGGTTTGGGTCAGGACCCGGAAGGGGCATGGGAAATCCCTATCCATTCTGTCGGAACTTCCCATGGCTTCCCAGAGGGTGGTGGACTGGCATGTATGGACCAATAGCGCCTTCAACATACCCCATGCCATATTATGGCTATCCCTACGGGAGGTGGATACGATAAGATGAGTGGCATGGGCCGTGGTGGAGGACAAGGTCAAGGAGTAGGACGCGGTGGTCAGGGTCGAGGACGAATGGGTGGCAGTGGTTTGGGCCCCGGCGGAGATTGCCGATGCCCACAGTGTGGCTATGCCATGCCACATCAAGTTGGCGTGCCCTGTTTCCAGCAAACCTGTCCCAAATGCGGGTCTAAAATGGCGAGACCCTGATTGAGAGAAACGTTTTGTTAAAAAGTCTGTTTAGAAGGCGAAAAGGAAAAAATGGGTGGAAATAGAAGGAGAAACATGTATTATCTAACTGGTTTGCCCGGTTGGATGCGGTTTGGCTACTCGCCAGGCTGGATAGATAGAAGTCCAACCGGAATGCCGCCAGGTGCGCAGTATCTCATGCAGACCGGCCAGATGCCACAGTTTGCTTCCTGGATGCAGCAGCAAGCACCAGTAGCAGCAGGAGTAGGCGCGCCTGTTGGACCGGCACCGACGGCACAAGCAGGCATGCCCGCAATGCCGAAGGAGCAGGAGATTGCAATGCTTGAATCGCAGGCGCAGATGCTTGGTGACCAGTTAGGGCAGATAAAGAAGCGTTTGGAAGAGCTGAAGAAGTAAGATAAATCAACTCTTCCGTATTTTATTTTTTAATTTTAACCCGTGTAGAACGTATTGCTATATTGGAGTCGGCTAAAGTGGATAGATTGGTTGGATCTGAATAGTTGAAAAGAATAAAGAACGACAAAAGGAAGGGCGAACATCATGGATAAGGACTTTTCAGATTTCGACGAGCTTGTATCGAGTATAGAAAAGACGATTCAGAAGGAAGAGCGTGAGATATACACGGAGAGGACACTCAAAGAGGCGTATAACCCGAAGAACGTCGGTGAGTTGAAGAATCCTGATGGTGCTGCCAGAATAACGGGTCCTTGTGGAGATACCGTGCAGATACACCTTGCAGTAAAGGGGGATACGATCACGGATAGCAAATTCATGACCGACGGTTGCGGCGCTTCAACAGCATGCGGCAGCGTCATTACCGAACTGGCAAAAGGAAAGACAGTAGAAGAAGCGCTCATGATAAAGGACGAGGACGTTCTATCTGTTTTGGGCGGTTTGCCCGAAGAGAACATCCATTGCGCTCTGCTTGCCGCGAACACGCTCAAAGCGGCTTTGGAAGATTATAAGAGTAAGATTGATTGGAAAAGAAGAGAGGAGGTAATAAACGTATGAAACTATGCATTCCCACTTTGGGAAGTGGTGGATTAAGCGATTTAGTAAGCGAACATTTTGGACGCGCACCAACGTTTACGGTTGTGGACATGGCGACTAACGAGGTAAACGTGGTGGATAATACCGGCGAGCATTTCGGCGGTGTCGGCAACACACCGGATCTCGTAGCAGCGGCGGGTGCTGAAGTAATGCTCTGCTCGGGATTAGGTCCACGAGCGATCAACATGTTTGAGCAGTTAGGAATTGAGGTGTACGTAGGTGCCCGTGGCACGGTACAGGACGCAATAAACGCTTTTCAGGCGGGAGAGCTTATTGAAGCCAGTGACGCTACTGCATGCAAAGAGCACAAGCATTAATTAGCGTTTCCAAAGCCAGAGCGAAACAAAACGGTGAATGGATGATTATTTCAGTAGCGAGCGGCAAAGGCGGCACGGGAAAGACGACCGTAGCCGTCAATCTCGCTCTGTCACTTTCGAACAGGCACGTGCAATTACTCGATTGCGACGTCGAGGAACCTAATTCACACCTCTTTCTGAATCCCGTGATTCCGGAGACAAAGTCCGCGTATACACTGGTGCCAACGGTCAATTACGACCTGTGTGACTTCTGCGGGAAGTGCGCTCCGGCATGCGAATATAACGCGCTTGTCGTGGTTCCAAAGCAAGAAGTCATGGTGTTCCCCGGACTCTGCCATGGCTGTGGTTTGTGCTCTCTGGTCTGTCCGCGGGATGCGATCAGCGAGCACCCACGGGAGATTGGCGTAATCAAAAAAGGGACAAGTGGTGACGGCAGCATAGCGCTTGTGTACGGACTGCTGAATATCGGCGAAATAATGGCGACACCGCTGATCGATCAGGTAAAAGCTGAAATCGATCCAGCAAAGACCGTGATTGTTGATGTGCCGCCGGGCACGGCATGTCCAGTGATTGCAGCGGTACAGGGCAGTGATTACTGTATTCTCGTGACTGAGCCCACGCCATTTGGACTCTATGATTTGAAGCTTGCGATTGCAGTGCTCCGAGTGCTTGAGCTTCCCTTTGGTGTGGTAATAAACAAAGCGGGAATTGGCGATCAAAAAGTTTACGAGTACTGCGCTGATGAGCGAATTCCGATTCTGCTTGAGATCCCACATGACAAACGAATTGCACAGTGCTATTCGGAAGGTGTGCCCTTTATAAAGGAGCTGCCGGAATGGCAGGAGCGCTTTGCTGCGCTGATGAAGCGGGTTGAGGGGGAGCACAAGCAATGAAACAACTCACAGTTATTAGCGGCAAGGGCGGCACGGGAAAGACAACGCTTGTGGGCTCGTTCGCAGTCCTTGCGGAGAACAAAGTCATTGCAGACTGCGATGTCGATGCACCTGATTTGCATCTGCTATTGCATCCTGAAATTGTAACGAAGCAGGAATTCAAAGGCTTGAAAGTGGCCGTGTTGGATAAATCGTTGTGCAGCGAGTGCGGCACATGCGAAGAGACTTGCAGATTCAACGCCATCGTGTCGACAGACGATTCAGGTTACGCGGTTAATCCCGCACGGTGCGAAGGCTGTGGCGCGTGCGTGTTTACGTGTCCGCAGGAGGCGCTCTCGTTGCAAGAGCGTGTCTCCGGGTACGCATACCTATCGAAAACGAAGTACGGCCTCATGGCGCATGCGCAGCTCAATATTGCGGAAGAGGCTTCCGGAAAACTGGTTACGGTCGTTAGAGAGAATGCACGGCAGATCGCTGAGCAGGAAGGTTGCGACCTCATTTTGATTGACGGTGCGCCGGGCATTGGCTGTCCGGTAATTGCGTCCTTGACCGGTGTGGACCTCGCGCTGATCGTTACCGAGCCCACTCTGTCTGGACTGCATGACCTCGAACGAATCCTGGATGTGACCACTCATTTCGGGATTGCTTCTACCGTTTGCATCAACAAATATGACATTAATGAGGCGAACAGCACGAGAATTACCGAGTTTTGCCGGCAACGTGGCGTGGAGGTCGCTGGAAACATCCCTTACGACCCCGTGGTCACTGAGGCAATGGTTGCAGGTATGCCAGTGGTTGAATTCTCGGAAGGGGTAGTATCAAATGCGATACGGGATATGTGGGAGCGGATACTATGAGATGGGTCTACGGACCGGTTCCATCACGACGTCTTGGTCGCTCTCTGGGAGTAAATCCAATTCCATTCAAAACCTGTAACTACTCTTGTGTTTACTGTCAGCTTGGCAGGACAACGCACATGATCGATCAGCGTAGAGACTTCTTTCCACCGGAAGAGATACTAAACGAAATCACGGAGGTATTAGAACCAGAAACAGAACGTGGCCACAATGAGCTAGATTTTGTGACCTTCATCGGGGAAGGCGAACCGACGTTATGTAAAAGCCTTGGCTGGTTAATTCGCCAGACTAAAGAAATAGCCGATAGACCCATAGCCGTTGATACAAATGGCTCCCTTCTTTACAGAGCGGATGTAAGAAACGACCTTTTGCAGGCAGATGTCGTTATGCCATCACTCGATGCGGGCACTGCGGAAACGTTCAGAAAGATAAACAGGCCGTTTCGTGGTATTGCTTTTGAAACGGTTGCCGAAGGTATGGAGCGGTTCAGACGAGAATATGATGGAGAGATATGGGTAGAAGTCATGCTGGTAAAGGGGCTCAATGACTCAGAGGAGGAATTGGAAGCGCTAAAAGGCAGGCTTACGCAGATAGCGCCCGACCGAGTGTATATAAATGTCCCGATAAGACCCCCCGCGGAGCCGTGGGCTGTTCCTCCTGATCACGAAGCCATCGCATTGGCACATGCGATTCTGAGCGATGTTAACGTAGTAGATATTACCGCAGAGGAGGCGGGAGAATTTTCCATCGAGGGTTTCACAAATCCTGAAGACGCTATTTTAGCAATCATAAGACGGCATCCAATGAGAGAGGAGCAGGTTATAGAAACGCTAAAAAAACTTCCTATCGAAAAGAAAGCTTTACCAAAGGAATACGAGATGGAGGTAAGAGGCGTTCACGACAGCTTAATGATGCTGGAGAAAAGCGGAAAAATAAAGAAGATAAAATACAGGGAAAAAGTCTTCTGGCTTACCATGGAGGACAAAAGAGGGCATACACAGCCCTTGTCATAGGATTGTACAACTTTCACGATTGTATTACAGTATCCATGTATGCCCATCTTTTACGCGCCAGTGGCTGAAATAAAAATAACGCTTCCACCTCCCAACGGCTATCGCAGGACCTAACCTGTGTGGGCTGTTTTATAGCATAAGGAAAGAGTAATTTTATAT
>CAYUEX010000005.1:0-31319 GCA_964443855.1 uncultured Halobacteria archaeon | reverse complement strand
GACCATGTATCCGTAACGGTCCTATAAGTATAAAATGTTTAGTTTTTGACTATAAATTAGAGAATGACAACTCCGGCAAAATATTTGTGGCACCGGAGATCTTGCCGCAAATGCAAGCAAACAGTAAAAGCAAAGTCTTATTGGGAAAAGACGGAAAACCTTTAACATCTTTTTTCGACCTTGCTCACAATATCATAAACTCATCTATTGAAAAATTATTTGAAGGCTTGCACGCTAATGGAGAAAAGGTACGACGTTCTGTATTATTTGAAGGACCTTTAGAACCCGAGCTTTTTGTGCTCGGAAAAGATGGTCTTAACCATAAAATTGGAAAAGTTTTAGTTGGAGCTGATTTCTATATTGAAGTGCGGCAATACCCTATTTCTTTATCAAGATTTCGGAATACTGAATCTGATGCATCAATTGCAGAAGTGGCGACTTCAGACATAGAAATTGGAGGAAAAAAAATTAGAGTTGATATTCTGATGGCTGGTGATTATCCTGCAGGATCAACAGTACAATTGAGAACCACTCCACTCAATAATAACTCCAATGAAACTTCAAAGGAGGGATAAATAGCACCTTTTTATCCCCAGTATCTTAGTCTAGCTTCACCCGTATAAGCGTACTCTTTGCTTCTTCTTGTTCATTAGTTCATTTTATTCGTGCCCTCTTCCTATTGACTAAAGCTAAAACATCAGATAGACATAGAAACCCTCATGCCCCGTCTTGATGCCACCCGATTCATTGTGGGGCTCTTTTAGCTAAGCGTTTTGCCTTTCGTCGTCTATCTTCTACCGCTGTAACAACCGATTCAACGCATTGATATAGGCCTCTACGGAAGCCATGACAATGTCATCCCGCGCACCACGGGCCGTTACCGTCCGCCCGCCTTGGCTCACGCCCACGATTACCTCTGCAAGTGCATTCGAGCCACCAGTAATCGCTTCTATCCTGAAATCTTTGAGTTCGATGTCGCCACCTATCTCATCGCCGATTATCTCTTGAACCGCCTTTAACGCCGCATCCACAGGCCCGACACCCATCTGCGCACTGGTGCATTCCTTTCCGCGCACGACCGCTCTCAGCGACGCCGTCGGTATCAGGTTGTTCCCGGTCATTACCGAGAGGTCTTTGAGCGTTACCACACGCTCTTGCTGGGCCACTTCGCCCGTTACCACTTCCGCAATGGTGAATAGGTCGTCATCCGTGACCCTTTTACCACTTGCACTCAGTTCCTTCACCCGTTCGAGGATCTCATCAATTTGCTCTTTTGGTAGATCCATCCCGATCTCCGACAGTTTCTTCACGATCGAGTGTTTTCCCGTATGCTTGCCAAGCACGATCCGTCTTCGATGCCCCACCATCTCCGGTGTCATTATCCCGGGTTCGAACGTATCGCTCTTCTCGATCACGCCATGAGCATGAATACCCGATTCGTGCGCGAACGCATTTTCACCAACAATAGGCTTGGTTATAGGGATTTGCACACCGGAGAACCGTTCGATCAGCTTCGCCGTCTCGAACAGATATTCCGTCTTTATGTTCGTCTTGAGCCCGTAGATCGCGTTCAAGCTCATTACCGTCTCAACGAGGTCTGCATTCCCCGCTCGCTCGCCTAACCCATTCACCGCTACCTGAACTTCCGAAACGCCCGCTTTCACCGCTGCCAGGCTGTTCGCGACTGCGAGACCGAAGTCGTTATGGCAGTGTATGCTAAGCGGAACGCTTACGGCACGATGTATCGCTCCTACAAGTTCATAGACGGCAAACGGCTCGCTTACACCTACAGTATCAGGCACATTGAGAATATCCGCACCTGCCTCCTCGGCAGTTTTGAACACATCAACCAGAAAGTCCAATTCTGTACGTGTTGCATCCATTGCAGAGAACATGCACAAAAATCCGTGCTCCTTGACGTACTTCGTCATTGCGTAAGTCTGCTCTTTCACCGCCTCTTCGCTCATCTTCGTCGTGTGCTCGCGCTGGATCCTAGAGGAAGGCACGAAAATATGGATCAGATCGACGTTACAATCGATACACGCGTCAATATCCTGCGTGAGGACTCGTGCCAGCCCGCATATCTTCGCAGACAGCCCTTCATCAGAAATAAGCTTCACCATCTCCAGCTCCTCTCTCGACGAGATTGGATAGCCCGCTTCTATAATATCGACGCCCAGCTTGTCCAACTGCCGCGCAATCGCCCGCTTCTGCTCTTTCGAAAACGAAATACCTGGTGTCTGCTCGCCGTCACGCAGCGTCGTGTCAAAGATTTCTATTGTTCTGGTACTCCCGCTGTTACGGTAAATGTCTCCTCCCTTCATTTTCTTAGCTCCTCTCTTTTCTGCCTGCTCCTGCTAAAGGCGAATCTAAAACGTAAGTAATAGTTAATGTAAAACCATACGTTATATTTATTACTAAATGATAACAGTAGGGATAAGGAAAAATGGAGAAGAAAAGAGGGATAGTAGGCTTTACTGGAACTTTCAGAGGTATCCTGGGGGATATCAAGGAAGGTTCCAAGGTAGTGTTTACCGGGTCCGTAGCAGTGTGTACGCCGTTTATTGAATTGCTTGCTTACACCGTAAGAGATAAAGGTTTGGATATGCTCTACGTACCGGTTGCAGATGCGAATGAAGCAAGGAAGATAAAGGAAATAGCGAAGGTGGGGTATAGCGTTGTGGATGAGAAAGGCGATCCACAAAACCCTGACGTGGTTGTCGTGCTTGGTGGCTTGGCGATGCCGAAGTTCGGATGTGCGCCCGAGGACGTTATTCAGATGATCAAAACGGTCTCCGGCGAGCAGAAGCCGAGGGTTATCGGCATTGGCTTCATGAACATCTTCGAAAATGCAGGTTGGGATAAAAAGATAAACTTCGATACCGTCATCGACACTGCCATGGAGAGCGTCGTTAAATAGTCCCAGAGGTGAAAAGGCAATGCGCCGACCGGGATTTGAACCCGGGTTATAGGCTTGGCAAGCCTATGTGATGCCAGTCTACACTACCGGCGCATTTATTCTATTTCTGCTTTTATACTATTCGATTATAAACTCTTCCCCGTTATTCGGTGCTAGTGCTTCGCACCCGAATTTATCTCCAATCCACGTTGCAAACTCTTCCGTATGCTCGCCATGAACCGTAAATACGACTTCTGTACCGTTTCTGCAAAATCGTGATACAATCTTCTTCAGTTCTGAGTCACCGGCATGCGCAGAAAAGTCGTACTGCTCTACACCGGCGTTTACCTTCACCACCACCCCATCAACCTCCACAAAGCCTTCTTCTAACAACCTTCTCCCATTAGTATCCTCAACTTGATAGCCTGTAAGCAGCACTTTGCTCTTGGGATCGTCATGTATCCTCTTCAGATAATACAGCACAGGTCCTCCGTTAAGCATCCCTGCGGTGGTTACAATTACAGACGGTTCAGAAATGGCTTTTTTACGCCGCTTCGAGTTGACAAACTGCGCATCAGCAAAAGCCTCATTCAGTGCCTCGGCATCCTTTAAAAACGAAGGATGATGCTTAAACATGCGATAAACGTTCAAGCCCATGCCATCCACATACGGCGTAAGTCCATATGAATGCAAGATCATCACAATCTCCTGCGTCCTACCCACGGCAAAACAGGGCACAATGGCATTACCGCCGGAATTTAAAGTCTCTCTGATAGAGTCTACAAACTCGCGTTCCAACTCCTTTCTGTCTCTATGGTCCTTGCCGTAATACGTGCTTTCTATGAACAAGATGTCTGATGCCGGGAAATCCGTTGGAGAAGCGCTTTCCATCAAACGGCTCACGCCCGTTTTTATATCGCCCGTGTAAAACAGGCTCATGTCCTCGCTTTCCTTCTTTATGTGTACCGATGAACTACCCGGTATGTGACCTGCATTGTGTAATTCAAATTCATAGTCCGAACCGTTTAAGGGACGTCGTTCACCATACCCCACTGTGTGAGTATGCGCATCCAACTTCTGGATCTCTTCTTCACCGAAAAATACAAAGCCCTGATCTCGCCCCACTTTTATCGTGTCTCGACCCAAAAGCTTGGTTAAATCCCTTGTTACAGGCGTCATATGCAGATCCGGTGCTTTGCCATGGCTCATCAAACTGGGAACCATACCGGAATGGTCGAGATGTGCATGAGATATAATCACAGACTTAGGTGAGATACGACCACTATCTAATGGTATCTCTGGTGGGTCTGAGGGCCTCATCCCGTAATCGATTATGATTTTATCATCCACCAAGACAGCAGAACGCCCTACTTCGTTGCAACCTCCGAGAAACTTTATTTTCATCTTATTCTAACGGTGACACCACCTACACGGGAGTGAGACTTCTTTCCGTCTTCGCTATCTCCACCCGCCGCACGGGATATATCTTTTTCGCGACTTTATAGATGTCCGAAGACAGTTTTCCAAGAATTATTTCCTGAAGGTATTTATTAAATTCCAAACTACCTGCTCTACTTCTGATCACATCTTCCATTATATTCCGAATCTGCCTCATCTGCGCTTCACTTGCTTTCTTTAGTGTAAAGCAGGACGATTTTACACGGATAGTCTCTCCGTCCTTCGTCACGACCTCGATATTCGAGTCAATCTTAGAACTCCTCTTCCGCGCCAAACTGCGGAGATAATCGCCATCTACCTTATGCCCGACGAATCGGGTAGAAGCAGTGTTATGATCAACCTCATCTATTTCAAGCAATAATTTTAAATTTGAATTCTTTATCAGTCTGCCGGTGAGTTCATCTACCGTCATCTCGACCCTTCTCCCGAGTAACTTGGATGGATCATCCGTGACCGTATCACCTGCTTTTACATCGCCAAACATCTTCGGTGCTAATATCTCGTACCATTCTTTCGCTTTCCACTTATCCTTGAGTCTTTTCTTCGCCAGTTGTATTCACGCTCCTTCTTTTCTTTCACTTCTTATAGAGTGCTACAATCATAAAAACCTTACTCACCTGCTCTGTGGCGGAGGTACTTCAAAACAGCTTCAAATATCTTCTTTCCGTCTCCGTATTCGTATGCATTTTCTTCTGCGTTTCCTCTCTCCTCACTATCTATCCGAACTCTCGGCGTTCTTTTCCATTCGGAATCCATGAAGGTATAAAATGCTCGTTCTGGATGTGGCATCAATCCTAATATTGTCCCTTCAGGATTGCAGATTCCTGCGATATTATGAAGCGAGCCATTAGGATTCCACGGATAGGAGGCATAATCACCGTTAGAATCAACATAGCGAAAGACGATCTGGTCATTATCCTCCAGACGTTGGAGATACTCCTCTCTCTTCTGCTCCGCGATGAAAAACTTGCCCTCGGCATGTGCGCACGGGATTTTCAAGAGGCTCCCCTTTTCGATACCCTGTGTGAAGACGCAGTTTCCCATATTTTCGTGCTTTATAAGTGTCGGACGGCACTCAAAGCGAGCAGAATCATTTGTCGTCAATGCTGCCTGCTGCAGCCCAATTTCGCCAGGAATGCCAAAGCCAGGAAGCAATCCCATCTCCACTAACACTTGAAAACCGTTGCAGATTCCCAACATGGGCTTCCCAGCATTTATGAAATCGGCGATTTCGTTTCCCAACGCCCCTTTTATCCGTGCAGCTAATATTGCTCCTGCTCGTATATAATCACCGGACGAGAAGCCTCCAGGTATGACGAGCGCATCGTAATCCTTTAAATTCCGCTGTTCATGCTCTTTCACCGCCCCGATCAATTGCTTCAGGTGCACAATCTCTGCCGATGCACCCAGCCGTATGAACGAAAAGAACGTCTCGTATTCGCAATTAGTCCCTTCTATCCGCAATATGCATATCTTTGGATTCATAAAGCCAGTAACACCCCTATTATCGTCTTACTATCCCTTATATCACCCGTTCTAATCTTTGCCTGTAAATCCTTTAACTCCAAATAATGTATCGGTAATTCAGCTTCGATGTTAGAAACCGTCTCCAGTTGACTCGCTTTGAAGACGTGAATTATCTCACTGCTATAACCCGGAGAGGGGTAATATGCGGTCACTTTATCCCATTGTGAAGCGCTAAATCCTGTTTCCTCGATTAATTCCCGCTTGGCACAGTCCTCGGGCGATTCGTTTTTTTCAAGTGTGCCTGCGGGTATCTCTAACGTTTTACGTCCAACCGCTGTTCGGTATTGCTCAACTAATAATACTTTTTCGTTTACCCACGGAACAATAGCGGCTGCACCGGGATGAACGAGGATTTCACGCATTTTATGCCTCCCGTTAGGTAAAGAAACGGTAGCAAGCTGTAACTGAACAACTTTGCCTTTGTAGAGCTGCTTACTCTCAATTGTTATCTCGTCGTTCATAGGAATGTATTGAGATGAAAACTACTTAAATTGATGCTTTGCACAGAGTAACACGAGTGGCCTATCAGTCGCATGAATATTGCAAAAATGATCTCAAGACGTTACCGAAATAGTTAAACGGGAAAACAAAAGTAATCATAGAATAGCATAATGGCTTAACGATATCATAAGTAATTAACGTGATACAAGCAATGCTTTGCGCTAATAGTCTCGAAGTTCACGTGACCTAAGGTTATAAATACCGTCGATTCCAAAGGGATCAAAGGGGAAACTATGAGAACGGTTGTAACGGGCGGCGCGGGATTTATTGGCTCTAGCCTGGTCGAAGCGCTTTTAGAAGAGGAGTATGAGGTTATTGTAATCGACGATCTCTCGACAGGAAAGAGCGAGAATATTGAAAATTTTGAGGAGAGAAAAGACTTTGAGTTTATTCGGGGCAGCATAACAGACTTGGATTTATTAAAGAAGCTGTTTAAGGACACTGATTGTATCTTTCATCAAGCTGCAATTCCATCAGTTCCGCGATCTGTTGAAAATCCGGGGGTTACAAACGAGGTAAATGTTAACGGAACGTTAAACGTTTTAATAGCTGCGCGGGATTGCGATGTCAATAAGGTAATTTATGCATCATCATCTTCAGTCTACGGAGACACATCAACATTACCAACAAAGGAAACGACGGAACTAAATCCCAAATCACCGTACGCAGTTTCTAAATTAGCAGGGGAATATTATTGTAGCGTCTTTTCTGAGGTTTACGGATTAAAAACCGTCTGTTTGAGGTATTTCAATGTCTATGGGCCTAAACAAGATCCTCATTCCGACTATGCCGCAGTAATACCACGATTTATTACACGGATGCTCAGTAATCAACCGCCGTTAATATTTGGTGATGGAAGCCAAACGAGGGATTTTGCGTTTGTGAAAGACATAGCGCATGCCAATATCCTGGCTATGGAAGAGAATGTTGAGGGCAGGTTCAATATCTCTTGTGGAGATCGAATAAGCATAGTGGAGCTTGCAACAACCATAATGAAACTTATAGGTGTACAGGTCGATCCAGTTTACGATAAACCGAGACCAGAGGATATTAAGGATTCTCTAGCAGACATCTCATTAG
Organism: uncultured Halobacteria archaeon; assembly: GCA_964443855.1. Lineage (GTDB taxonomy): Archaea > Halobacteriota > Syntropharchaeia > Alkanophagales > Methanospirareceae > JACGMN01. The sequence goes on along the minus strand of CAYUEX010000005.1, from coordinate 23,854 downwards.
CCCAGAAAAAACTTTCTTATGAGCCTGAGTTCACCTTAACAGAAGGTTTAGAAGAGACGATACGATGGTTTCAGAAAGATTGAGCGGTAAACCCATTTGGATTGTTGGTTTGGACTGCGTCGGGTTGCCTTAAACTTTTTTAGTTCCTCAAGAACCATTGCTAAAACATCCCTCCTACTCGCGAGTGCTCGCAAAAAAAAGCCTTAACGGAAAAAATTATGTCTGAAACTTTTTAGAACCTGAAAGTGCTTATTTTTCTTTAAAAGGAAAGTGCTGAATGAGGAACTCTCCCTGATAGATGTAAAGAGAATAATTCATCATTAAGACGGACGAGACCGATAGAGATAGCACAGATACAATAACGCCACTGACTTTAGAAATATCAAAACATAGCAAAAAAAAGTCTCACCTCACGATGAAAAACGGACCAACAGGTATTTCAAGTTTAGTTACCTCTGTGATTTGAAGTCCAAAAAGTCAGTCTTGCCCTTGTGAGTTTTCAAAAATACCTTTTAAATCACCAATTAACCACTTCTGAGTGCTGGCGGTAGTGCTCATGCAATGCTCTTCCCCACGAAAGAGCCTTTTCATCATCGCTTATTAAGGCCCGATTATAGTCGTAAATTCCATCGGGAGCGAACAATCCGAGATAGAATACACTGTCAGTAAGAGTAAGTGCTATTTTTACATCTTTATCAGTCGCGAAGAGCGAAAAGCTAGGCTCGTGTAATAAATCTTTAAATGCCTCTTCTGATTCGATTGCCCCCCCTATACTATCTAATACCTCATTTGTTACGATAAGCTCTACATCAGCCTTCCGTCCTTTCACCAATTTTTCGATTGTTGTGAGATACTCTATGTTAAAAATGGGATAAATGCCCTTCACTTTGTTAGCAGTTTCAAGTACTCGCAGGAACGTTGTATGCAATTTAAAAATATCCGTAGGCGTACCCATAAGAGGCATAGAGTTCCTCAGATATCCAATCCGCTCAAGCAACGGTGGGGGAATATCACTGAGATCGTGTTCACACCAGAATCGTTCGTATTTTTGCAATACCTCAATCGTATTGAGGAAATCACTTAATTTTAACGCTACTATCTCTCCGATTTTCGTCAAAGCATAATCCCGAACTTCATCTTGAAAGAGTAGATTACCCTTTTCGAGGTCTCTTAATGCGTGTATCGCAGTTGTAGAACTTACTCCCAGTTCATCCCGTAATTCGCTTAGTGGCTTCTTATTTTCCTTTAAACTGACCATGAGATCCCTTCGCAGATTAGAACACACTGCGAGATGAAGCGTATTTTGCTTGGGCATTGTATCCGTCTCAGTATCTATAACCTTCACCTAAGAGTATAAAAAGTTTGCCCCACTTTTTATGACCACAATTGAAGATTCTACTAATAGATCCTGAGCGATCGGATTGTGGACATAAACATTTCATGTTCTAAATTTTGGTTGCACTGAAGGAAATTTCGTTTACTCTTAGAATATAATAGTTTGGGTTACCCCTAAAATAAAATAAAACTATAAGATAGTTATAAATACCCCGCTCTGCAAAAAGGGCTAGTATCGTAATCTGCAATGGAAGCTGCAAACTTGACTGATGGACAAATCGAGAAGAAAAGTGAAAGTGATCTCATAACTGAGTCAGACCGTTCTGAAGCGCGCGTTGAGAAAAAGAGGATTTTATTGGTTGAAGATGACGAGTCACATGCTGAGCTTATTTACAGGGCATTTCATTATTTTGGCCATGCATGGGATATTCATCACGTTCTAAACCTCAATGACGCTTCAAAATGGCTGGAAGAAAATAAGATGCCTTTTCTCGTCATTGCTAATTATCTTTTGCCCGATGGTACGGGCTTGGACCTTACCAAAGGATCGATGAGTGCTGAAGAGGCAGGCTTCCCACTCATCATCATTACGGGAGTCGGTTCAGAACAATTGGCTGTTCACGCTCTCAAATCAGGTGCCTTGGATTATATAGTGAAGAACTCAGAGGAGTTACGAGAGCTACCCTGGAGGGCTGAGCATGCACTTCGCGAATGGAAGAATATCATCAGGCGGAAACGATTGGAAGAGGAGTTAGAGATATATGGAAGGGAATTAGAACGAGTAACTCATGACTTAGAAGAGTATACACTTCTCATGGAGACTTGTTCTGATAAATTTGGGGAGCAGGCACAAGAATATTTGGCGGGTTTACAAGAAGTAACGGGAAAGATGACGGCGCTAACCGAAGATTTTCTCATGCTGAGCAGTGTAGGACGAAAATTGATCGAGTACGAAAAGGTTGATCTGAATGAACTGTTGGTGGAGATAAATAATGATCTAAGTGGGCTCATCGAAGAGCGCAGGGGAGGCATCTTTGCAGGAAAATTGCCAACCATTTCCACGCAGCGAGTGTGGTTGAAGGAACTCCTTATAAACCTCATTGACAGCGGATTGAAGTTCAACCTCGATGGGAAAGCGAGAATTGTGATTAGCTGTGAAGAGCGCGAGAATGAGTATCTGTTAACTGTGAACCACAGCAGTAGTAATATTGAAGAGAAAGATTTAAACAGGATTTTCACCTCTTCCGAGAGATTATACCCACACGATTATGAAGGCACGAGCTTGAGACTGACCTTGTGTAAGAAGATAGCGGATAAATTCGGTGGCAGGATCTGGGTGGATAGTAAACCCGGAGAAGGCATCACCTTTTGCTTCTCGCTACCTAAAAAAGACTCTGATTAACCTGATGCTTTCATAACGGAAACAGTGCGGTAAGAATAGAGAGAATCAAATTACCATAAAAGAGAGCAATAAAGAAACCCGCCGTGATGAAAAGCATATAGGGTAACCCCGGAGTGACCCATACGTCTTCGCTGATCTTTCCTTGCGTGCGATAGTTTTCAAGCTTTTCGATCGTCTCATCATCTATTTCGGCACCACCAAGGACGAACTTCCTTTTTACGTCACTCCATTCCTCTCCTCCTGATTCGTACGAATGGAGTAATCTTAAATGTTTATGATTAGGGTTTGCGAGTACAGCAATAGGCTTTTTGTAGCCGATACCTACTAACCTAAGATTTTTTCTGAACTCTTTGGAGTTCAAATTCAACACGTTATGAACAAACATAAAAGGAATGAGAATCAGAAGAAAAAATGCGGAAGCTATGGCACCATTAAAAAGCGTGGTGACCGCAAAGGGAAAAGGGTCAAAGATCGAAGCTGTGCTTAGTAAAGGGTTCACGGGAAGGAGTACAGCGATACTTATAAGGCTTTTCGCATCCGCACCACCAAAGAGGTTCAGGTAAAAGAAGAGATAGGACAAGGCGAAGGTAACTGCGAGGGAGAGAACAAAACGAGTGAGGAAGGGTATACCCTGAACGGTGAAGTTATAAATTGCGATAGGTATGCCTACCGCGATCAGAATCAGCCACACTTCATTCGCAACACTTCTTGTCTTTAGATCAGAATAGCACGCATAAAGCAGACCCAACGAGCAGACTAACACGCTAATAAGGTCTATTGGAATCATACGATCGGTGTAAGCGTTATAATCGGAGCGCTTTCTTGAGCGTGCGGTTCCATCTCCATGGCATAAATTTCAGTGCGTGGCATCTCGCCGTAGAGACAGGGTATGCCCGAACTAAAGTTTGTTTTGATGTGAACTGAAGAGATAGTATTCAAGTCTTTCCCTTTACCTCCCTCTCGCCCTCCAAAACACATAACCACATTTCCGTGTTCCTTAATAGAGGACAGTACTTCCCGCACCACTTTGTCAACATCCTCCACTTCTTCTAAGTTGAGAAGGACGGTATCTTTTCCACCTTTTATCCTTGCTTTGAGATCCTGAATATCCTCTACAACCTCTATATTAGCTTTATACTCTGCTTTTACGTAAGATGAAATTTTACTCATAAATTCGTTCTGCTTTGGTGAAATAAAGAAAAGGTGCCTTCCGAGATTAAGAGCGTTTATAGAAAGCGCACGTGCTAAGAGATCATACGGTACGTAGTCGCCCTCAAACAGATTGAAAGTGCCGTAGCCGTTTATTACCCGATCAAGGTCTCTTATTCCCGTTGAAATCCTTATATCACTGAGGTCTGGAAAGGGAGCGGGTATACCTGAGTTCTCTCCGTCCATTTCCACACCCTTGAACTCCGTGAAGGCTTTGAACACACCGTTGTTAAGCGAGAAAAGCCGAACAGGATTTGTTATCTCGCACCCTCTCAGTTTTTGCATAATCATCCGTCTCAAACGACGCTCTTCATACATGTCACTTTCGATCGCGATAACGCCGTCAACAAGATAGTCGAGAGCGGTTTGTCCGGTATACTCCACGAGTAGAATAATTTTGGTTTTTGTCTTTCTGGAGAAATCGCACAAATTATGCTCTAATTTCTCCCGTTCCCGTGACTCGTAAAATCCGGCGTAAGAAACGACAGCATCCCAAGAATCAATGATAATAATAGGTTTTTCCATCTCTTCAGTTCGTGTGTAAACGGCCTTAAGGAACTCCGGGACATTCGTATATTTGAGTGGTTTTATCGTAACCGCGTCCGGTTTTGTTGCATGTTCGCGTCCCGATTGTGTCGTATCTACAATGTTGTCCGGAGAGATTTCTGACTTTATCCATGGGTGTTGCAGGTACAGCGTCTCTGGGTCAACGCGTGTCGAAAGATACGCACCATTTCCTTTTAACGTGCTCAACAAGGTAAGTGCAAAGGCTGTTTTGCCAGTTCCCGGTGTTCCCTTTATCAAAAGCGTCTGCCCGTAATCAGCCTGAAAAAACGTTCGTATTTCTTGAGGAATACCCGGACAATCTTCTATCATCTGTCTTACCAATACGTCTTCGGCTTTTCGTAATATAAAGCTTCCGCAGCGTTTAGAACTATTAACAACATATTCAATACCACCATCTATGAAGTTAGAAGAGGCGTTGACGGGGCAGTTAGCTGAACACACACTGACTGACTTGGTAAAATCGTAAGTACGATCTCATTGGTGATGTAATCGTCATAAGAATCCCGCCCGAGGTAAAATCAAAACGGGAGATTATTGCAGAAGCGCTCCATACGATTTATCCTAAGGCGCGAACTATCTATCGCTGCTGTCCCATTTTATGCTCGTATCGATGAACGTTACAGAACACGTGACTTGACGGTGATCTAGGGTGATGAGAGCCTGGAAACCACGTACAGAGAACATGGCTGTATCTTCAAAGCGGACCTTAAACCTGTGTTCGTCTCGCTCCGACTCTCTTATGAGCAGATGCGCGTTGCTGAGAAAGTTGCTCCTGGCGAGACGATAGTGAATATGTTTGCCGGTGCGGGCTGCTTCTCCATTCTTATAGCGAAGCTGCAACCTCAAACGAAGAAGATTTATTCCATCGATGTGAATCCTCACGCGTATGAATACATGAAGGAGAATGTGGCGTTGAATAAGGTTGCAGGGCAAGTAGTACCCCTCCTTGGAGATGCACGCGAAGAAGCCGAGAAATTAGACGGTGTTGCAGATCGTGTGCTCATGCCGTTGCCAGAACAGACGCAGGCTTTTCTGCCTTCCGCGATACGAGCATTGCATTTGGATAAGAAAGGCGCAGATAAGGGAAGAGCAAGCGTGAGACATTACTACACGGTTTCTACAGGACGGAAAGAAGAGGTTTTGTTTACAATCCCGCTTGAAAAAGCACAGGATATCATCGCGTCTGCTTTTGGCAGCTCAGTACACATAGCGTTAGAAGAAAAGAGGATTGTGCGTTCGGTAGCACCGCGAACGTATCATGTGGTTTTGGATTTGCGCGTCGTTCAAGTCGAGATGATCCTGATTGCTCGTTCAAATCAATCTGCAGGCCACGCACGGTTAACGCAAACTATATGCCGAATAAAGTCCTTTCAACTCTTGTTTGATGAGTAGTATGCAGAAGAAAGAACTTACGCTTTCCGGAACCGTTGTATGGGGCGATGACTTTGAAACGAAGGACGGGTACGTGGTAATTGAGAATGGGGCGATAAAAGAGATTGGCGAGGAGAAGATAGAAACGGCACTAGGAGGCATTATAATTCCCTCTTTTGTTAATGCGCACACACATATCGGCGATTCCGTTGTAAAAGAGCCCGATTTTATGCCGCTTGAAATGTTAGTGGGCCCCGGGGGTCTTAAGCATACGGTATTGGCTGAAACACCGTACGAAACGCTTGTCTCCGCGATGCACGATACTCTCGTGGATATGGCTGCCACCGGGACGCAACTATTTGCGGATTTCCGAGAAGGTGGTGTTTCAGGCGCCAACGCGTTGAAAGCGGCTTTACAGTTCCCAGACGGGAACGAACGGCTGCGCACAAAGCTCTTTGGCAGACCTGCAACTGGAATGGACACTAAAGATCTAGAGGAGCTTTTTGAATTGGTCGATGGAATAGGCGTAAGCAGCGTTGCAGATCACCCACTGGAAGACGTGAAGGCGTTAGCGACGGAGACGAAACGCAGCCGGAAGATGCTCGCGCTCCATGCGGGTGAACGCACTGCGGAAGACGTAACGGATGCGATAGAACTGGAGCCAGACTTCCTCGTGCATCTTTTAAAAGCATCTTCACATGATTTTAAAAGGATGTACGATAAGAACATCGCTGCCACTGTCTGCGTTCGATCCAACCTTGTAACTGGTTTGGGATTGCCACCGTTGCAGCAGATGCTCGATGCAGGCTTAACCGTCGGTGTCGGTACTGATAACGTGATGCTCAATGCTCCAGATATGCTTTCTGAAATGGAATTCGTCTCGAAGCTTTTTCCGCTTGATGCGAAGGAAGTGCTGAAGCTGTGCACGCTCAATTCCGCGAAGGTACTGAAAGAAGCTGACACGACTGGCTCAATTGAGGAAGGCAAGAAGGCAAATTTGTTAGTCATTAGCACTGACACACCGAATATGAGCAACGTACGGGATCCGATAAGAGGTGTAGTGAGACGAGCGACACGTAACGACATTGCATCGGTAATCTATGAAGGTAGGATTGTAAAGTAAGCGGCTATCTATCGGAATAATGTCAACGTATGATGTAATAGTAATAGGAGCAGGACCTGCTGGTGCAACCGCAGCTGCGCTATTAGCCGACAGTGATATTAACACCTTGTTACTAGAGAAGGAGAAACTTCCACGACCAAAGATTTGTGGTGGAGCAGTTTCTAAACGGGCCTTATCGCTCTTAGAAACGGCAAATATACCATTACCCAAACTAACGACGTTCAGAAAATGCCAGGCTATGCTCCTTGGCACGTTTGATTTTGATTCAATCGAGGATTTAGCAACGGTACCATTTGACACTGAAGCGGCATATCTTACGGACAGAGCCGAATTTGATTATGCCCTTGTCCAGAATGCATTATCAAATGGTGTAGAGTTAAAGCAGAATGTAATGGTTACCACTATTAGAAAAGAGAACTCGCAATTCATTGTAAACGGGGATGATTTCAGTGCTAAAGCAACCTATCTGTTATGTGCCGATGGCGTAAATGGTACCTCTGCAGCATTGCTTGGGTTGAGAAAGAAGTGGAATCAGGATAACGTAGGTTTATGTATTGAATCAACTCTAGCAGACTATGAACCGCCCCCAGCACCGCTCAATTTCTATTTCGGTGGCGTCAAATGGGGGTACGCGTGGTTCTTTGATAAGGGTACTCATGCTTCAATTGGCACGGGTACGGTAGTTAAAGACGCAGCCGAGTTAAAACGACTCTTTAACGCCTTTGTGGAACATTCCGGATATACAAACTCAGTGGAGAACTTAAAACTAAACGCCTGGCGGATACCCGCAACTGGCGGAACTTCCGGAAAGGTTGCAACGGGTAACGCACTGCTACTTGGCGATGCTGCCGGATTGGTTGACCCATTTTTAGGCGAGGGGATCTCGTATGCAATCCAGAGCGGTACAATCGCAGCAGACTGTATCATTAACAATAACGCCAGTGAGTACCGTAAAAGAATAGAGGGAGAGATAAACAGCGACTTAAAGTACGCACGAATGTTGCTGAAGATCGTTAAGCTTGACCCCAAACGGTTTGTTACACTGCTGGCTCATGACGCTGCAATAGCACGGGATTACGTCAAGATAGTATTAGGGGATTCAACCTATCGCCAATTTTTGAAGGATGCGTTTAAGAAGATAGTTTTTTGACCGTGTCACGCTATTCAGCGGAATCGACTCGTTTGGGAATCAACCAGAAAAATGCGTATGTTATTTATGGCTATCGGAAGGTTAGAGTAATAAAAATGGCTGGAAAGTTTCAGTCAGAGGGATGTGGAGGCGAACGGAGTTTAGATAGACTTTGTTAAACACATTTCCTAAGTAGGGTAGATGATTGGGGGGGGGTCATTAACGTGGATTATAAAGCTGAATTTGAAAGTGAATGCAAAGTTCAAGATAAAGATGGCAAAAAGACGGTTCAAATGTTAGTGCCCGTTTATTTTCAGGGACATACATTTGCGGTAGATTTTAGTCGGCCCGGAACAACTCGGGAAGAGGGTGGGCCATATAGAGTCGAATTCGTGCTCTCTTCTGATTTTCTTATATACCGCTCGGACATAAAAGAGATAGACTTAGATCAAGGACACTCTAACCTCGAGTTTGGGGAATCCATGGCCAAAGTAAAATTGATCAGTCTACATTATTTAGATACGGGATCGGGGCAGAAGAAGGACGCACCTCTGACTTTTAGAACGGATGGTTTACATATCCAAAGATTCATCGTGCAAATGCCTGAGAACGGACTTGACATGGCACTACGCGTTTCAGGAAAGATGGTTAATCAAATTTTAGATGCGCAGTCATTCCAGAAACAAGTGCCACTTCAAATCCGACAAATAGAAATTTTTCATGAGCCAAGTGGCGAACTTTTGAGGAGGTATGCTACTGTCCCTTATACCGCAAACAAAGATCTAGACGTGCATGATTTTGAGTTCGCAACAAGGATTCCCAAATCCTTGAAACCAATTCTACGTATTTATCGAGAAGCAATAAACTCAAGCAATCCCCATTATAGATTCCTCTGTTTGTATCGAATGCATGAAGGGCTCCAAAAGATACAGACAAGAAACAATGAAGAAGTTGTTGCTAAAGGAAACCAACCAAAAAGGACGAGATTACGCGTACCAGACAACGAGTTGACCAAGAAATATTTCCAAAGCCTTGTTGGGAAAAAATTTAATGCCTTTCTCGATTACGTGAGAACCAAATATCGAATAAACATTGCACATCTCAACTTTGATGATTTCGACCGAATGCTTCTTGATCCCAGTGAAGTCGAAAATGTCCATAGAATAGATTGTACAAACGCAGTACTTGAACAGATGATGCGTCAATCTGTAATAAACGAGCTGAGTTTCATGCAGGAACATGGACTCCAGTAGTGCCTGTAAGAAATTAAACCTTTTTGAGGTAAGATACTAAGCAATGCCGAATAAATGAACCCAAACCTGCTAAAGGACTTCCTCAGGAAAGAGAACGTCTTCGCCGTTGTCGGCGTCTCGCAGAACCCAGAGAAGTACGGGCATCAGGTCTATAAAGACCTGAAAGAGGCGGGCTATACGGTTTACCCCATAAACCCGCATCTTGACGAAGTTCTGGAAGATCACTGCTATTCTTCACTCAGCGACCTGCCCGAAAAGCCTGACGTCGTTGACACCGTCGTCCCGCCTGACGTAACGGAAAAGATCGTTGAGGAATGCAAAGAGTTGAAAATCGATAAGGTGTGGATGCAGCCGGGTTCCGAATCAGAGCAGGCGATCGAGTTCTGCAGACAAAACGGCATAAAAGTAGTGCATGACGTTTGCGTGATGGTGAAGCGGCAGGAATGAATTTGTATCCTTCATGTCTCACATTTTTCGATTTGCTGCCAGTTTTAACTCAGGCCTCTTTCTAGGGAGATGCGATTTTTACTATTAATCGACCGCTATGAGCTATTTCGTCATCCGAGTCTACTGGTTTGATATATGCCTGAAACTCAAATTCGCCACTCACTGGGAGCTCTTTTTTATTTGTCACCACGAATGTATGCGTTACCTCACCTTTGGGGCTCAAATCAATGTCGATTAATTGTTCGGCTGGCAACTCCCAGTATCCGACCCCCGCATCAGGAGATGTCACCTTTATGCCAATACGGTAATCATTTCGGTGCACAGCCTCGTTGCCTGTATTTCGAACGGTAACGCTAAGTGCTACTGATTTGCCATGATCGATTTCATAGATGTTGACCAGTCCGAAATATTGTGTTGAAACTGGTTCGAGACCTGCAGCTTCAAAACGAGTTATCCTTAGTTCCTGTATCGTATCCTTCAACTTCGAGTATATTTTCAAAACGCCCTTCTCAATTTTTTCATATCTGCTACTGGCGTTTGATTCCGCATTGACGTGTGGAGAGGTGATTTTTAATACCAACCGATCACCGGTAGCAATTTCTTCACCCGACTCTTCTGACTTGATATACGCCTGAAACTCAAATTCGCCACTCACCGGTAGCTCTTTTTTATTTGTCACCATGAAGGTATGCGTCACCTCCCCTTTGGGACTCAGGTCAATGTTGGTTAATTGCTCGGTGGGTAACTCCCAGTAGTTAGCCCCCTCAGCAGGAGATGTCACCTTCATGCCAACACGGTAATCATCTCGATGCACCGTCTCTTTGCCAGTATTTTGGACGGTGACGCTAAGTGCTACTGATTCGCCATGATCGATTTCATAAATGTTGACGAGTCCAAAGTATTTTGATGAAACGGGTTCGAGGTTTTCGGCCTCAATAGTAGTGATACTCAGTTCAGAGTATTCGATACATCCGAGAAATGCAACAGTAGATAGCAATACTAGTATCCCTAGTACCACCACTGTTTGGTTTTTCATCTTTACAATTCAGATAGAAACATACGTCAATATCCTATTTAAAAGTTTGCTAATTGACTATACGAAAATAATTTTAGCTTTAAAGATAATTATAGTTTAAACGTTATCTTTTTGGCTATTTAGTAGCGCAACCTTGTTTCACGGTAACGTGCGTGCGGTTTTTAACTGTTGTTAATTTGTGGTCGATTTTTACGCTCACTTCTAAGTGTAGTAAAAAAGCCACACTTTCAAAAATCCTACAGCTTAAAACTTTCGGCTGCTACAATAACCTGTTGCATCCACGAGGTGAAATGCAATTTGACATTCACTTTAGAGATAGGTGATAACGGTATGTAATTAATCGAAACGCACCAAAGTTCACTCCAGCATACTTTTCGCCACGCTCAAATCAGTACCGGTATTAACATTTATGGCAAGCACTGGGTCGTCAAAGATAAACGGCATCGAATCTTTTGAATTCGTGACCACATTAATGCCGCAAGAAACGAGCTTTTTACCGTCGTACTCGAACGTGTAACTTGGCGTTATGCTTTCTGGTAACACGTCCAAGGGAACAGTGCCGGTGATACTGATACGATGCAAACGGTACGCGTCAATTATCGCATTAATATGCTCGCTTCTTAAAAAAGGGATGTCACAGGCTACGGATACGAACTCAGGGTAGCGAGTGAGCAGATACCATAAATCTTCGTGGTAACCACCGCCCGGTGTCTCTATTGTTTTATACTTGACGAGTTCGCAATAGTCCTCCGTTTTCGGCGTGTTCTGCGTAACAGCCACGAAAAAATCTTCTGCGTTTGATGCTTGCACGCTTTCTACAACGAGATCTATGAGTCGTTTCCGGTTTCCGTGTCTACCGATCGTTATGAGTGCTTTTTCGTTCCTCTCGTTGGTTCTCCTCTGCATCCTGCTGCTTTTCCCGCCTGCTAGGAGTATCGCAATCATGAAAAAAACCTTGTAATCGTTTAAAAGAAAAGCGGTTTCAGAAAAGATAAATGTATTGTTTAACCTAGTATTGCTAATTTCCGAGAGTTCCACTTTGTGGAATTTGGTGGTTTTTAATCCTAGCGATTGTAAATACAGAAAAAGTTATAGCGTTGTAATACTGTATAAAGACCAAGATGGGAATACAGTCTTCTGGAGATATCACACGGATATTAAAAGAAAAGTGGGATAAAAGCAAGGATAAGAACGATTGGAGAGTGTTAACTGGGCAAAATCACAAAGGACGACATGACATGTTTGTCTCCAGTCCTGAACGTTTTTGGCAGCTCAAATTTGAGCAGACGGGAGGCAATGAAGCACTTGGATTCGGTCTAGAGGTAGGAAAAACCGATGATGATATAAAACGACTTATGAGAATGGGCGCTCCAATCCCGTTTGGTCTGATTTCCCCTCAAAAGGCTGAATTAGCCATTATAATGGCGGGCATTCAGCAATATTCCTCGGATACCACGCATACACTCTGTAAGGAATATATCTCAGGAAAGCAGGCGAAGCTTGATGAGAAATTGGACGGGGAGATAGAGCGCATGCGAGCCGACCCGGTGTTCAGAAGGCGATACAGAGAGCAAAAAGAGCGGGAAAGAATCCCGTATTTGTGATGGTATTGCATCTAAATAAGAAGGGGATACGAGTACTGGGTATTGCAGAGAGCTTCAGGCGAGGCTATGAGAAGTCAGTGCTTGCCGGCATCGTGATGCGGTCGGATTTAATTATTGATGGTGTTGGGTTCACGCACATCACCGTCGGGGGAATGGACGGGACCGAAGGGATTATGCGCCTCTTCGAGTCGCTGCAGCGCGATGATATAAACGTGATTATGTTAAATGGCTGTGTCATCAGTTGGTTCAATATAATCGATATAAACGAAGTTTACGAACGGCTCCAAATTCCGCTTATCTGCGTGACGTACGAGGAATCAGAAGGCTTGGAAGAGCATATAGCCAAGCATTTCGAAGCCAGTGAGCGAGATTCTCGTATAGAAGCGTATAAGCAGCTTGGTGATCGTGTGCCAGTGTTTTTAGCTGACCGATTCGAAGTTTTAGTACGAGTAGTAGGTATTGAAGAAATCGAAGCTGGCACACTCCTCAAAAAATTCACCACACAGGGGAAAGTACCAGAGCCATTGCGGGTTGCGAAGATAGCAGCGCGGGCTCTGCTCAAAACGGACGAAACCCTCTTTGAATCTCCGACTCGCGATTAGGGATTGGCGTTATAAAAGCACGTCTATATCTAACTGCTCTGATAATTCTTTGTACCTGTTCCGTATCGTGACCTCGGTCACGCCGGTAACGTCAGATACTTCCTTCTGTGTGCGATGCTCCCCGCCCAAAATAGCCGCGATGTAAATAGCAGCAGCTGCTATTCCTATTGGCCCTCGCCCGTTGGTCAGCTCCTTCTCCGATGCGCGCTTTATTATCTCGATCGCTTTCGATCGTATGTCACCGCTCAAATCAAGCAAGGAGCAGAAACGAGGCACAAAATCAACAGGCGAGGCAGGCGTAACTTTCAAGTCAAGCTCCCGTAAAAGGAATCGATATGCACGGCTGATCTCCTTCTGGCCGACCCGCGAGATATCTCTTACCTCTTCTAGCGTTCGCGGTACCCCGTACTGTCTACACGTAATATACAGAATCGCCGTGGATATACCTTCTATACTCCGCCCGCGAATTAAACGTTGCTTCATCGCTTTCCGATACAGCATAGAAGATGCTTCTCGTATATTCACTGGCAGCTTAAGCGCGCACGCCATCCGGTCAATCTCAGAAAGTGCGAAAATAAAGCTTCTTTCTGTTGTGTTCGCAATGTGCGTCCGCTGCTGCCATCGCTTTAGTTTATATTGCCCTTGACCCGTCGGGGACCATGTTACCAGCGTGCTCAGACCTTTATCATGTATCCGATACGTCATCGGAGCACCGACCCTTGCCCTCTTCGATACCTGCTCAAAATCAAAGGCACGCCACTCAGGGCCAAGATCTACGATGTTTTCAGCCACAACCAAGCCGCATTGGGCACAAAAAAGCTCTGCCTTTCCGTAATCTCTTATTAAGTTTTTAGAGCCACATTCAGGACATTCCTTTACCGTCTCACCATAATCAGAACCAGCTTTGTCTTTATTCCCTTTCCTCTCTCTATGCTTCCCCTCTTCCGTATCCTTCTTAGGGGTCACCATTTCATTCATCTGTATCCCTTTGGACTATATAAATGAACGGTCTTCCACGACTTCCGTATATATGAAGGGATAGCATCGAATTCTTTTTCTTTCAGCACTCCTTTCAGGAATTGAATGGTTTTTGGGTCCGCAGGATAGCCACTCCCAATCTCTACCCCGAACTTCGCCTCAATCGCTCTTACAGATCGATCTCGGTGCACCTTTGCTACTATCGATGCCGCGCTGACCAACGGGTAACGGTCATCCGCTTTAAACTCAGAAACGATTTCAATCTCCCGGCCTCCTGCCTTCTCGTAGTTCGCGCGAAGGTTCGCAGCGAACCGCTCTGGCTTTACATCCGCCGCATCTACGATAGCCTTATCCGGTTGAAAATGTACGATCACATCTGAAAAACGTTCGACCATGATTTCATTCATCGTGTGCGTTTTTCTCCTTTCATCGATCTCGCCCGCAGTCATTTCCACTACATAAAATTCAGTTGCAGCTTCTATACGCTTCGCCAGATATTCCCGCTTTGCTGGGCTCAATCGTTTCGAGTCTTTTACGCCCAGGTTCTCCAGTCCCTCGAAATTCAAAACGCCTGCAACAAACATTGACCCTATCACGGGGCCCTTGCCCGCTTCGTCAACCCCTATCGTCCTTATCCGTTTCTGGTTGCTCATATCAACTCGTTAAGTCCTCATATGCCGAATTAGCAGCAATTGCGCCTTCTGCACAGGCAACGACGATTTGTCGCACACCACCGGTTATGTCTCCCGCAGCGTATACTCTTTCTCGGTTCGTCCTCTGACTTTTATCTGTAATGATATAGCCATCTTCGTCAAGTGCTACACCCATTTGCGTTGCTAACGCATTCGCAGGCTCCTCGCCAACGTAAATAAAAACACCGTCTACCGCGAGTTCATCCTCAGTCTCGCTCGCTTTATTGTACAGCACCACGTTTCTCACCACAGTATCCCCTGCTATCTCCTTCACAACGGAATTCCACAGGATATGCCCCCCTGCCTTTTCCAGATTTTTTTGTAAATACTGTGCTGCTCTGAGCTCATTTCTTCTATGGATTAACGTTACTTCGCAGCCAATGTTTTTCAGATACAAAGCGCCTCTCACTGCTGAGTCGCCTCCGCCCACCACGATCACCGACTTATCTTTGAAGAAGAATCCGTCACAGGTAGCACAGTACGATACGCCCCGGCCGAGAAATTCATTTTCTCCTTTAACACCGAGTTTCCGTTTTTTTGTCCCCGTACAGAGCACCACTGCGCTGGTGAGATACGAGCCTTTTTCCGTGAATACTTGCATCGCTTTCTCACTCACCTCTATTTTGTCAACACCTTCTAACTCTTTAATCTCCGCATATTCAGCCGTTTGCTCTTTCATCTTCTCCGCCAGTTCCATGCCATTTATTCTTTTGAATCCTGGATAGTTATCGATCATCGCTGCCTCATTAGACAATCCACCGCATATCTCTTTATCAAGCACTGCCGTTTTCAAGCCGCTTCTCGCACCAAACGTTCCCGCTGTCATCCCTGCCGGTCCCGCACCAACAATAATTAAATCGTAATCGTTTCCTTGGTTCATAATCTCGGATCCTTTACTACGCCACAATTAATTTTATAAGCACGTGTATAAGATATAAAAGCGGCCATAATCACAGCAGGCACAGGGGCCCGTAGTCTAGTTGGAATGATGTCGCCTTGACATGGCGGAGGTCATGCGTTCGAATCGCATCGGGCCCATCTACTACAGCGGATGGATCCATCCAAAAATTGTAAGTTTTAAATGAGCGGAAGCTTCGATTTTTAGTTGATAAAAAAATGGTTGCAGACGCGCCAAGAACATTTGGTAAGTTTAACCACTGTACGAGCCGCGAAATCTTCGCAAGTGAGAAATTTACTTTGGGATCGAAGACGATACACCAAGAGCGCGAGCACGAGGAGTGTTTATCTGAGGATCCTTTACCGATTCTGTAAATACACCGGATGCGAACTACTGCACTTAAAAATGATTGGAGCGCTTTTAAAGCATTGGCAACTTCTGATAAACAGACGATACAATATCCAATTATGCCCAAAACGAAAAAGCCACCATCGAGAACAATAGTCCAATTTACAAATCACCGCATTGAAATTTTGGGTGCTTAGCGCAGGATATGCAGTAATCGGAGTGCTAAAACTGAGATTCCATAAAAATTCCAGATCTCATTGCTTTGCTAAACGAGGCAAACTAAGGGAATACGTCTTGTAAATCGGCAGCACGTTACGCGCTGAAGATCCTCCGATAGAATCCAAATTCCCTCTTGAGCGAGTCAATCTTATTCTCTTTGATCCTGAATCCGTGCGATTCCCCTTCGTATTCCACATAGCCATGGTTTATACCTCTTTTTTGGAGCGTTTGAGCCACTTCTCTCGAATTGCCTGGCGTCACAATTTTATCTTCACTGCCTTGGAAAATTATCATGGGGGCTTTTAGGTCATCTAAGTGGTTAATTGGGGAACGCTCTGCGTATTCCTTTTCACCTTCAGGCAGTTTTGTGCCCACTAAATTGTTGATATAGCGTGATTCAAACTTGTGCGTCTGTTCTACCAGCGTTATCAGATTGCCGATGCCATAATAACTCGCACCGACGCCAAAAAGATCAGGATACCGCGTCATAACACGCTGCACCATATAGCCCCCTGCGCTACCGCCCCTAACCGCAACTTTAGAGCCGTCAACCGTTCCTTGCTTCACCTGGTAGCGTACTGCATCGGCGACGTCCTCGGCATCACTAATGCCCCATCGTGAACGTAATGCATCCCGGTAACGTCGCCCGTAACCCGTGCTTCCCCGGTAATTCACATCAATGACCGCAAAACCTGCAGAGGTCCAGAATTGGATGATGAATGACAAAGACCCGTTTGTACGGGCCGTCGGGCCACCGTGTGCGAGTACTAAGAGGGGCGGTCTATCTTCGTCTGGAGCACTATATCTGCTGTTCTTCGGCATATAAAGTACTGCATGAGCTTGTTGTCCATCTGATGTAGGGTACGTAATGAGTTCAGACAGCGAAATGTCGTTCTGGCTCATTTCAATGCCCGAGCTTCTTTTCAAAAGCTGCAGATTTTTGGAATCAATATCCAAAGAATATACGGCTGCCGTCTTCCTATTACCGGAACCAACAAAGAAAACTCGATCCTCCGCAACTGTTTTGATACTGCTGAAATAGGATAAATCGGTTTCAATCGAAGACAGTGATTTTGTCGAGGGATCGATAAGGACCAGGCAATCCGCGCCATGCTTAACCATTTTTGCCACGATACGGTTATCCGAGAGAAAATCGTAAGTGCTCTGGCCAAATACCCAGTGCGGTTCTCCAAACTCAGCCAGCTCAGCGGTAACTTGCTCTATCTTATCGGTATACCGATACAGATTCCACCAGTTCTCAGGTGAGGCGTCATCATCTACCGCCTTATCCATAACAAAGTAGAGCTTATTCTCAGTATCAAATCGGGGGAGGCAAATAGAACTATCTCCTCCACCAGCAACCTTTTTGACATCAGATAACGCATTCCTTTTAAACGTTCCGAGCATCAACTCGGTGCTATCCCACGGCATATCGGGGTGATTCCACTGAAACCATGCCACGTCATTTCCCGTGGGTGAAAAAACTGGATCAGCATAAAAGTCATAACCTTTTGCAATGATTCGCGGTTCGGCTATTTTCTCTGAATTTAGATCTAAAACAGCTAGGAAGTTCTTGTTCTCCTTATTCTTGTATTCCTTTTCGTAGACGAAGAGCAGTGTAGTCCCATCGGGACTTACTGTTAAAGCGGCGTATTTCCCCAATGAGCTATCCTCGTTCTTTACAGGCGTAAGAGGTCGTGCTTCAGAAGAATCACCAGGCTGCCGATAAATACGCTGATCCTGGAAATTGACAAAATAAATAACGCTGTTGAAAACGGTGTATGCGCCGCCACCGTATTCATGGACTCTTGTCCTTACGTTGAAATCCGGCGGTGTGATATCCCTCATTTCCCCTGTTTCGTCTCGTTGAACAATAACGGATCTGCCTTTTTCAGCAGGTCTCAATTCAAGCCAGTACGTCTTTTTACCGTCCATCTGTAGCTCATTCAATCCAATAACATCAGAAAAAACCTCTTCCGCAGAAATTGCAGGCATCCAATCAGTAAAAGGTGTCTTTTGGGGTTTCATAATTTTCACCTGCTGTAGCTTCCTATACTCAGCAATAACAATAAGTACGTCCCCATCAGAGAAGAGATATTACTACTTTAATTTCGTGTAAAGGATGTTGGGAAAATTGAAGATGTCCCTGTACGAAGGCGGTTTGGGCAGCGGATAGGTGTCCAAACGCTGACGATTATCGCCGAAAGGGACAGATATAGTCAAGATAATTTTGAAAAAACCTCTGGTTAAAACCTCAAAACTCATATGCGATGGTGATATGGCTCTATTTATGAAATCACTCACCTATTTTGCGTTAAATGAGGAGTACAAGCGAGTAAAACGTCTTGGCGATCGGCTGGCAGAAATTAAATCGGTGATTGATTGGGAAGCGTTTCGCCCGATCGTAGGTGAGATGTACGATAACAAGAGCGCCCGAGGCGGCACGGCAGACCGAACATTGATGAGGTAGTGATGGTCCGACTGCTGGTGCTCCAGCAGTGGCACGGGCTCTCCGATCCTGAACTGGAGAGGCAGGTCGCGGATCGGCTCTCGTTCAGGAAGTTCATAGGATTCTCTGAGGATATCCCCGATTATTCAACGGTCTGGTATTTCAGAGAGCGGCTGGCAAAGACCGGCAAGGATCGAGCGATCTGGGCGTAACTCCAACGACAAGGCGAAGTCGTGTACCGCGATCGAGGCTATCTCGGCACAGTGCTAAAGGCTACTCCGCGACGATGAAACGGGGTGCTCGGGATCACACCCTCGGCATCAGGAATACGCTACGGAATCGCCGTATCAGCAAAAGAGAGCAACGAGTGAACGGCACTACGAGGTCGTCAAACGAGTCTTTCACGCGACACATGTTTCCGTGACCACGGCACAAAGGGTGAGCGTGAAGAGAATCTTTACCGCGATTTGATTTTACCTTTACCAGCTCTGCACGCTCAGGAAGCAGGGTATCGTCTAGCCGAGCGGTAGCTATCGACAAAAAGGGGGGAAAGATGGAACAAAAAACTGATTGAAGGCAAAAAACGGTGAAAATACGCGGCACAAGAACACGTTGCGCAGCGACTCTTAAACTATCTTCCTAAAAATGGACGTTTATCAAAAAGCTCTTCAATTAATAAGAGCAAGATAATAAGGTGAGGGCTATGGCAAACGGAAAGATAGAGGGAGAAAGAAAAGATACGATTTACCTCGTCCCACACACCCATTACGATGCCATTTGGGCATTTACCAAACAGGACTATTTCTACATCAATATGCTGCTCATTCTGAAAGAGGTAGTTGAGCTGATTGAAAAGAAGGATTTTAAGTTTCTCGTAGAGCAAACATTTCTGCTGGAAGAGGTGGAAAGGCGGTATCCCGAGCTGTTCGCCAAGATTACAGCGCACATCAAGGCAGGCAAGATAGAGGTTGCTGACGGGGAATACCTGATGGCGGACACGATGCTTCCGAATGGAGAAACCCTAGTGCGAGAGATACTGGCAGGTAAGCAATATGTGAAGGAGAAATTCGGACTCGATGTCCCGGTAATGTGGCAAGCAGACAGTTTTGGTCTGAACGCGCAACTCCCGCAGATCTATAAAAAATCAGGCTACAAGTATGTTGCATTCCGACGGGGAATACCGGAGAATAAACCAACGGAATTTCTCTGGGAGGCGTTGGATGGAACGCAGATTTTATCGCACTGGATGCCGTTAGGATACCGGGCAGGATTGGATCTGACAAAGCTGGAAGAGAGCTATGCAAAACTCAAGAGTGTAGCAGCGACTTCGCACATCTTGATGCCTTCCGGAAGTGGCGTTACCATGCCGCAGCCTGAAACACCGGATGCCGTGAAGGCGTGGAACAAGAAGAGGGGTAAGAAAGCGCTGATGAAGATCGCAACGCCCCGTGAATTCTTTGAAGCGCTCGATAAAGCGGTAGAGGGGCAAAAGCTTGCGGTCAGGAAGGGTGAGATGTATTCAGGGAGGTATTCCGAGGTCTTTCCCGATTGTTGCTCGAGCAGGATGTGGATAAAACAGGGGCTGAGCGACTACGAAAATTGGTTGAAGTGTGTCGAGCGATGGAGTACGCTATCGTGGCTCATCAATGGTTATTATCCTTCAGACGAACTAAGAGAGAATTGGCAAAAAATATTATTCCTCGCTTTTCACGATGTAATTCCAGGAACGGGAATGGATAGCGGTTATGATGAAGTGAAAGAATACTTGGGTTACCTCAAGATTTATATGTCCACCCTATGCCCGCGCATATTCTCTCAACTCGTGGAGTCGGAATCTAAGAATACCGGAGCAGAAGGTGAAAATGGCGATATCATTGTATTCAACGCACTCGGTTGGGAAGTTAAGAACTGGGTAGAGATGGATTTGAATTTTGATACAGGAGAAGAGGTAACGATAGGAGGGTTGAAGAGTGATGATGAGGAGATTCCGGTTGAGGTTATGCGTTTTACGAGATATACCGATGACTCACTGAAATATGCGCGGATAGGATTTGTTGCTACAGTTCCAGCAATGGGGTACAAAGTGTACAAAATCCTTGAGCGTGAGCCTCGACGCTCTGCGTTTGACCCTGATTATATCAGAATAACGGGTAATACTATAGCAAACAGATTCTTTGGCGTGGAAGTGGATCCTACCACAGGATTGATTGATGTGCTTTTCGGCGGGAAGGAGAAGCTTTGTACAGCCAATGAGCTTGTGCTGGAGGAAGAAGCAGGCGACCTTTACCACCACCAACAAAAACTGGCTATCCCCTTGCGGACAGAAAAGGGAGAAGGTGTGAAGTATGGCTCGTTCCGGTTGAAGAATTTCTTTATAGATAAAAGCCCTCTGAGGCGAGTTATCAATGTCAAAACTGATTATTTCTCATTGCGATGGCCGTATCGATTGACGGAAAAAATGGAACCACGTATATGGCGACATAGATTCCTCGAGTGCACGAAAAAGATAATCATATATAAAGACATTCCTCGAATAGATTTCGTCACTACGGTAGTGGACAAGCATCCGAGAGCAAGGCTCAGGGTCAGATTCTCCACAGACATGAAATCCTTGACTTATGCCTGTGGAAGCCAATTTGGCGTTGTTTCTCGTCCGACAGACCAGCGGTACTACAAGCCAAAAGAGGCCTGGGTTGAGGAGCCCAGCGGTGTATATCCCTCGCTGATGTGGTTTGACTATTCGGATAGTATGAAAGGTTTAACCGTAATTCACCAAGGCATACCTGAGAACGAAGTAAGAGATGGGGACCTCTATTTGACGCTGCTCAGAAGCGTTTCAATGCTCTCATCGGATGGTAAGGCGGGTCCTGTAATACCTGTTCCTGAGGCACGAGAGTTGAAAAAATACGTATTCCGATATTCTATTTACCCGCACGAAGGGGATTGGCGGGGAGCTGCATCCTATAAGCATGCTCATGAGTTCAACACCGATTTAGATGCAATGCAATTACCAAAAGATATAAAAATCCCCCTTTCAAAGTCTTTTTTGGAAACAAAACCAGAGGGCATCATTTTATCTGCGTTGAAAATGGCCGAGGATAAGGACGGAGTGATTTTAAGATTTTATGAGACAACGGGAATGGAGACCGATGCGGCAATAACACTCTTCAAAAAGCCAAAGGGGGTCAAAGTGGTGAACCTGCTGGAGAAAGAGGACGAAAGCCTGACAACAGTATTGGAACAGGACACTAAGGGAATAACGTTGACAGTAAAACCTTTCGAAATAGTCACGCTTAAGATGAAATTTTGAGGTGAAACATGAAAATTTTTATAGGTGGATTTTTTATTTCGCCATTCTTGTACTTTTATCTCCCCCCCCAGCTGTCTCTCATTTTTTAAATAGCAATAGATAATCCGCGTGCACTTTCCTCAGACACTTCGCTAACCATATCACCGTGCAATAGAATACCACTAACGTAATGTATCGTACATCCCTCCAAAGAAAATCAAGAGGCACTAAAGCTTCCTCTACGCCTCCTATGCCAGCTAGTCTATACCATCTCATTGCAAAGTAAATGATGACATGAATGTTTATAGCAGCCAAGCTAATGGCGATCCACCGGTAAATCTTGCTCAATTCTAGCCAGCCCTCTAATCCTCTGGACTTGAGATAGACGGCTGCAAAGGCCGCCATGGATTCTTCAAAGTTTATCGCAACAGCCTTCAGTTCTCTGGACAGGAGATAGATATAGGCAACGAGAGCCCATCCCACTACAAAAAGAGCTATGCCTGAACACATACTTTCCCAAAGCGCTATCTTGCCATCGAAACTTATGCCAGCTCGCCACAGAATGGCAATAATTATTATTGCGATCAGAGTTCGCTTATCCGTTATCACCGCGCCTAACGATTCTTTCTTACCCCTTGTCATCTTACCGCCCGCCGTCTCCCTTTATTGTACTAAAGGCTATTTTCATATATCGTTTGCAATCTACTTCACATTTTGCATAGTACAATAAGAACGACAAAGACAACCCCTTGACGCAGCTTCATACAGTGGGTCACAGAAGATCGAGGTGACACCAAGCACATTGATTGCTACGAGGTAACCTTCTTGACTGATGGATACTGTAATTGAGACATTTTCGGGATTCTTCGTTCGTAGGCACGAAGTGTGAATTACTGACATGTTGACCAAAGAACATTCCTAAGAGGATTTTGATAAACGTCTATTTTTAAGCAGGTAGCTTAAGAGGCGCTGCGCAACGTGTCATTGTGCTGCGTTTTTTTCCTGTTTTTTGCCTTTAACCCGTTTTTTATTCCGTCTTTCCCCGTTTTTGTCGATAGCTCACGCTCGGCTAGATCGCACCCAGCTTCTTGAGCGTGCAGAGCTGGTAGAGGTTAAAGCCAATTGCGGTAAAGATCATCTTCACGCTCACCCTTTGTGCCGTGGTCACGGAAACATGTGTCGCGTGAAAGACTCGTTTGACGACCTCGTAGTGCCGTTCACTCGGTGCTCTCTTTTGCTGATGCGACGATTCCGTAGCGTATTCCTGATGCCGAGGGTATGATCCCGAGCACCCCGTTTCATCGTTGCCGAGCGGAGTAGCCTTTAGGCACTGTGCCGAGATAGCCTCGATCGCGGTACACGACTTCGCCTTCCTTTGAGAGGTCTACCTGGCTGTCGTGCACCGCTGCGGTGGTCGTTTCGAGCTCGCGAATGAGGCCAAGGTCCGTATCCACTTTGCTGTGGAGCTTGTAGCCGAAATAGGATTTGTTTCCCTTCTTGGTCCACGAGCCATCCTTGCTGCGACGCGTCTTTGCATCATCCCCTCGCGGTTTATCAGCCTTCGCATGCCCGGGATCAGCGGTAATAAACGTCGCGTCTTGGACGACCCCCTGTTTTACCGTGAGCCCTAACGAATCGAGTTGTCGTTGGAGTTCCGTCCAGATCGCTCGATCCGTACCGGTCTTCGCCAGTCGTTCTCTGAAGTACCAGACCGTTGAATAATCCGGAATAGTCTCTGGAAATCCAAGAAACCTCCTGAACGAGAGCCGATCAGCGACCTGCTTCTCGAGTTCGGGATCGG
The DNA here is from genome assembly GCA_964443855.1 of uncultured Halobacteria archaeon. Lineage (GTDB taxonomy): Archaea > Halobacteriota > Syntropharchaeia > Alkanophagales > Methanospirareceae > JACGMN01. The sequence goes on along the minus strand of CAYUEX010000005.1, from coordinate 102 downwards.
AGAGCCCGTGCCATTGCTGGAGCACGAGCAACTTCACCATCACCACTTCGTCGATGTTCGGCCTCCCGCCTCGTTCGCTCTTGTTCTCGTACAACTTGCCAA
>CAYUEX010000004.1:0-36042 GCA_964443855.1 uncultured Halobacteria archaeon | reverse complement strand
ATGTATGATGATTTAAGTAAAATAGAAGTTTCAGAGAGACTACCCGAGCTTGCCTTTATAGGAATTAAGAGTTTAAATGATAGTAAATTTCATCCCAGCATCCCTGATATTTTAGAGCCTTACATTAATTCTTACAAAGATTGGGCTAAACTAGAAAGTTTTCTCAAAAAAAAGTTTGGTAAATGCAACCGTTATCAAGTTAATCCAAGAGCAGCTCAGTTTATTATTAGGCAATATAATGAAACTGGTAAATTAAAATATACTTTCCAATGAAACTGGCAAATTTTGATTGACTTCGATTCACATCATGGCGGTGCGAGGAAGATGCCGAGTTCAAAAATATGATGAGTGTAATAAAGGTCTAAACATAAGAACATAAAAACAACGAGTAAGCAAAAAGAGTGCTATTGCTTACTCCGAGAACTGATCTTGAATATCCTTTCCAAGTCGTCCAATCGCATCGGCACGACAGTGACGGCAGTGTGTCATTTGCCGTGTGTATTTACCGCATGCGTCCTGTATCTCTCGTTTCTCCTTCGGCGTTGGCGGCGTAATATGCGCGAACTTGAATTGCGGAATGAGTGGTATGACATTTTGGAGATACACGCCCATCTTGCCAACGGTCTTCGCTACTTCAATAATGTGCGTATCATTAACGTTGGGAATGAGCACCGTATTCACTTTAATCAGAATCTTTCGCTTCACGGCCTCCCGAATCCCTGCTAACTGGTTTTCAAGCAGTATCTCAGCCGCTTCGCGCCCGGTGTATTTCGTACCCTGGTAATTGACGAACGAATAAATCTCCTTGCCGATCTCCGGATCCACGGCATTGAGCGTCACCGTTACGGTACCAATGCCTAACTCATCAATGTCACCTACTCGCTCTGGCAGGAGTAATCCATTTGTGCTCAAACATCGCATGAGATGCGGGAACTCCTCCTTTACGAGCCTGAACGTTTCAAACGTCTCCTCGTTGTACAGCGGCTCACCCGGTCCTGCCACGGCGATTACCTTAATGTAATGCACCTTATCCAGCACTTCCCGAACGCGTTCTAACGCTTCCTGCGGAGTGAGCACCTTACTCGTCACGCCCGGTCGCGATTCATTCACGCAATCGAATTTCCGCACGCAGTAATTACACTGGATATTGCACTTCGGCGCCACGGCGAGATGCATACGACCGAAGAGATGACAGGCATTTTCACTGAAACAGGGATGTTTTTGGATTTTTCTAAGCTGTTCAGGGTCCCAAGGGACCTCCTTACCTTCTATCTCGGCTACCGGTAGCGATTCCAATTCCGAACGCTTTGCGCTTGCCATGCACATTCACTCTCTTTTAGGTTAGTAATCAGTTATTCGAACGTCGTATATGCACTTACGATTTATACAATAAAAGACTTTCCTTCATACGCCGCGATTGCTTTTCGCATCGTCCGTTTAGCCAGGCACGCACAATGGATTTTTTGCAGAGGAATCTTGTCGAGGAACTTAACAATGTCTTCCTCTTCTAGCTTCTTAGCCTCCTCCACTGTTTTGCCCCGTACCATATCGCTGAGCGCTGAGCCAGACGAGAACGCGCCAGCACACCCGATCGCTTGAAAACTCGCATCTTTTATCGTACCATCTTCTATCTTCAAAAAGAACTCCATCGTGTCGCCGCACGGGCCGGTATAGATCGCATAGGCATCTGGATCAATCAGCTCTCCGACATTCACTTTGTTCAAGTAATAATCAGCAGCTTTGTCCGAATAGCCTGATTTCTTCAACAGATCTCTCATCTCTCCCATCTTTTATCGCTCACCTACCTCTTAGTCGCTCTCCGTTTCTAATGCAAGAAGTATCATTTATTAAGTTTTACTTTTTTGACACACCTCCCTTCAACCTCCAATTGTGATAGAATACCCGCTACTCCTTGTTCATAACCTCACCCAAGCTCGCCCCAATTCTTTGTACCGCCTCAAGTTCCTCTTCGTCCGGTACGTACTGAATCTTAACGACTTCCGAAGGGAGATTCCAGCCAAGAATCTTCATTACCATCTCTATCTTCGTTACCGACTGCCCTCCCCAGCCATACGAGCCAAACGCAAGGCCTATTCTGTTTTTAGGACGTAAACCCTCCAGGTACGTGAGAAAAGCGCCAACCGTGGGAAGTAAACCCTGGTTCAACGTAGGAGAGCCGATCAATATCGCTTTTGAACGAAGCACCTCGGTCATTACATCGGAGATGTGATTCGTTTTTAAGTTCCGCATAGTTACAGGAACACCTGCCTTTTCCAAACCCACCCGTAAACCATACGCCATCCGCTCCGTCGTACCCCACATGGTGTCATAAACAATAAGTGCCCGCTTTTCCGTCTCATGGGCTGCCCATTTCTGGTAAGCATCTAAAATCCGCGGGAGGTACGTTCGCCATATCATCCCATGGCCCGGCGCAACCATCCCTATATCCAGTCCGGAGAGCGCAGCCAACGCTTTTTTCACCTGCTCGCCATAGGGCAGGACAATATTGGCATAATATTTCGCGGCTTCTTCGTACAGGACGTCCCAGCCAACCTCATCGTCAAAGCGCTCCGGCGTGGCAATATGCTGCCCAAAGGCGTCATTAGGCAGTAAGAGCTTCTCTTTCGGAAGGTACGTCACCATACTGTCCGGCCAATGCACCATCGGCGTGAGAAAGAACTGCAACGTTCGTTTACCGATAGTTAACGTATCGCCTGATTGCACGACGGTAAACTTCCAATCCGCTTTGAAATGTCGACGCAACCCCTTGAGCCCGTTGGGCGAGGTAACAACCGTTGCATCGGGAGCAAGCGATATCAGCTTGGGTAAACTGCCTGAATGGTCCATTTCCACGTGGTTCGATACTAAATAGTCGATTTTCGAGGGGTCAACCACTGCTCTGATCCGCGTGAGCATCTCGTCAAACAGGTAGTGCCTCACCGTGTCCACTAATGCAACCGTTTCATCGATAATGAGGTACGCGTTGTACGTAGTGCCTCGTTGGGTACGGTAACCGTGGAAATTGCGCAAATCCCAGTCGATACCACCAACCCAATAGATTCCTGGTTTTAGCTCTACGGGCTCCATAGTAATCGTGATCCAACTACCGCTTTACGGCATCGTCCATACATGAATACACGGTATTATCACTTACTTTTGATCTTTTCCGCGATTTTCTTCCCGAAATTCGTGCACAACGTATCGCCTTCTCCAAGAATCAGCTGCGACGTTTTTAACTTCAATCCTGGCTCGATCATGTCCATATCGATCATATGCTTCATGGTATCGTTCATTATCTGAATTGATTCGCCACCCCAGCCATAAGACCCAAATGCTGCACCTACCTTGCCTTTCAGGTCTGCTTTCTTCATCTCGATCATGAACAACTTGATTGTCGTGGAAACATCCTCAAAGTACGTCGGGCAACCTAAAATAACCGCATCGACACCGATGAGGTCTTCAGGCTTTGCTTTCGTTGACATCTTTGTGACAACATCTATCCCTCCCTCCTTCATACTTGCCTCGATTAGTTTCGCCATACGCTCGGTATAGCCGAGGTTGGTATCGTACACCATCAATGCTTTGGCCATTTTTTTCAAATCACCTCCTTTTTATCTTACGCTCCCACAAGCGGAACTCCGCAGTGAGGGCACGTTAACGAACGGCAGGGAAGTCCGCGCCGTTTCTCGGCTTCAAACCCACATTGCGGGCATATGCATTTCGTCGGGGGACCACCACGTTCAAACCCGCGTTGTGGCCCAACGTCTCCGCCTGCCATGATTACTCTTCAGACGCCGCAGGCGGTGTAAAGACGCGCATTGCCAGTTCTTTGTCAAGCATAAGCAAGCCATTGCCATCCTCGCCAACGAGCTTCAACTTAGCAAGGATATCATTGTCGTTGCCCTCTTCTTCGATCTGCTCGGTGACATACCACTGAAGAAAGATATTCGTCGCATGATCCTTCTCTGCGATCGCAAGGTCAACGAGATCATTGATACACTTTGTAACGAACTGCTCGTGCGTTAAGGTCTTCTCAAACATATCGAGCGGCGATTTGAATTCCGTTTGTGGCTGTTCAATCGCCATGAGCTTCACCTGCCCGCCCTGATCATTGATGTAATCGTAGAATTTCAAGGCGTGCGTCATCTCTTCCTGGTATTGCACCATGAACCAATTCGCAAACCCTTTCAGTCCGATATGCGTGCTGTATGCAGACATAGACAGATACAGATAGGCCGAATAAATCTCTTTATTGATTTGCTCATTCAGCGCCGCTTCCATCTTTTCGCTGAGCATGGTATTACCTCCTTTTTATTCGAGTTCTACGCAATTCTCCCAGACCCCGTGGATATTGCAATATTCCAGTGCGTATAACGCCTTAAAATCCCCTAGTGGCACCTTAAAACCGATTTCAGGATTGGTGTACGCCGGTGCGAAATCAGCCCTGCCAAGATGAATCACCTGCCCGTTTTTCTTCACGCCGTACAGTTCTACCCACGCGATGTGGTGCTCTACCGTGTTAGGATGTGGCACTTCTTTACCCACGATAACGCGTACCGTATCCACATCTTCGCCTCCGCGTCCCTTCTCTATCTCGATTACCGGGACGTGTTTCGCCTCACCTTCGTCTTCAGCACCTTTCAATATCTCTCCAAATTTCATGTTTTTCAATACCCTCCCCATTTACCACTCCTTCTCTGCAAATAAGCCACAACGAACAGGCTTATTATCGCAAATATAATTCCAAAACCAGCTGTTTCGAAGGGTAGAATACCCCTCATTCAAGCAGTTCTTCAACCTCCTCTTTACCCTTCTCTAACTCTTCAACCTGCTCTTGGTCTAATCTAAGAAGCAAGGTCTGAAACTCACCCATGTGCGTTTTCTCCTCTTTTGCTATGTCCAAGAAAACCGCTTTGATCTCCTCTCGCTCCGCCAACGCCGCAAGCTGCTCATATAAATTCACCGCGTCAAGCTCCGCGATCATCCCCACACGAACTATCTCCTTATCTCTCTCTTCTTTTTTTACCTTCTCCAAATCTATCGGTATTTCGGATAACATGTTTTCCTCCTAAGAGCCACCCGCACTGTCGTGCTGCATGCAAAACAAGCGGGTTCTTTAAATCCGGTTCTTGTTCATCCATTTACCTTCAACCCTTAAAAAATTTTCTATTCATATAGTGCAAGGATACGTAAATTGCAAAGTTTCGGTGAGATAGTATATATTATGCCCCTTAGCATAATCCTTTTATGAGATGACGATAACTTTCGTATTAGGGGAATAACCAAAAAGGGGTGATGTGAAATGGTTTGGAGAAGACATATTCGGGATCCGTGGGAAGAGATGAGGAGAATGGAAGAATGGATGGACAGGATGTTTCGGGAGACCTGGCCGTACTATGCAGAAAGGAGAGCATTACCGGGAGCTGCGGGAGGAGAACTCGCTGAGATTGCGACACCTTCGGTAGATATAAAGGACGAAGAGGGTAAGATTATCGTAGCTGCCGATATTCCAGGCGTCGAAAAGGGGGACATCTCCATCAGCGTGAAGGGCGATATGCTCGAGATCACCGCGGAAAAGAAAGAGGAGAAAGAGGAGAAGGAAGAAGGCTATATCAGACGAGAGCGGAGTTATCGGAAATTCTACCGGTCGATACCACTTCCAACGGAAGTAGATAAAGATAAAGCTGAGGCTTCTTTGAAGGATGGTGTGCTCCAGATCGAGCTGCCAAAGCTTAAGGAAGCGGAAGAAGTCAAGAAGATCGAATTGAAATGATTGCCGATTTTTCCCCTCGTTGGTGAAGTAAGTACTAGAAGAATTTAGGAGGTGACACTATGGAAGAAAAAGCTGAAATGATACATCTGCCACTGCTGGGCGATCTTGCACCCGATTTTGAGGCGGAGACTACCCAAGGAAAAAAGAGTTTAGCGGATTTTAAGGGTAAATGGTTGGTGCTTTTCTCGCACCCTGCCGATTTCACACCAGTTTGCACGACGGAGTTTATCGCCTTTGCCAAGATATACGATGAGCTGAAGAAGCGCAACACAGAGCTCATGGGCTTGAGTGTTGATAGTATCTCGTCGCACATTGCGTGGGTGCGTAACATCGAGGAGAAAGTTGGCGTAACGGTCCCATTTCCAATAATAGCCGATCTGTCAAAAGACGTAGCCACGAAGTACGGGATGCTCCACCCTAGCCAGAGCACGACTGCAACGGTTCGATGCGTCTTTATCATTGATTCAGAAGGAATTCTACGGGCGATGCTCTACTATCCACTCATGAACGGGCGCAACATGGACGAGATAGTTCGGATGATTGATGCGTTCCAGACATCAGACAAATATAAAGTCGCAACACCGGCGAACTGGCGACCTGGCGATGAGGTCGTTGTACCGTCGCCGAAGACGCAACAGGATGCCGAAAAACGTGTAAAAGAAGGCTACGAGTGCGTCGATTGGTACCTGTGCAAAAAGAAACTGTAAATCTTTTTTTACTTTTTCTCCTTCTTTTTTTTGAGGAGATGACAAATGGAAGAAATGACGGTGCCTGCCGGAAGTAAAATGTTAGAAATAAAAGATTTAACGGTGGAAGTCGAGGGTAAGGAAATTATACGGAATTTAAACGTGAATATCGAGGGTGGTGAAGTGCACGTTTTATTTGGCCCGAATGGCTGTGGTAAAACGACACTTTTGATGACGATTCTTGGCTATCCCAACTATAAGGTCAAAAAAGGCCGTATAACGTTGAAAGGGGTGGATATCACGGATTTACCAACGAACGAACGGGTGAAACTGGGCATGGGTATGTCGTTTCAGCACCCGCCCGAAATACGGGGTGTGCGGCTCGGTGATATGGTAAACATTGCCCAAGGGAAAAAAGAAGGAGAAATAGACGAGGGCATGATAGCGCTTGCACGACGGCTTAATATTTCGATTGAGTTCTTGAACCGGGATGTGAATCTTGGCTTTTCAGGCGGCGAGGTGAAACGGTCGGAGATACTCCAACTGCTCGCGCAATCTCCGGACTTCATTATGTTTGACGAACCCGATTCTGGTGTGGATGTTGAGAACATAGAGCTCATTGGTGAGATTATGAGTGAACTCCTGGAGCGGCACAAGCGGCCGAGTGAACGGGCGCGTGCAGGGCTAATAATCACGCATAGCGGATTTGTCATGCAGTACATTAAGGCAGACCGCGCACACGTGATGCTCAATGGACAGATAGCGTGTTCTGGCATGCCAGACGAAATTACCAAGCACATTATGGAAGAAGGCTTTGAGAAATGCGTGGAACTCTGTGGGATAGAGGTATGTGAACCATGACGGAAGAGATAAAAGAGCGTGCGGAACGTGCACGAGCGAAAAAAGCTGCACTCGGCGAAGACATTACAATCGAGGGGTACGGTAAAGGACGAGAACATGAGACGCTCGCATCATTGGAGGAAATACCTGAAGAATACAAAAAAAATTTGCTCGATGCTGGCGTTGATCCTGCAGAAAAGGATCGATCCGGTTCATTTTTACAGCGGGATCGTTCGGTAGTCTTTTCGAGACCGATACAGAAGGGCTTGGAACTCATGAGCACCACCGATGCGATGATGAAGTACGAATGGCTTGGCGATTATTTTTGGAACGTTGTTCCGGTGGATACGGATAAATACACTGCCGAAGTCGAATTAGACCAGACACACGGCTACTTTATCAGGGCTCTCCCCGGAGCAAAGGTAACCATGCCCGTACAATCCTGTCTGTTTATTAGCACCGATAAAATCCACCAGAATGTGCACAACGTCATCATTGCCGAAGAGAACTCGGAACTCCATATCATCACCGGCTGCTCTGTCTCGCACTCGGTCAGTTCCGCGCTTCATCTTGGCGTATCCGAGTTTTACGTGAAGAAAGGTGCAAAGATCACTTTTACCATGGTCCATAACTGGGCCGGCGGCGTCGACGTGAGACCACGGAGTGCGGTAAAAATCGAAGATGACGGTGTCTTTATCAGCAACTACATCTTGATGACACCCGTGAAATCGCTTCAGATGTTCCCCACTGCTTATTGTGTCGGCAAGAATGCACGAGCGAACTTCCAGTCTATCGTCTATGCCCCTGGCGATACAAAGGTAGATTTAGGATCGCGAGCGGTGCTTCAGGGCGACGGCAGTCGGTCCGAAATAACTTCGCGGGTGATTGCTACGGGTAATGCAAAAGTCACCGCACGTGGTGATGTGTACGGCGAAATAGAAAACGTGAAAGGCCACATCGAGTGTAGAGGCTTGATGCTTTCTGATAATGCGGAGATCAATTCAATCCCCGTACTCAGAGCGACCCGAAGAGACCTTGACCTTTCACATGAGGCGGCAGTTGGTAAGATTGCCGAAGAGGAGATCCAGTATTTAATGGCACGGGGTCTGAGTTTGGAGGAAGCTACGTCGGTGATCATCCGGGGGTTTTTGAATGTTGACATCACGGGGCTTCCTGATGCGCTTGCGCGCGAGACCAAAAAGATGTTTAATCTGAGTTTGGAGAAGGTAATGTGAAGTGAAAAGAGGTGTATTAAAATCATGGAAGAGCGATTGAAGGCGCTTGAGATCGCCATGGAACGAGAAGAGGATGCAAAGGCTTTCTATTTGGACGCAAGTTCAAAAGTCACTAATGCATTTGCGCACGATATGTTTCAATCATTTGCAAAGGAAGAAGAAAAGCACCTGGAAAAAGTCAGAGAGGTATACAACAAGCTCAAATCGGAACGCACGTGGCCAAAAATGATAACCACCATCGGTGATGTGGTGAAAACCAAAGCAGTTTTTCCGAAGGATGCGGCAGAGCTGAATATGGCCGAAAAGGATCTTGCGGTGAGCTTAGAGATTCTGAAATTGGGTATTGCACGAGAAGAGCAGAGCATGAAGTTTTATCACGAGTTGGCGGAGAAAGCGACTGACCCTTTTGAAGCACGGTTCTTTATCGCACTTGAACATGAAGAGCGGGGGCATTATCTCACGCTGTGGGATTATCGCGAGTACCTTGAAGACCCCGCAGGTTGGTACAGCATGAAAGAAGGTTACCGGTTGGATGCCGGTTGAATGCGGAAAAAAAGATGGTCAACCTGTTTGGGATCTCAGGAAGCCCGCGCAGAGCTGCAACCGATTGGATAGTACAAGAAGCGTTACGGTATGCTCACGAGAAATGGGGTGCAGAGACTCGGTATTTCTCGGTTCGCGGTAAGAAAATTAACTTTTGCATTCATTGCGACCATTGCATTAGAGAAGGAAGTTGTATTCACGACGATGCCATGCAGGAAGTCTATGACGGGTTCGAATGGGCTGATGCCATTTTGATAGGTACACCGGTGTACCAGGGCACCCTCAGCGGGCAAACGAAAGCGGTGCTCGACCGTATGCGGGCTTTTGCAGCGAGTAACCCTCATGGACTCCGTGAAAAAGTCGGGGCTGCAATTGCTGATGGTGGCGATCGTATCGGTGGTCAGGAGCCAGCTATCAGGACGATAACCGATTTTTATCTGATCAACGAGATGATACCCCTCGGTGGTGGGGCTTTTGGTGCGAACCTCGGTGCCACTTTTTGGTCACAAGATAAAGGTGTCGCGGGCGTTGAGGCTGATAAAGCGGGTTTAAAGAGTCTTTATAAAACCGTAAATAGAGTTATGGAGGTTTGTGTTATGATTAAGGGTGGTGAAACGATATGAGCGCGAGTCGAAGGATAGCTTGGGGCATTACGGGATCTGGTGACAAAATACGTGAGTCCGTTGCTCTGATGGAGGAACTCACCAAAAAGTACAACTTGGAGGTTCATGCGTATCTCTCCCGAGAGGGTGAAGTCGTTTTAAAGTACTACCAGCTTTTAAATGAAATGAAAGGGTTTTTTCAGAAGGTGACCAGAGAAAAAGGACCTAATGCACCTTTCCTCTCAGGAAAACTCCAGTTAGGTACCTATTCGTTTTTCTTAATCGCCCCGGCTACGGCGAATACCGTGGCAAAAATCGCATATGGAATTGCAGACTCACTCATCACCAATTCGGCGGCCCAGGCCATGAAGGTGGACGTGCCCGTTTATATCTTCCCTGTGGACCAGAAAGAAGGTGAATTACTGACGAAGCTGCCCAACGGCAAAGCCTTGAAGATACGAATACGGAAGGAGGATGTAGAGAACGTAGAGCGGTTGCGGAGCATGCAGGGCATCACGGTCTTGAACAGGATCGAAGAGCTAGAAGACGTGGTGAAGAAGCTTGAGTAATAATGGACGTTTGCGTAATCGTGTTTTTAAAGGCCTGTAGTTAATCCTCCTCTTTGTTTTAAATTATCGACCGCTTACATGCACCGAAGTATCCTCATTATCATAATTGGTAAGCAAATACAACGCTTCTTCCATTGTCAAGTCAAAGCGGAATAATGCATTCTTATCACGTTTTCTTCTTTGGATATATTTCAATGAAGAGTGCTCTTCAAAGACTAAAATTTTCAAGATACTCCTGCTAGTTATTCCATTTTCAAAACCAAGTATGCGATTACTAATAACCACATGGCAGCAAGTACTATTATGCTTGCAACAAGCTCTTCAAAGGCTAGCTCTCTAGAGAAGCCCAGTTTTTCAGGTACTGGTGTTGCTGATGCAGGTGCGGATGTTGGCGTTGCTACAGGTTGCGGTACCGTGAGTGCTAGCGTTGATGGCAGTGTTGGAGTTTGAGTCGTTTTTGTTGTTTGTGGTGGTGTTGTGGTGGTTGTTGGTGTTGCTGCTTCTTGTTTATTCGGATAGTCATTCGGGTCATTCGGATTGGTTCCCATAAGTCGTTCCACTGCATCAAAGTAACCGTCGCCATCGGAGTCAAGTGATGGCCCCCCACCGCCTCCGCCGCCTACGCCGCCTCTTATGGTAACAGAAACGGTGAACGATCTCGTTGCGGGTGTCAGGTCTTCGTTCTCCGCGTCATCGAGCGCTTTCACCATGAAGGTGTACGCTCCGTTCGGGAGGTCGCTATACCAACGGCTCGTGCTTGACGTCCACGAACTCCAGGAGGTGTCGTAACCCTCAAGCATGAAGGAATACCGTAGGTTGGCAGTTGGGGTGACATCGTCCGAACCCGTCCACGTGAAAGTAACATCGTCATACGCGATTGCTCCTGACGGTCCGGTGGTTATTTCCGTCTCCGGCGCTGTTGTGTCTGGAAGAGGCAATGTGGTAGTCGTCTGATTGACCCACGTCTCATTTACGTTACCCTCGCTATCAACGGTATGCGTCCCTATTTCATATGAAGTATCTTGATCAAGATCTGTTGCATTATAGAATGAATCGGATGTGTTCGTTTCCCACGTCCCATTCAGGAACACCATCGTATAGTTGAAATCAGCATCCGGTGGGTCAGTCCAGCTCCAGTTGATCCAGGTCGCTCCCGTCACGTTCTGCAGGTTGGTGATACTTGCGGGCACTGTTGTGTCCAGAACAGCCTTTGTCCTTGCTGTCTGATTCACCCACGTCTCATTTACGTTACCCTCAATATCAACCGTGTGCGTCCCGATTTCGTAGGGGGTCTCGGGCTCCAGTTCAGTAGCATTAAAGAAAGGTTGAGATGTGTTCGTCTTCCACGTTCCGTTAAGATAAACCAGGGTATAGTTGAAATCCGCATCCGTGGGATTAGTCCACGTCCAGTTGATCCACGTCGCTCCGGTCACGTTCTGCAAGTTGGTGATACTTGCGGGCGGCGTTGTGTCAACGATGAACGATCTCGTTGCGGGCGTCGGGTCTTCGTTCTCCGCTTCATCGAGTGCTTTCACCATGAAGGTGTACGCTCCGCTCGGGAGGTCGCTATACCAACGGCTCGTGCTTGACGTCCACGTGCTCCAGGAGGTGTCGTAACCCTCAAGCATGAAGGAATACCGCAGGTTGGCAGTTGGGGTGACATCGTCTGAACCCGTCCACGTGAAAGTGGCATCGGTATACGCGATTGCTCCTGACGGTCCGGTGGTTATTTCCGTCTCCGGCGCTGTTGTGTCTGGAACAGCCTTTGTCCTTGCTGTCTGATTCACCCACGTCCTATTTACGTTTCCCTCCTCGTCAACTGTGTGCGTGCCTATTTCGTACGAGGTCTCTGGATCAAGAGCTGTAGCATTAAAGAAAGGTTCAGAGGTGTTCGTTTCCCACATTCCGTTCAGGAACACCATCGTATAGTTGAAATCAGAGTCGGGTGGCTTAGTCCAGGTCCAGTTTATCCACGTCGCCCCCGTCACGTTCTGCAGGTTGGTGATACAGGCGGGCGGTGTGTTATCATTCGCACTTCCCGCCGGTGCCATCGTCACGAAGATCGAAGTAATCATAATTGCGGCAAGTGCAAAGCCCAGCATCGGTTTAATCTCATTTGACGTCATTTCTTGTTAGCACCTGCCGACCGTTGACCGCCCATTTTAGAAAGTAAATTGCTATCAAACAACATTATCATTAACACGTAAAAGCTTTTCGATTCAAAAACTTTTTTCTCATCTTGCAGTCTTATGCGGCATTTTTAGCCCCCCCCTTCCACCGCTTCTTTGCCATCCTCTCGGGTCTTAAGGTTTGGCAGTCTTCAGGTCACGGCTAGCGGGTTTATGACGCAGCCGAAGATATTTAGATAAGTGCAGAAAAACGCAAACTGGCTATTCTATGATGTTGCCCGCGTAATTGTTACTAATATACAAAAAGCATTACAGAACGTAACTATGAATGAATCTGAAGAGGAGTTCAAAAAGAAACTGAGTCCTGAGGAGTATCATATTTTACGGGAAAGGGGTACTGAGACTGCATTTAGCGGTAACTATGTAAAGAATAAAGCACGAGGGGTCTATTATTGCAGAGCCTGTGGCAATAAGTTAGTTGAATCGGATAAAAAATTTGATTCGGGGACAGGATGGCCAAGTTTCTTTGATTTCTCTCACGATGCGGTTGAGTTGAAGCCAGATACGAGATTTGATGAGGAACGTACAGAGATTGTATGTAAGAAATGCGGCAGTCACCTCGGCCATTTATTTGATGACGGACCAAAACCAACAGGAAAAAGATACTGCATTAATTCGTTGGCATTAGAGTTTAAGGAGGGTACCCATTAGCGGAATAACCCTAATTGCTTGCATAAACAGAGTAAATCTTTCCAACAGTCTCTCCATTCCTTTTATATCCACTTCGGATTTCAGGGAGAAACGGGGGATCGGTCCAAAGAATCTTTCAAAGTACGAATTTTCTTGAGATTTAAGAACCTCCTGGTTCAAAATCATCAAGCACCCGGCAAATTGCATCAAAAACCTCCGATATACTTACCGTTCCGTTTACCGTAACCATCATACCATCGTTCGTGTAGTAGTCTATCAACGGCTGTGTTTGAGACTTATAAACGTCCAATCGATTCATGATAGCTTCTTCTTTGTCATCATCTCGATGGTAAAGCCTGTTACCGCAAAGATCACAGATGCCCTCTTGCTTTGGTGGGTTGAATAATACATGGTAACTAGCCCCACAGGTGCACATCCTTCGTCCACTGAGTCTTTTGATCAATTCCTCATCTGGAACGTTTATATTGAGCACAACATCCAGTTTCTTCTCCATCTCATTCAAAATCCTGTTCAGCGCGTCCGCCTGTGGTACCGTTCTCGGATAACCATCCAGAAGAAATCCAGACGCACAATCAGGCTGCGATAACCGGTCTTTTATGATCCCTATCAATACATCGTCCGGCACTAACTCTCCTTTGTCCATGTATGATTTGGCTTCAAGTCCAAGTTTCGTTTTATTCTTCAGATTGTCTCGTAAGATGTCTCCAGTTGATATATGTGGTATATTGTATTTCTCAGCTAGCATTTTCGCCTGTGTTCCTTTTCCTGAGCCCGGCGGGCCAAACAAAACAATATTCATTTGTATTTATCACACCTCTATATCACTAAGCAAGCCCAAAAGAAAAAGATTGTCGGCATAAGGTGCCGTACGTACATACTTCGTGTCGTGCACCTACAACACGTCCTTTAATCTCGCTTTACGATTGCCATTCAAAAGACGTTCAAAAGTGGCAAGAATTAATTTCACCTCTATGGATTTATCAAAACCCCCTCTCCATACTGCTTCTCTCATATCCGCTTCGCTTTTCAGTGTTTTTGACTTTGGGTTCTGACTTGCGGGAAAGATAATCTCGAAATCGTTATTAAAAACGGAGATTATAGCATAACATAAGGGGCCGTGTGGTAGCGGACTATCCCAGTGGGCTTCGGACCCGCTGACCTGGGTTCAAATCCCAGCGGCTCCGTCAAACCTCTTCGTTAAAAGAACGACTGTTCACGGACCACCTACCTCGTATTCCTTTTTATTTACTACACGTAATATTAGAATATTACTCATAAAGCAAGAAGGTAGATGAAGATAAGGAGGTAAACGTAGAGATGGAATATATATACGCTGCATTGCTCTTGCATAACGCCGATAAAGAGATCACAGAGGACGGAATAACTGGGATACTGAAGGCTGCAGGTATGGATGCAGATAAAGGCAGAGTGAAAGCACTGATATCCGCTCTGAGCGGTGTCGACATAGAGGAAGCGATGGCGCAAGCACAGCCAGCCTATGCTCCTGTGGCAGTGGCACCAGCAGCGGAGCCCGCACCAGCAGCGGCTTCAGCTCCAGAAGCAGCAACGACAGAGAAGGAAGAGAAGACCGAGGAAGAGGAAGAGGAAGCAGAAGAAGCGGGTATGGAAGGGCTCTCTGCGCTATTCGGCTGAAAAAGCCGTTCCTCAATATTTCTTTTTCAAGAGGATTTTACCAACCAAAACAAAGTAAAGGGACACATTTTTAAGTTCCTGTAACTCACTTTCTTTACGGTGGATCTTATGCTCCGGTAGTGTAGCTCGGCCAATCATCTCGGCCTTTCGAGCCAAGGACTCGGGTTCGAATCCCGACCGGAGCAATCTTTTTTATCATGAATGGAATTATTTTGAAACTTCCCCCGCAGTGCAGCTTAATCGCCGGTATCCCGTCGTTGTACCGCTTACTGTTAACGTTTACGAACTCGGTGCACGTGATCGTTGCTCCCGTTGCGTTTCACATAGCTTACCAGGAGCGATACACTTTGAAAGCTTGAACAGATACAATTAAAAAGGTGAACAAATAGATGCCAAAGTTCTTATATTCCTTTATGCTTAATGTATTTCCAATGAACGAATATAAATTGTTTATCGGTGGAGAGTGGACCGATTCATCCACGGATGAGACTTTTGATGACATCAACCCTGCAACACTGGATAAGCTCGCATCATTCCAAGTTGCCGATGAGGATGATGTGGATCGGGCGGTGGAAGCGGCATGGGACGCTTTTAAGGTCTGGAGCGAGACGCCGGCGCCCAAACGGGCCATGGTGCTCTTTCGGGCCGCGCGGCTATTAGAAGAGCGGAAAGAGGAACTCGCGGTTCTAATGACTCGGGAAATGGGCAAAGTGCTCCCCGAAACCAGAGGTGACGTCCAGGAAGCCATTGACATCACGTTGTATGCTGCCGGAGAAGGCCGGCGGATGTTAGGGGAGACGACCACCTCGGAATTGAAGGACAAATTCTGCATGACCGTGCTGCAGCCCATCGGTGTGATCGGTATGATCACCCCCTGGAACTTCCCCATGGCGATCCCCGCCTGGAAACTCATGCCGGCCCTCGTTGCCGGCAATGGCATTGTCATGAAACCGGCGAGTGATACGCCGTTGTTGACCATCAAGCTGGTGGAGGTGTTGATGGAAGCGGGCCTGCCCCCCGGTGTGATCAACCTGGTATTCGGACCCGGCGGGACTGTAGGAGCGGCAGTTGTCCATCAGCCGAATATCAGGGCTATATCTTTTACCGGCAGCCTGGAGACCGGCAAATGGATCATGGGCGAATGTGCGAAAGCCATGAAACGTGTGTCACTGGAATTGGGCGGCAAGAATCCGATTATCATAATGGACGATGCAGACCTTGATCTCGCCGTGGACGGTGTGGTATGGGGTGCCTTCGGCACCACGGGACAGCGCTGTACTGCAGCCAGCAGGGTCATCGTGCATGAGAAGGTGAAGGACGAGTTCACGAAGAAACTCCTGGCCAGGACACAGGCCCTCAAGCTTGGCGACGGACTTGACCCGAAAACCGATGTGGGCCCGGTGATCAATGAGAATCAGTTGAGAAAGATCGAGAGATATAGCCGTATAGGTCAGGATGAAGGGGCGAATCTGCTAACCGGAGGCAACGTGACCAGTCCGGGTCTGCCCGGCTTTTTCTTCGAACCCACCATCTTCACGGACGTTGGATCTGACATGCGGATAGCCCAGGAGGAAATCTTCGGACCTGTGGTTTCCCTGATCCCGGTATCGGGATTTGATGAAGCCATCGACGTGGCGAACAATACCAGATACGGCCTCTCATCCTCGATCTATACCAAGGATATCACCAGTGCATTCAGGGCCATTAAGAAGATCGAAGCCGGTATCACCTATGTCAATTCTTCCACTATCGGGGCTGAGGTGCATCTCTCTTTTGGCGGCGTGAAAGGTACGGGCAACGGTTTTCGAGAAGCCGGCACCGATGCCATAAAAGAGTTCACCGAAGTAAAGGCGGTGTATTTCGATTATAGCGGGAAGCTCCAGAAAGCGCAGATAGAATGAATAGGAGCGTGAGAAAAAAAAAAGATGATAGAACCGCACGGCCACCGGGCAGAGGAGATCGTTCAGCGTGACTGTAGCATCATTTCACCGTGTCTGTCGCGCCCGTATCCGCTGGTAATCGAGCGAGCCCGAGGAGCAACCATTACCGATGTGGAAGGGAAGACGTACATCGATTTAGGCGCTGGCACAGCGGTGATGAACGTGGGGTATTCGAACCCGGAGGTTTCTGCTGCCATAACGGCGCAGCTGGAAAAGATAGCCCACGGAGATTTCTCAACCTTCTTTGCCGACCCGCCCGTCAGACTGGCTGAGAAATTGAAGCAGTTGACCGGCTATGACCGCGTGTTTTTATCCAACAGCGGTACCGAGTCGGTTGAGGCTGCGATCAAACTGGCAATGTGGAAACTCGACAGGCAGAGTTTGGTGGGCTTTTACGGCGCATTTCACGGCAGGACATTAGGGGCACTCTCCCTGACATGCTCGAAGATCAAGCATAAAGAACACTTTCCTACTATACGGGTCGTACACGCTCATTACGGGTATTGCTATCGGTGTCCACTCCACCTGGAATATCCAGACTGCGGTATTGCATGTGCCAGACAGATCGAGACAGTGATTTTTAAGCGGGAATTGAGCCCAGGAGATACTGCAGCGATCGTTGTGGAGCCGATACAGGGCGAGGGCGGCTATATTGTTCCGCCACCGGAATTCCACCAAGAGATCAGGCGGATCTGTGACGAGAATGACATTTTCATGGTGGCTGACGAGGTGCAGGCAGGCTGCTATCGGACCGGCACGTTCATGGCCATGGAGAACTTCGGCGTGCGGGCTGATATCGCCTGTATGGCCAAGGCTCTGGGAGCCGGTCTCCCACTGGGGGCGACCCTTTCCAGTAGCACTATAATGGACTGGCCGCCGGGCACCCATTCCAACACGTTCGGCGGCAACCTGCTCGCATCGGCTGCATCTCTTGCTGCTTTGCAATTCATGGAGAAGGAGGATCTGGGAACCCGAGCTCAACAACTGGGCGATTATTTTATGACGCGGCTGCGTGAGCTGCAATCGAGGTATCCTCTTATTGGGGATGTCCGGGGCTTGGGTCTGATGATCGGCGTGGAGATAGTAAAGCCTGATGGATCCGTAGACCCTGATACGAGGGACCGGATTGTGGTTGAGGGATTCAAGGAGGGTATCGTACTGCTGCCCTGCGGCGACTCGGTCATTCGGTTCTGCCCGCCGCTCGTCATCACCAAGGAGGAGGTGGACACGGGTCTAGATAGGTTCGAAGCGGCTCTAAAAAAAGTTTTTGCATGAGTTCTTAGCGGTTCGAATGCTACTTGCGATTACCGATGTGGTGGGGGGGACTTCGCACCTAAGTTAGTTCACAGATTCAATTCAATAGAGGATTTTGGTTAATCCACCGGTGACTGCGGATTTCTGGGTTAACTGCTATTGTATCGCTTTATCGCTCCTTTCATCTATACCCTCACCAAACTACCAGGTTGTAAATCCGGGGAAAATAGAACCTCTTCTTTAATTTGCGGGTATAGCATTTTATTCAAGTAACGCTTAGAGGAAACATAGTTAGATGGAAGTAACAGCGGTTGGTGGTTACGAAGAAGTTGGTCGAAACATGACCGCGGTGCGGGTCGATAACGAAGTCTTGATCTTTGATATGGGGTTGTGTCTCGATAAGCTGCAAGATAGCGAAGAAGGGAAAGAAGCGTACAGTACCGAGCAACTCGTTGCCATGGGCGTGATACCCGATGACTCCGTGATTTCAAAGAAAGATGTGGTCGGGATAGTTTGCAGTCACGGGCACCTGGATCATATTGGCGCGGTCGATCGACTCGCGAGCGCGTACCAATGCCCAATTATAGGTACGCAATACACGATCGAACTTATCAGGAGCTTGACAAAGAGCCAGGAACTCGTAACACTCAACCCTGGGGAGATACTCGATATATCACCCAATTTCGCCTTAGAATTGGTTCACGTGACCCACTCAATTCCCCAATCGACAATCGCTGCCGTTCGCACGCCCGAGGGGAGCATAGCGTATGCGAATGATTTCAAGTTCGACAACTATCCAATACTGGATACGAAAACGGATTACTCGAAGCTAAAAAAGCTGGGTAAGGAAGGTGTGAAACTACTCATTTGCGAGAGCGTGCGTGTTCAAGAGGGGGGGAAGTCTGCCTCTGAGTCGGTGGCTCGCGAGCTACTCAAAGACCTTATGGTACCTGATAAGTCAACGTACTTTCTTGCCTCGTTCTCTTCGCATATCGAGCGGATTCACAGTATCTGCGAATTCGCCAAGAAGATGGGACGACAACCCGTATTCCTCGGGCGCTCACTCAAGTTGTATGTCTCGACCGCGGCGAAACTCGGGATCATCACGCTTCCGGATACCGTCAGGTTTATTGACCGGTACCCGAAAGTCAGTAAGTTTTTAGCACAGGTGAGTGAGAACGATACCAGCCGGGAATATGTTTTCCTGGCCACAGGCAACCAGGGAGAACCAAACGCTGTTCTATCAAGAATGGCGATCGATACTCCACTGCCGTTTACCAACAACACGAAGGTGATATTCGCTTCTGCGACAATACCCTCACCGATAAATATAGCGCACCGCGAAATACTCGAGCGCAGGTTACGTACGCACGGCGTTCGCATCTATAAGGATGCTCACGTTAGCGGCCACGCTCGGCGCGAGGACCATCGGGACTTGATCAGGATGCTGCAGCCGGAGAACATAATACCCAGTCACGGTGAGATCGAGAAACTCGCAGCGTACGCGGAACTCGCGAGTGAAGAAGGCTATGATGTGGGTAAGAACTTACATTTGATGCACAACAGCAAAGTATTGGAACTTTAAGCGCGCGTTTTTGGGATATTCTAGCCATGATAGTGGCTATGTGGCGTGGCTCGCTCAACAAGAATAAACGAGATTTTTTATTTTCACCATAACATTTACTCGATCACAGGTTCTGCCCGCCGCTCGTCATCACCAAGGAGGAGGCGGATACGGGTCTTGACAGGTTCGAAGCCGTAGTGAAAAAGACCGTTTCCTGAGTTGTTTGAGGTTCGAATGATATCACCGATGCAGTTAGGGGCTTTGGACCTACGTTAGTTCACAGATTCTATGGAGAAAATTGAATGAAACCAAAATGTCAAAAACCGCCCCAAAAAGAGATATTCTAATCTGTAGGGGGAAGAACGCCTTTGCTGGAGGAGAATACACAGAGGACTGCCTTATCGTCTTCAAAGGATCTGCATGCAATCTTGAAAAAACAAGGACAACAGGATTTTGGGTAATCGGCATGAGGAAAAAAATAATTGAGAAAGGAGTACTCGTTAGACGATGACGTCTAAAAATTCACAGCAGATCATATATTTTCGTCTCCAAGTGCAGCTGCAGCTGTTGTGTTAGAACGACAGGCTAAAGGTTGGCTTGAATAGAAATACCAAAATGGAATAACCTTAGATGAGGTGAAAAGACCTCATGAAGATTTACTCTCTTGAGTGATAACTCGAGTTCTTCCACAAACCATATCCGCTAGAACCACGTGTTGGGCCTAATAAACACTGATCACATCTCATTCAAGAACTTTATCACTCCAGATGCCTCATCAAACGGGCCCGTCAGCTCAGGCTTATCGCTGAAGTGGTAGGATACAAAACGAACTCCGTCCCTTTCCAGACGGTTGTAGAAGTAACAGGCGTTCTTGGCGGAATCTGGAGAAGGTCCAACTCGTAGCAAGGGCAACAGCTTGAGTGCACGTCCTGCGTCTTTTCGGACGAGGTAAAGATGTTCTACGTCAAGCCAAAAGGACATCGAGCGCCTTTCCTTAAAAAACTCACTATTACTGCCCCTGAGAATCGCCACCTCATTCTCAAAAACAATCCCGTGTGGTCTGCAAAAAAGCGCACTGAGTAGCTCTGTTTCTGACCACAAGTTGCCCATAACCTCACGCAGCTTTTGAAGTTCACGAACGAGCTGCACGTGACGAAGCTGAGCTTCTTTTTGACCCACGATGCCACCATGCCCAGTCCAGTCATTGCGCATTTTGTTTGTCTCTGAGAGGACAGCCACCAATTCTTTCCGAGCAACTTTCTCCGGTAATGTGAATGAAGGGTCCGCAAAAATATCAGCGCACAAGGCACGATCATCCTTGTCGCCCGAAAGAAGATTTCGTGTTTGCTTTGCAAGGTATTCGACTACAAGCTTCCAAGTCCCGAATGTGGTGCGCTGAAAACTTAAATTCTGCTTTGTCAGTGCCTCAACAATTTTCTCTTTATGCCCTTCAAAGAGTGTTTCCTGGACACTGAAAGCGCTGAGTAAGATGATGCTCGTAAACTCCGCTGTCGCCTCAAAGAGATGAAGGAGATGCTCGTACTTCGTCTTGTAGTCATTAGTCGAAGTTGCCTGACACGCACGAATCGAGGCGAGTGGGAAAGGCAGCTCTTCGACCCATTGATCAAGCTGTTTGGCAGCGTGTTGTCGTACGTCACTAGACAATCGACTGGAGAAGCTCCGAAGACGCTCATTCACATCTCCTGCTTTTCGAGGTTTTTCCCAAAGTTCGCGACGAAATGTGGCAAGTTCGTTCTGTAACCCTAGCAAAGTATTTTCCTCAGCCACTATCCGCGCTTCGATCTCAAGCATATTTTGCTGGGTTTGGAGATCAGGAACAAAGATGGGAAGATCATTCAAGGATCGTTTGTTGAGCTTCGGTATTGCCATACCTGTTTTATTCATCTCACGAAGATCCCTCCCCAGATCTGAGTTGAGAAATTTAGCGACAAAACGGGCGTCAGACCGAGACGGATCAAAAATGATTTGCGCGTAATTGTGTGCTTTCAGTGATAGTTCGTCCTGTGACGCAACCACATCGCTTATCCCTATTAGTGGAACGTAAATAGCATTCTCGTGTTTCTCGAAGGCGCTCTCCGGTCCTGATGGACCGAGATTCTCACACATGGCAAGTTCGCCTAAACGACGGGCAGGGAATCCAAATGTGCGATGGGCTTCATCAAGTCGTTCAGCAAGCTTGATCGATTCCAGACTAGTAAAGCTGCGCGCAGCGACGAAACGCCCCAGTTCGATGCTGTTGGTATCTTTTCCGGCCTTGAAATTAGCCAAAATCTTGGAATTTGTGTGTGATTCGTTTGAGAGTTGTGCGACGAAGAGCTGTTCCAGAGGCCTTCGACGAATGACAACGAGATAAGTCTGAATGTTAGTATACGGAGCGAAGGCTCCTGCAGGAAGCGCTAATGCCGCTTCGATACCCAAGCCAAGTTCGCTGAAATGCTGACGCACCGAACGAGCCGACCAGATGAATGAATTAGGAACAACGAATATGCCAATCCCCGAAGGGCTCAGCTTCAGAGCGGCCTTAACTAAAATCAGGTGCCCCAGATTGTCTCTGAGCCCCAATGTGCCGCCCGACTCAAGGGCAATATTAACAGGTTCCGAAGGTCTAGCGCCAAATGGCAGTATGCTGGCCGCGATGTTAATTTCTCCTTCAATGGCATCCAGCAACCGAAGCGGTTCCCCGACCTGCCAGAGAATACCGTCCGTGAGGATCTTTCCAACGGCTGCCTCGCTCTCATTTTGCGTGATGGCGAGGGCCTCTAAAGGGTGAACAGCATCCTTGAGAGTTGAAATCACCGCACCAAAGCCCGCCCAAGGATCACAGATAAATCTACAGTCAGAGCTGGAACCAAGCTCAGTGATGATTCTGAGTAGATCACGTGGGATGTGATAAACACCCATTCCCCTGATGATGTTAGGAATATGTGAAGCCATTTCCGCAGGCGTAACTTCTAGACCCATGGCTTTGAGACGCTGCGCTACATCGACTGGGTCGGACATTCTTGGACTGTGTGCAAGTTCGTTTCTGAGTTCTCGCAACCTATCAGCGATTTCTTGCTTCATTGATTACCTCAGCGTACTCAAGATAAGGGAAGAACTAGGTTCCTATTGATACTGTTTTTGTCGGCACCATATAGCTTAACTTATAGCTGACTTTCATAACCATAAATGATCCCTATTAAATATACCGAAAGGATGATAAAAAATGTCACGTATGGCTGTTACCTTTGGTGGCGCCGACCGTCCACCCAATTTTGTTATCCCGCAGTTCATCTTCCCCGCGTGACAAAGTCACACTCGCCTATTGCTGCTCAATAAAATTGTATCGTCGGTATCCCGTTCTCGTGTTTACGGCAATTCACCTCCACAGGGCTATACCCTAGCCATATTTAGATAACTAAAGCACCAGTCAACTGCTTGATAATCAAAAACCTCTACCCTTGCCATGTCACCGCAAAATTTACTTTTACCCTATCACCGTTCCTGCTCGCCCCGCAAGCGCCTCAACGACATACTCAGGCTTGCATACCACCGCTCGCTCGCCGCCGTTTTCGATGAACTCGACCGCCGCTTCGATCTTGGGGCCCATGCTCCCGGGCGGAAACTGCCCCTCTCTCAAGTACTGTCGGGCTTCAGCCAGGCTCAGCCGTTTCAGGTCGACCTGCTGCGGCGTACCATAATTCAGTGCCACCCGGTCTACGGTCGTCAGGAACATAATCACCTCAGCCTTTATCTCGATCGCTAACAGGCTGGAGGCCAGATCTTTATCGATCACGGCATCCACACCGTTCAGCGCGCCACCGTTCTCCTCGACAACCGGGATGCCGCCGCCGCCACAAGCGACCACAATTGTCCCCGTCTCTACCAGCTCTTTAATGATATCCGTCTCGATGATCCTGATCGGTCGTGGTGAGGGTACGACACGCCGCCAGCCGCGTCCGCTGTCCTCAACGACAGTATGACCAAGGCGTTCCAGCTCCGAGGCCCGTTCTCGGGTATAAAAAGCGCCGACCGGTTTCGTCGGATGTTGCATAGCAGGATCGTCAGTATTAACAAGCACCTGCGTCATCACTGCGGCCACGCTGATATCGATGCAGTGCTCCTGTAACTGGTTAATGAGGCTCTGGGCGATCATGTACCCCATACTGCCCTGCGACTGGGCAACGTCAACATGCAACGGTGCAGTCGGGACCTTACCCGCGGCTGCTTCCACCTGTATCATGATGAACCCCACTTGGGGGCCGTTCCCGTGGGTCAGCACTACCTGGTGCCCTGCTCTGATCAGATGTGCGATATAGCCCATGCTCTCATAGGTGTTGCGGAACTGCTGTGCGAAGGTGCCCTGCTCGCCCTTTTTTATTATTGCATTCCCGCCAAGCGCAGCCACTATCAGAGCCATTCATACCTTCACCTGCTCTAAAAACTCATCAACCACCGCTTCCAGAGTGGCATCGCCGATCTCCTTAATACCGTACCGCACCCGTGTTGCTGGTTTGTTGATCGTAATAATTCGCGTCAGGTCGATCGGCGTGCCGATAACGACCGCATCGCAATCGGCTGCGTTGATTGTCTGCTCCAGATCATTGATCTGCTCCACACTGTAGCCCATAGCAGGCAGCAACGGCCCAATCTCAGGATACTCTCGGAAGGTTTCCATGATCGTGCCAGTGATGAACGGTCGTGGGTCAACGATCTCTTTTGCGCCCGCCTTACGAGCCGCAATGAGTCCGGCACCGTACTTCATGCCACCGTGTGTCAGCGTGGGCCCGTCTTCGACCACCAGCACCCGCTTGCCCTTGATGAGTTCCGGGTGCTCGACGGTGATCGGAGATGCGGAATCAATAATCTTTGCATCCGGGTTTACTTTCATTATATTCCGGCGTACCTGCTCGATCTTCTCCAGTTCCGCGGTATCCTGCTTATTGATCACGACCACATCTGCCATTCGCGCATTGATCTCACCTGGGTAGTAGGTCAATTCATCACCGGCACGATGCGGGTCTGCCACCACGATATTCAGATCAGGTTTAAAGAAGGAGAAATCGTTATTGCCGCCGTCCCAGATGATTATATCCGCTTCGGTTTCCGCCTGCCGCAGGATCTTCTCATAGTCCACACCGGCATAGACGGTACAGCCAACATCAATATGCGTCTCATACTCTTCCCGCTCCTCTATCGTGCACCCCATACGCTCGATGTCCTCGTAGGATGAGAACCGCTGTACTGCTTGCTGTGCAAGATTGCCGTAGGGCATGGGATGTCGTACGACGACCACGGTCTTGCTGCGTGCTCGCAGGAGCTGACAGAGCCTTTTACTTACCGAGGTCTTGCCACTGCCGGTACGCACCGCACAGACGCTGATCACAGGCACGCGGCTTCGCAGCATGGTCGCTTGCGGGCCCAGCATGATAAAATCCGCACCGACGGCGTTTACTTCCGCTCCTTTTGTCATCACATAATCATAAGGCACATCGCTGTACGCGAAGACGACACGATCAATCGAATGTTCTTGTATTAGACTGATCAGGTCTTCTTCAGCGAAAATAGGTATGCCGTCCGGGTATAAGCCGCCTGCCAGTTCCGCAGGATACGTTCTGCCTTCGATATCAGGTATCTGGGTGGCGGTGAATGCGACGACACGGTACGCAGGATTATCCCTGAAATAAACGTTGAAGTTGTGAAAATCCCGGCCGGCGGCGCCCATAATGATAACATTTTTGGGGTCGTTCATGGTCTTAGTCATTGCTAATCAATACCTCCGCATATATGAAGGCTAAATGAATAAACCTTTAAGCTGTCTCGTCGAGGTTATGACCGGAGCCTTATCTATTTTTCCGCGTATCCAACTCGTAGTGCAGCACGGTTATGCATTGTGAGGCGAGATACGAGGTTGTGCCCAGCGATACTTTCTCGTGTGCGAATCGCTCAACAAACTTCTCTTCGTTCCTCGGCAGGCCTAGATGATCCCCGAGGATAAATACGGCATCCGGTTCGAACTCCACATCGCTTATCGCTCGCCCCTTCTCGTGCAATAGGTAAAAGAACGATCCTTCTTCGGCTGCTAACTCCTCGATCAACTGCTGAAAACTGATTTTACGTATACGTATCCCGGGATTCCGCCGCTTACTCGCCAAAGCTACCTTTATCCACGCTGCGATATTCCGTTCATCAGGTGATACACCTCTCAATCGGTCCCCGTAAAAGGAAATAACAATCGGCGGGTGAGGACTACCGTTTGCGACAACATGAATGCAGGAGTCTCGTCTCAACGCATGACTGATCCAGAGCGCATTAGCAATGCATCGAGCCACGAGGTCCATTCGACCGCCACTACCCGGCAGGTCGTCCAGAGTGAAATCCGGGCCCGTAACCGCTTTTCGCGCATACACAATAAATTGTCTCATTTTACATACAGCATGTACCAACGATCTTTTGACTACTAAACTAAAACTAACTCACGCGCTCGCGCGATTTACGAGTTCATGAGCAACTTCTTGCACGTTCTCTTTTATTTCCTCTTCACCCTTTACTTTCCGTCCTTCCATTACGATCTGCCCATCGCATAGTAACGTGTCAACGCAACTTCCATTCGCGGCATAAACAATATTCGAGGTTAAATTATGGTTTGGCACAAGGTTCACCTTTTTTAAATCCAGCAGTGCAATATCTGCCAGTTTCCCCTCTTCAATTACACCTGCATTTAACCTGAAGATGTGCGCTGCATTACATGTGGCAAGCTCGAAAGCTTCGTGCGCGGGCATGCTCGTCGGGTCGCCGGAAAAAGCTTTGTGAACCAACGAGGCAAGCTTCATCTCCTCAAACATGTCCAAGTTATTATTGGAAGCGCAGCCATCAGTTCCAAGTGCGATATTACCATACAAGCCCGCCCTTTTCAGCTCCTCGTACGGCAGCGTTCCCGACGATAATTTCATATTCGACGCTGGATTATGCACGATCTTCACATCATGCCGTTTCAGCAGCTCCATTTCCGTTCTGCTCAGATGAACGCAATGGCAGGCTATGACTCGCGGACTTAAAAACCCGATCTCATCGAGAAATTCCACGGGGCGCATCCCATACTTCTTTTTGCACTCTTCTACTTCCGCTTCAGTCTCTGATACGTGAATATGAACCGGAATATCGTGTTTCTCTGAAAAATCCTTCGTCCAGTAGAGGCTCTCTTTAGAAACGGTGTAAATCGCATGCGGACCAAGCGAGAAAACAATCCGCTGCGATAGGCTTTTACTCGTCTCGTAAAGCGCTTCGTTCCTTTTTATCTGCTCTTTTGCCTTGACTTCATCAAATCCATCGATAAAAACCGCTGACAGCATCGCGCGTATGCCACTTTCCGCAACCGCTCTCGCACTGCCCTCGAAGTACCAGTACATGTCGTTAAAAAAGGTCGTGCCCGATTTGATCATCTCCAAACATGCAAGTTTCGTGCCCCAATAAACGTCATCCTCCGTCAGCCTCGCCTCTAACGGCCATATCTTCGTCGAAAGCCATTCATGGAGCGGCATGTCATCCGCATAGCCGCGGAGTAAGGTCATCGCTGCATGGGTATGCCCGTTAAATAGACTGGGGATCGCGGCTTTTCGTTTACCATCAATGACGAATTCTGCTTCTCCGACCGTCTCCTCTCCACTACTGGCATCGTTTATCGCTGCTATCGCATTTCCCTCGATGTAAATATTCTTCTCCTTACCGTCCACGAGCACGTTCTTGATCAGAATTGACATAGTTCTGATATTCACACACCTAAAGAATGGCCCAATCCTATTGCAATAATACCTCCAGAGAACGTCGCCAAAACGTTCACGTGGTGTTTATTCAAGTTAAGCGGTTTCCTGTCTTCTACGGTTGCACCGAGAATGCTGTCTACCACAGAGCCTAAGAACCCTGATACGAGGCAAACGAGGAAGAAAGAGGTCCTAATGTGCGTTAAAGCGTCAGAACTGACGAATGTGAGACACACAAGTGAAATCAAAGCCGACCCGAGCACTGCAGCGCCGAAACCGGGTAAACTAACGCCACCATTGGTGCCCACCGGCACTTTTTCAAACGTCGTGATTAACCTCGGCTTTCCTTCTGCTTGGCCGATTTCTGTTGAAAAGGTGTCTGCACAGGCTGTAGCGACCGCCCCTGCGAAGCCAAGCAAAAAAAGCGGGTTATAACGCTGACTAAAAACAGCGTAGAGCACGGCGAAGATCAGTGGTGATAAGCCGTTTCCCACCACATTCTGTATGTCTCGCATGCCTTTGTTTCCTTCCGCGACACCAAGTGCCACCTTCTTCTCGTATTTATATTTCGTCACAACGTTCCCGAACAGGAAGAATACGAAAAGCGTAAGCACGCCGGCATAACCGTATTCAAATCTAAGCAGTAGCAGAATGAGCACACCAAGTGTGAACGTTCCGAGAAATGCCGAGGTGTCTATTTTACGTTTCGCGTAAACATACACCACGAACGAAAAAGCCACTGCTACTGTGATCGTAGTTATCACGAGGTGTTCACCGAATGCCATGGCAATTTAGAGTGGTATTTACTGTTAATAAACCTTCCTCTATTGCGCTATCCGCTTATCCACGACGCTTTCGGGAATGATATTCCCCATCATGGTGAAACTCTTTATCTTCTCAATGAACTTCGTCTTCATCTTACCCTCTAACGCATGCTCGAGCACATCCTCTATCGTCACCACGGGCGTGATCTTCACCTTGTCCTTATATTTCTCCTCGATGAGCACGTCATTCATGTTTGACTGCGGAATCAAAACCTCTTTGATACCTGCCTGTACCGCTGCCTCTATCTTTGGCGTTATCCCACCCACTGGCAGGACGTCACCTCGCACGGACAAAGAACCAGTCATGGCTATACGCTGATTCACTGGAATGTTCTCCAATGACGATATAACTGCAGTAGCAACGGAAATGCTAGCAGAATCGCCCTCTACACCTTCATACGTACCCACAAACTGAATATGAATGTCCTTTCGGGATATGTCCTTCCCGGTGAATTTCTTGAATACCGCGGAAACGTTCTGCACCGCTTCCTGTGCGATCTCCTGCAATCTGCCGGTTGCAATCACACGCCCTTCCTCGCGCGATTGCGCGGGCGTCACCTCGGCAATTATGGGTAGCATCACTCCAGAATCGCCTACTACCGCAAGTCCATTCACCCGGCCGACCTCGTAACCTTCGGTTTTGAATAATTTGTAGTCCTTCCGGTGCTCAAGATACTCATCAGCCAATTGCTGTTCCACCGACCTCGCCATCATCTTTGCATTAACCACATGCTCGCCCGTTGTGTATTTCGCGCCCTCTGCATGAGCAATATCGCCCGCTACACGCACCAATCCGCCGAGATCCCGTAAAATGAGCGTGAGATGCCCTTTTCTACCTGATCTTCGCATTGCCTCCCGTACTATCTCCTCGACGCCACTTCTATCGAAGTGTGGGATCTTTTTATCCTTCCGGACCTCCTGAGAGACGAATCTGACCAGTTTCTTTCTGTTCTCCGGTGTGTCGTCCATCGAATCTTTCATGTAAAGCTCATATCCGTAGCCTTTTATTCGAGAACGGAGAGCGGGATGCATACCTGCAATGGCATCCAGATTGCCAGCCGCAACCATAATGAAATCACAAGGAACCGGATCGGTCTTCACCATAGCTCCTGCGCTTCGCTCTGATTGCCCGGTTATTGAATATTCCTTCTCCTGTAGCGCCGTGAGCAAGTTCTGCTGCGCTTCTATCCTCAGCGTGTTTATCTCATCGATGAAGAGAATGCCTTTATGCGCCTTGTGGATGGCACCTGCTTCTACCCTATCGTGTGCCGGGGTCTCCAATCCGCCGGACTGGTACGGATCATGTCGCACGTCACCGAGCAAAGCGCCAGAATGCGCTCCTGTCGCATCAACGAATGGCGCGGTCTCACGGCCTGCATTAGTGACAAGAAGCTTGGGCATCATCGCTTCCTCCTTTGGCATCACCCATCGAAACACTAAAAGTACAACAGCAGCAGCAATAATTGACCAAAAAACATACTCAAACCTTCCGGTTTGCACTGAATAGATCAAACCCATAGCCATGATAAGGAAGAACGTGAACATGAAGAAGGCATTTCGCATCTGAATGCGCTTTCTCACTTCCTGCCGCTGTGCATCTACTATCTCCTTCCCTTTACCACGGGGAACAACCCGAATCTTCGGATTATTTTTATCTTCTACATTAGGATACGCCAAGGTATCTTGTAGTTCCTCCTTTGGCAGTAATTCCGCCATGCTGCTCGCAAGCATCGACTTCCCGGTACCCGGCGTGCCAATCAGCATCACGTGTCGCCTTTGGTTAGCCGCCTTCTTTATTACTTCTACACCATGCTCCTGCCCAATTACCTGATCTACAAGCAACTTTGGAACTTCTATCTCTTCAGTTGTCTTCAGCTCGATGCCTGCTAACAGGTCGTCTTCTAGGTGCTTATCCTTACTAACTGCCTCTTTCGATTCAGTCATCATAATCGCTTTCTTTATAATTTCACTCTCTCGTTTCAATCTTATGCTTTATAAGATAAATAAATTTTACCCTTTTCTCTTTTTCCATGCGGATAAATACACTTCTACCCCGTAGCAGTTCAATTTTTGGGTTTATGATCCCGTTCCCATCTCGAACACATCGTGTATTGCTTGCGCAGCCCTATGCGCATCTTCTTTCTTAACAACAAAGGAGATATTAAACTCTGAACTGCCCTGTGAGATCATTATTATGCTTATTCTCTCTTTACCAAGCGCGGAAAAGATCTTACCTGCGACTCCCGGTGTTCCAGCCATGCTGGCACCGACAACCCCCATTGCGCACACGTTACTGTTGGAAGAAAAATCGCGTATTATGGTACCACTGGAGTTTATCATTCGTATTGCGCTTGTAGCTCGATTCACCTGCGCGCTCTCAATAACGAGCGAGATGGTCATTTCCGATGAGCCCTGACTTATCATAATGATGTCGACATTCCGAGCGGCTAAGACCGAGAATATCCGAGCTGCAACGTCTGATATACTCCGCACACCGGCTCCTGTAACATTAATAATTGACGTGTTTTCGATAATCGTAATAGCTTTGACTGCTTTTTTAGTCTTCTCCGCCTCTTTTCCTATAAGTGTACCTTCGTCTTCCGGTTTGAACACATTTTTCACTCGTATTGGTATCTGTTTCGCCATTACGGGCTCTATTGCTCGCGGATGGAGGACCGAAGCACCGAAGTAGGATAATTCCAATGCCTCTCTGTATGAAATATAGGGGAGCTTTCGTGCATTTCTTATTATTTTTGGATCAGCACTCATTATACCCTCTGTCTCCTTCCAGAGCCAGATTTCGTCGGCATCGATCGCTGCGCCAATTATAGTGGCGGTGTAATCAGAGCCGCCTCTGCCCAGCGTTGTTATGATCCCCTTTTTTGTTTCCCCGATAAATCCCGTTACAACTGGTACGGTATCGCCCAAAAGCGGTGTAATTCGCGCTCGTATCTCTTGCTCTGCGCGCTCGGTTAATAGTGCATTACCGAATTCCTCATTCGTCAGTATCCCCGCTTCACCACCGGTAAGATGCACCGCCTCCACGCCTAGTGACCGGAGCGTGCCCGCCAGTATAGGAGCCGCCAATCGCTCACCAAAAGAACTGATATAGTCTAATGATCGTGGTGTTAATTCACCTAAAAGGCATATTCCACTCAAAGCTCTCTCCATTTCAGAAAATCGCTTATTTATTTCCTCCTTCACCTTTTCAAACTCATTTATATCGGCTATTGCCTCTGATGCCGTTAATTCATGCTTCTTTTGTAACGCCTCTATAAATTCTCTCACCTTGTCTGTATTCCCTTCTTGTGCCACCCTTTTCGCGCTCTCCAAAAGCGTGTCGGTGACCGCATAAAGAGCGGATGTCACAGTGACTATCTCGTTTGGTTCTGCATTTTTGCTCTCTTCCTCCTCTTTGAATCGCTTTATTAACTGTGCCACGGTCCTTATTTTTTCACCGTTTTCGACCGCTCGGCCTCCGAACTTCATTACCACTCTCATTCTCTTCTCTCCTTCCCTTCTACTCCTTAACTTTTGATTTGCGCTCTTACCGTATTCTACTTAGTACCAGTTCCAAAAAGATTTATATGAGTGATTTAAAAGTAACGTAACGGTTGGTAGTCGTTAACAATCCAACGTGTAAATAGCGAGGGAAGTATAAAAAATGGCAGGACAATTAGGTGGAACCCCTATAATCGTACTGCGAGCAGGGGGAGAGAGAGCAAAAGGGGGAGAGGCGCAGAGTGCGAATATAAGTGCGGCGAAGGCAGTTGCTGCTGCGGTTCGTACGACGTTGGGACCGAAGGGAATGGATAAGATGCTTGTGGATTCCCTTGGTGATGTGGTTATCACAAATGATGGCGTGACGATCCTCAAAGAGATGGACATAGAGAGCCCGGCAGCGAAGATGATGGTCGAAGTGGCGAAGACCGTGGACTCGGAAGCGGGCGACGGCACGACCACCTCTGTGGTTCTTGGTGGAGAACTGCTGAAGAAGGCCGAGGATCTTTTAGAGCAGGAGTTACACCCTGCAATCGTCGCATTAGGCTACAGGCTTGCCGCGGAGAAAGCGAGAGAAGTGCTGAATGAGGTTGCAATTGATATCGCGATAGAGAATGATGACGAGCTGAAGAAAGTAGCACAAACGGCAATCACCGGTAAATCAGCAGAGGCATCTCGTGATTTCCTCGCTGATATTGCGATCAAAGCGATAAAAGCGATAACAGAAGTGACTTCGGAGGGCAAAAGAGAGGTTGACATAGATAATATCAGCGTAGAGAAGAAAGTGGGCGGCCGAATGGGTGAGACTGAGTTGGTGCAGGGTATTGCTTTAGATAAAGAGGTCGTACATCCCGGTATGCCGCGGAAGATAGAGGATGCAAAGATCGCGCTTATTAGTGCTTCGTTAGAGGTAAAGAAGACAGAGACGAGTGCAGAAGTGAAGATTAGATCTTCCGATCAGCTCAAGAGCTTCCTCGCAGAAGAGGAGCGCATGATGAAGCGACTCGCGGAACTCATTAAGGAAAGCGGTGCTAATGTCGTGGTCTGCCAGAAAGGGATAGACGATCTGGTGCAGCATTATTTGGCGAAGAGCGGCATCATGGCGGTGCGAAGAGCGAAGAAGAGCGATATGGAGAAGCTCGAGAAAGCAACGGGCGGTAACGTCGTCAGTACGGTCGAGGACCTAACGGCGAATGATTTAGGGCACGCGGGCTTGGTCGAGGAGCGCAAGATCTCAGGCGATAAGATGCTGTTCATCGAGCAATGTAAGAATCCACATGCCGTGTCCATCGTGATACGGGGCGGAACGGGGCATGTGGTCGATGAAGTAGATCGATCCTTGCATGATACACTTCGTGTGCTTGGAAGCGTCATAGAGGATGGCAAAGTGGTCGCCGGCGGTGGCTCGGTCGAAACCGAGTTAGCGTTGCGATTAAAGGATTACGGTGCGTCACTCAAAGGGCGGGAGCAATTGGCAGTGGAGAAATTCGCCGAGGCTATGGAGGTCATACCGCGAACCTTGGCGGAGAATTCCGGACTCGATCCCATAGACAAGTTGGTCGCGTTGAAAGCAGCACACGAACGTGGCGAGAAAAATGCGGGCTTGGATGTTTACACCGGCAAGATCGTTGACATGCGTGCGAATAATGTAATTGAGCCGTTGCGGACAAAGCGACAAGCGGTGGAATCAGCAGCAGAAGCAGCAATCATGATTCTCAAGATCGATGATGTGATCGCTGCGCAGAGAGGTGCACCTATGCCCCCATCAGGCGGAATGCCACCAGGCGGAATGCCGCCAGAGGGGATGTACTGATCGTACGATTCTACATTCGTTCACACGGGCGAAATCGAGCATTAGCACTCAGAGAATGGAACGGAATTAAGCTTTCTGTTCTCTGAGCTGTATCTTTATTTTATGGTGGGTACGAGTTTTTGAGTTTAATTTCGTTTTGAAATAAGCCTGTCGTCACTACTTTTTCATACAGTCCCCCATATTGTCTTATAGTTTCTTATATCCCCCCTATTTACCCATATAAAAAAAACGAAAAAGTTTTATATAGTGATAAGATTTCTCTTCTTTGACCACAAATGGATAACATTAAGGGAAATCGAGAAAGCGGTGTATTTGAACTTACTCCTTTCCAAAAGGATGCACTCAACGAACTTTGTCACATTGCGTCATCTCATGCGGTAACTTCTCTGGCGGAGCTGACAGGTACGACCTTTGATATTGAGGTCCCAACTATAAATGTGGTACCGATAAAAGAGGTGAAGTACCGAATAGAAGCTGAGAAGATAGTTGCAGGGATTTTAATCAAAGTTGACGGCAAGTACCCTGGATATATGTACATCCTCTTCCCCGAACGAAGTGCGTTCCGTCTTATTGACGTTCTTCTTTGCAGAATGCCAGGCGAGACGAGAAACATCGAAACAGAGATGGAGAAGTCTGCATTGATGGAAACAGGCAACATATTTGCTTCTACGTTCTGCGATGTCGTTGCGGACTGCCTTAACCTTACTTTGATGCCATCACCACCTTCGTTTGCTTTTGATATGGTAGGTGCAATGATAGATCCTGCACTTGTCGCAATAGCCCAAGCACATGAAACTGAGCACGTCATTCTCTTCAAATATGCTTTCCATGAGGAAGAGAACGGAATTTATGGTGATATTTTGCTCTTCCCATACCTAGAAGGTCTAAAAGAGGGTTTATCTATTCTTGAGCGAAAAATTTCAGAGAAAAATTAAAATCACTGATAGTGTGAAGGAATAGCTAAAACGATTAAAAAAAAGATTTGTAGATGTACCTTGTGTTATTATTACCCCGGAATGAGTTAACCGTAAGGCAATTGCTCGATTTGCGCACTATACAAACGGGGTATAAAAGTCGTCAAATTTTAGGGTGAGAAGCGCGAATGAAACGCTTCTACTATCTCCGCTCCTTCCATAAATACCATGTCGTGCTCTGCTGCAAAGGTCTTTGCATTGGCCTTGGAAAGAGCTCTTCCCGACTCGGTATCGAGCATCTCGCAGATTACCATTGCAGGCGATATACCCGCAAGCAAAGCTAATGCCACAGACAGCTCCGTCTGGCCTCTTCGTTCATCGAGCAATCTATCTGCAGCTCGTAATAACGCTACATGCCCCGGCGCTCGGAATTCCGCATAAAAATTGTACGAGTTGTCGCTTCCATTTACTACTTTCGCTACGGCTTCGTCTATCTTCTTTATTGTTAATGCTCTGTCACGGTCCGTTATGCCGGTGAATGTGTCGCGATGATTCACCCAAAGAGAGAAAGAAGAGCGTTTATCGTACTGCAGGTCACCTTGGCCCTCGACAATCTTCTTTAGGTAGGAGAAGTCGTCATTCACGTTACTCAGGATATCACTCATGAGTGGCAGACCAAGCCGATCCGCTGCAGCGGGCGGGATAGCAACACAGATAAGCCCTCCTGCCTCGTTTCTAAAATAAGCGATCTTTTGGGGCGTTATGAAAGAAGCAGGTACTACGAAGTCAGTCTCGCCTTCTCTATCCTCTGCATCGTATATCAATACGAGTTTCCCCCTTTTTACGTATTCTATGCCTCTCTTTACCGATTCGGGAATAGTGTTAGTGCTCATAGTTTTTTAGATCACCACTTTTGTTCGTACCTCATCGCCGTTCTTCAGATTTAGCTCGCCGCGCAAATAAACCGGCGAAATAATCTCCAGAATGTCTTCGGGGTAATGCGTGCGGTCAGGAATAATAACCGCACTTTTGATGCCTTTCGCTCGATCATCAAGAATCTTACAGGGGAAACACATGCCGCCGCCAAAGGTCCGGTGCTCGGAATCAAAGCTGTCTATTTTTATCCCCTGACGGCCGTCCAGTTTTTTCCGTGCTACGATACAGAGCAAGTCAAGGCTGAGATTCAGGGTGCCGGGAAACGGAATGAAGCCTAATTTTTCCTCGAATTGCTTTTTATAACCCTCAAGGGTCGTGTAATAGCCCCCCTCGCCCAGACCGGTAACCAAGCGTCCCGCGATCTCAACCTCGATCGTTGGCTTGGCAAAAAAGAGCTCCTGGTATTCAAAACACTCCTTCTTCAGGAGTTCAACACCCTGTTGCGTAAGCATTATCCACTGCCCATTGGCAGTAATTCGTCGATGCACGAGGCTTTCTCGTTCAAGTTCTTGCAGTCGTCTCGCCGCGGTCTGTACGCTTGATTTAATAGCCTCGGCAAAATTAACGGATGATAATTTAATCGGCTGCTCCATTGCACCTAACAACGCGAGCTTCCGTAACGATAATATGATGTCCCCACCCGTCTTCTTCTCTTTCATATCATTTTTGAGATATGTCTCATAAATTGAAAGAGATCATATAAAAAGCTTGGTGGTTTCCCAGTAATGTGAAACTACCGTTAGTGCCCAAAATAACGGATAAGAAGCACTCAATCAGATTCGTATACGTTAAATG
>CAYUEX010000003.1:0-39498 GCA_964443855.1 uncultured Halobacteria archaeon | reverse complement strand
CCCTACTACTAGTCCATCACTCAATCGCGCGAGCTCCAGAGTCGGAACGCCCGACCCACAGCCGATATCCTGAATGGCGGGCTTATCCAATTTGGGCAGCATCTGAAACGCCCTTCTCGTGTATTTGTTAAAGCGTTCCCTGAGGTGGTCTTTATTCAGTTCATCGAGTATGTTCGTGGTCATTAATCTGAGGCGTGTGTTAACTCCATAATTACGTAATGGGGAGTGACAGACGTATGTACCTCTTACATCCCATGCCGAACTTCAATCGGTTTTCAACCCTCGCTAACTTTCTCCGCGCCCTTTGATATCGCCTCCTCCACCGAAGCCAGATCCTTCATTACAAACACCCGCTCCTTGTCTTGCTCCGCAGAGTCAATCGAATTCCTCAAAATCGGCGCATACTTCTTAAATCGGTCTATCTTCACCGTGTACTCCGTGGTATCCTCGATTGGAACGGGCTCAAACCCCTTATCCTCAAGATACTTCATTACGGTAGCCCGCTCTTCATCGCTGGTGAGTTCAAAGCGGTATTTCTCGCGATGATAATATTCAGACAAATCCGTGAAGATCTCCCGGTCACCAAAAAAGTATTTGAAGCACCACAGCCCGCCTATTTTGAAAATGTTAATTTTCTCTCTTTTCACACTTGCTGTTTGTTCACTCATTTTGTTTCTCCTTTTTCGTATCCCAATTTTTGAAAACTACTATGGTGATTAAAGTTAGATATGGTGAGACATATAAGCTTTTTTTTATCGTCTCACACGAAAGGGGTGAAAACAGTTTTGATAAATCTCTTGAATTGAGGAAATGCGGTGGCTGCCAAAATATTTATCCTAGATAAGAGCGAATGTTATTCTTACATGAAAACGAAAGCCCCAATCATCATCGTATTCTTCATTTTCAGTATGCTCTGTCTTTCCGTTTTATCAATACACACGAGTGCATCTGGCGATTTTGAAACAAAAACTGAAAATCTCGATCCGCGGGCAGATGCATTCGTTGCTTCGTATTCGCCTGATGAGAACTACGGAGATTATTACAATTTATGGGTCTCTAATTCTGAATACGGTTCTTCCAGTTTGATATTCATCAAGTTCGATCTATCGGGAATCCCTACGGAAGCTACCATACAATCTGCACAACTTAAGTTGTATGGTGGGTACTCCTCAACCGGAGTGGATGTTAGTGCTTATTACGTTCGCGATGATTCTTGGAGAGAATACGGGTTGACCTATAATAACAAACCAAATATTTCTAATACCCTAACCTGCACAGTGGAAAATATTTCATCACGTTCGTGGTACGCGTGGGATATTACCGAAGATGCTATAGCTGCATTCCATGATGACAAGGTATTAACAGAGGCTTTGATCTGGGGAAATACGGCCGAATACGGTGACACTCGCTTTGATTCAAGAAAGTCGATATGGCCACCGAAGCTGGAGATTACCTATACCGTCCCTACATCTCCAACCCCAACTCCACTTATAACACCTGAGCCAACTCTGCCACCGACAGAAACATCTTGGTGGAAGGAACAATTGTGGTGGCTAATAATCGGAGTAGGTATAGCGCTGTTAACATTGTTGTATATGGTATACAGGGACAGGAGAAAGCCAAGATATTGATTTTTACGCTCATTTCCCTTCATTTCACTCTTAGTTACATAAATTTTGTTCTCAAAAAGACCTTCTTCACTTCCTGAAAAACTAAAGTGTAAGAGGGAGCCCATCCAAACGAGTATTGATGACAGAGCTAAGTGAGTCCGATCGCATACGGATACGGAAACGGACTGATACGGGCGTTACCATCTACGAGAGCATTGTTATGCCGGCGACGTCTTGAACTATCGTTATAAAGCGCGATAGGAGCTAATAGACAGCTCTTTCAGTTGCTTTTTAGCTTAGCGTTTCTTTTTGAATAAAAGCCAGTTCTGTTCGCCTTTGTATTTACCGCGGGATTTCAATTTTAGTAATACATAGGTCCCCTGTAATTTCCGTCCTGCGAGCTCAAAAACGATCTTATTCTCTTCTATCGTTTCCGGCTTAAAAGTCCCTTTATCCCAGATCTCAACTCTGCCAGCGCCATAGAGCCCCTCCTCGATAGTGCCCTCAAAGTCCGCATACGATAGTGGATGATCTTCTGTTTGGATCGCGAGTCACTTAACATCCGGTTTGGTTGGCGGGATTTTCGGCACAGCCCAACTTTTGAGCACGTTATCTATCTCCAGCCTGAAATCATAGTGCAGATGAGACGCATCGTGCTTCTGAACTACAAAGATTTTATTCTTTACCATTAGAGTAACCCGTTGAAATCTTTTCTGCGTAGAATGTGCAACGTTATTCCGTTATTTTATAGATTCCTAAAGACCGCCAAGGTTTTAGGTTTACGATCTCCCGTCTTCCTTTTTTTTCCCAATCTTTTTCCGCGTATTTCTATTTCTCTCTCTCCAAGCGAGCTATCGTCGTCCATACTTGCAGGCATCTATAACCTGAACAGGTTCAAATCCCTTCTCTTTGAGGTACAATCATGACGTTATCCCACTCTTCGATACTCTTGAGTTCGAATCGGAATCTATCGCGATTATAATATTCAGCGAACTCATTGGCGATTTCTCGGTCTTCAAAGAAATATCCCCATACTTTTTACCAGTAACTCGGTGCGGAAATCCCCGGCTGAGCAATATTTTTATCAATTTAAACCTTTATTAGAGCTTATTTACGCATTTAGATTATTCGTGATACTAAAAGTGGCTTTTAGACTTTAAATAATGGCCCGATTCCCAGGGCGCGGCAATATCTTTACATTTTTTACCAGTAAATTCCCGGGGAAAAATCACGCCTCCGCTCTTCTTTAACAATCCTCCCGAAACACTAGGCCCGAAACCCGAAGCTATTACGGAGGAAGCTTAGAAAAGGCTTAAATTTTGTAGAAAATTCCGATCAAATCGGCGGAATATATGTTTTATGTTCTTACTCCAGGTACTCAACCCATTTTATACTTTCTTTTCCAATCATAAGCACAGAAGATGAAAAGCTACAAAGTCCTTTTGCTGGGAGTTTTGTTTGCTTTTGCAATGCTAACATTCATAATTGGGTCTGCATCTGCTGCCACACATTATGTTAATCCCGGAGATTCAATACAGGCTAATGTGACTGCAGCAAATGCTGGTGATACCATAATTGTCAGGAATGGCACTTATAGTGAAAATGTCATTGTAGGAAAAAGGTTGACAATTCGTTCTGAGAACGGCTCTGCAAATTGTGTTGTTCAGGCGAAGTCTATCACTAAACACGTATTTGAGGTTAATTCCAATAATGTAATAATCGAAGGGTTCACTTTGAAAAATGCCACAGCAGGGCATCCTTACTTTTCTGCTGGCGTGTACCTAAATGGCGTTAATAACTGCAACATATCTTACAATAGTATCACAAATAATAGATACGGGATTACTCTTAGCTCTTCTTCCAGCAACAATACCCTTTATCACAACGAAATTGATGATAGCGTGGTATACGGGTTAAGGTTTTTATCTTATCCGTATTACAATTCGTTTGTGAACAACAGGGTAAACGGCGATTACTACTACCACTATGTGAATGAGACTGACTTGGTGATTGAAGATCTAACATTAAACGCACCAAAAGTCAGCAATTCGGGCAAGATTTCACTGATTAACTGCACAAACATGACCCTTAGAAATCTTACCCTCGTAAATAACAATTATGGGGACCAGTCCGGTTATGGCTTGTATCTCTACAACTCCAGCCACAATACTATTGACTCTGTTAACGCTTCGGACAACGCCTACGCGGGACTATTCCTCAGAAATTCAAACTACAACGCTATTAAAAACAGCACTACTAACGCGCAGCCCAACTACTTTGGAATTTACCTTGATGGTTCTAGTTACAACGTTATAAGAAATAGTACTGCAACCAAAAATGGTTATACAGGTATCCACGTCAGATATACTGGCTCTGACAATAACTGGATAGAAAATTGCACGCTAACAGATAACCTGGGATATGGCGTTGAAGTTTATGGCGATAATACGACGATAAAAGATTGTAATGTAAGCCTAAACGGTGAATACAGTTACCAGGGCATCTTTATCGACTCAGAAAACAACACAATCATCGGGAACACTGTAAATTCAAATACATTATCTGGTATTGGACTCATCACAGGAAATAACATAATTCAAGATAACACAATAAGTGGAAACGGCTATTGCGGTATTGAAGCTATTAATAACAATTATACAATAAT
The DNA here is from genome assembly GCA_964443855.1 of uncultured Halobacteria archaeon. Classification (GTDB taxonomy): domain Archaea; phylum Halobacteriota; class Syntropharchaeia; order Alkanophagales; family Methanospirareceae; genus JACGMN01. The sequence goes on along the minus strand of CAYUEX010000003.1, from coordinate 35,223 downwards.
TGGTAATACTGTCGAAATGAATGCGGAATATGGAATCTTTATCTCAGGCAGTAACTCACGTGTTTATAATAACCACTTCAATAACACGAAGAACGTCTACGTGTCATCATCATCTTCAAACATATGGAACACCACGAAAACACTGGACACTAACATAGCCGGTGGAAGTAATATCGGCGGAAATCTATGGCTGTTGCCAAATGGCACTGGTTTTAGCCAGATCCACGGCGATGCTGACAGTGATGATATCTGTGACGATCCTTACGTCTTGGATTCCAATAACGTGGATTATCTCCCCCTGAGGTTTGTTGGAGCAGATACCTATCCTCCATTGGTGGTTATAAACGCTCCTGAAAACAAGACCTATGGAACCTCAACGATACAGATAAACGTTTCTGCAAATGATGGTTCGGGAATAGCCGGAGTAATAGCCCGCGTTAATGGCACTACAAATGTAACGTTGGATTACACAAACGGCTATTACGTTAATACAACTACGCTGGAAGATGGGAACCACGGGATACGGATATTCGCGGAGGATAACGCGGGAAACGTTAACTCGGACGAGAAAGTCAACTTTACCACTGTTACGGCCGCCCAAAATATAAGCAGCTGCACGATTATCGATTTCCCCGGCCATTATCTCTTCAATCAGAGTATCGACAGTACTGGAACCATCTGTATAAACATAACCTCAAGCGATGTGGTGCTTGACGGCAGAGGCTTCTCCTTGAACGGTGTTGGATCGGATAATGAATACGGTGTTTATCTAACTCCCAGTTCAACGCTGCAGAATGTTACCGTAAAGAACCTCACGGTTAATGGTTGGGACTACGGAATATACCTGGGCAATTCCCAGAATGCGACCATTGAGAATAACACCGTGATCAACAACGAGTACGGTATTTACCTTGATTCGCCCAGTAGCAACAACACCATTACAGACAATAATGCCAGCAGCAATGACTACGGCATCTATCTCGATTATTCCGGTGGCAATACATTGAGGAATAACTCGATGTCCGGCAACAGGTACAACTTCGGCATTGATGGCGGTAGCTATTTGGACTTCGATAACGATATCGATACCAGCAACCTTGTGGATGGTAAGCCGATTTACTACCTTGTGGGCGATTCTGACACGGTAATCAACGCATCCTCAAATGCAGGATTGGTTTACTGCATCAACTGTGACAACATCACCGTGAAAGACGCAACCCTCGCAAACAGCACTAACGGTATTTTTCTATTCAACACCAGCAACTCGGAGATACAGAATAACCAGATTATGAATGCCAGCATTGGCATCTCTCTCGTCTCTTCCAACAACAATACTATTACCGACAATAATGCGAGCACCAACGATTGGTATGGAATCTATCTTCAATCCTCCAACAACAACACCTTAAACAACAACTCGGCAGTTAATAATTACTATGGTATTAGTCTACGTCAATCTTCCAACAGCAACACAATTACCAACAACACCTGCTCGGACAACTCGTATAGGGGAATAAGTATTGGTGAGTATGAGATTGATTACTCCTGTCATGACAACGTTGTGTATTTCAATGAGCTTTATAACAATTCCATGAATAATGCTCATGATCCAACAATCGTCAATCACTGGAACTCAACAGAACCAATGGCTTACCAGTACAACGGCTCAGCCTATACCAACTACACCGGCAACTACTGGAGCGACTATACCGGGCTGGATAACGACGGAGATGGCATTGGAGATACACCTTACGCTATTTCAGGAGGTTTTACTAAGGACTGGCATCCTCTGATAAAACCATCTGAGACGGCGCCCTCGATAAGCAACATTTTGGAGTCCGATCTTACAAACAACAGTATAGCGATAAGCTGGGAAACCGAACAAGCCAGCAACAATCGGATAATCTATAGCACGAACGAAGATTTATCCGGTAGTCTGTGGTCCAGTTGGGAGAATAACACCCTATCCCCGAGCATAAGCATCTCAAACCTGCTGGGAAACACCACGTACTATTACAGCTGCTACGCCTACAGCAGAGATAATTCAAATCTCTATTCAAATAGCTCTACACTGAACTTTACCACGATACGGGACCCAGTGATCTGGACAGTTGATGACGATAGAGTAGAATGTCTGGACGCAAATTTCACTGGTATCCAGGCTGCCGTAAATGTTTCTATTGATGGTGACACGATACTGGTATACAATGGCACTTATGTTGAGAATGTGCTTGTGGACATGAGTCTCAACCTCACCGGTATAGGCAGACCCGTGGTGGATGGAAATCTCACAAATGATACTATCGTACTGAGTTCGTCAGGGAACATTGTGCAGGGATTCAACATAACCGGCGCAGGGTATGCCATCTCCCAACTATGGAGAACCCCTGCAGGCATTCGGATCGGTTATACATATTGGTGGTATTCTGGGGGCTTATGGCATCATACAGACTATGCTTCCACTGACAATATAATCAGAGACAACAATTTCTACACCAATAGATATGGGATATATTTGGTCAAAGGCTTCCTTACCGGTAGCTCCAACCATAATTTGATAACAGAGAACAACTTTTATTCAAATCGCATAAAGATAGAGGGTGCAAGCTATAATAATATAACACGTAATAATTTTAGTGCTGAATCTGGTGTTACTTTCATCAGTATAGAAGGAGTAGATTATCGTAGTGCTAGTTACAATAAGGTGGATAACAATACCTTTGTCAGAAATTACTCAACAACAAGCTCCTTTATTGATATTGAAAGTTACGCTAGTAACAATAATATTTTTGGAAATAGTTTGTTGGGTTATGGCGGAATAAAAGTCAGCTCAGATGGAAATATTATAGTAAATAACACAATAATTGGAGTTGATTATCTACCACCAGATAATGATTTTGGAATCCATATAGGCCATTCAGATGATTGCGTAATAACTAATAATACCGTAGAATATAAGAAGAGGGGCATATATATTGAAACCTATTCTCCATACGTTTCGTCCAGCAACCTCACCATGCGAAATAATCGTCTGGGAAACAACACGTATAACTTCTTTATATGTCCCGGTGCTCCTGATGAATCTACGGGATCACCCCATTTCAGCGACTTCAATCACGATATTGATACGACCAATACGGTCGATGGGGAGACCATCTATTACATAAAGAATGTTTCTAACGCAGTCTATGATCAAACAACGCTGCCAAACGCAGGATTCCTGGCATGCATTAACTGCTACAACATCACCGTCCGAGATATAGCGTTTTCATATAACTCCCATGGCATCCTGCTCTATAACACCAGTGATTCCTTAATTGAGAATGTATATACACACGGTAACGGTCTGGGCGGCATAGCGCTTTATAACTCCACAAATGTAACCATCAACGATTCCTATTCCTTCAACAACGGTGGTAGTGGTTCTGGCGATAGTTCATATTCTGCCGTGGGCGTATACCTCGGTAGAACAAGCGAGAGCAGAGTAGATAATTGCGAGATAGAAAACAACTGGCTTAGGGGTATTGCACTCGATTGCTCTCACAGGAATAATATAAGTAATTCGACTATCTTGGACAATGGTGCAGGAACAAGCAGCGGAATGGGGATTCGCCTGTATGACTCGGACGAGAACGTTATACATTCGAATACTATATCGAGCACCACGCCAAACGAGCAGAAATACGGTGCCTTCATCCAGGGGAGCACCTCGAACAGTAATACCTTCTACAATAATATCTTCAACAACACCATAAATGCCTTTGACCCGGGAACGAACTCCTGGAACAGAACAAAAACGCCGGGACTGAATATCATTGGGGGAGTGTATCTGGGCGGCAACTACTGGCACGACTATGCGGGCGGAGACAGCGATAACGATGGACTCGGCGACACTGAGATACCGTATAACTCGAACGGTAAGATAACTCTAGGTGGTGACTATCATCCGTTAACCACAAGGATCGCTAATGATACCACTGCACCGAGTTTATATATCGGCTCTCCGGAGAACAACGAGACATATGCTGCAAACTATGTTTACCTTGAAGTCAGCTCGCCGGACAGCGACGTGGACCAGTGGTGGTACAGCCTTAACTCCGGTACGAATGTAACGTTCACGCCAAATACCACCATTACCGGTCTATCAAACGGTGACTATTCTCTCGTGGTGTACGTGAACGACACTTCAGGTAATACCAATTCGAGCAGGGTAAACTTCACTGTATCTGTGGCTCCTGGTGGTGGACCATCAGGTGGGGGAGATGGCGGTCCCGTTGAACTACCCTTGCTCGAAGAAATCAAGGAAGAGGAAGTAGAATTAGAACTTACCATTATGTCTCCGATTGATACACGGTACACCGATCGCTATCTTAACCTAAGTTATCAATCACCGTTACCACTGAGAAGAGCGTCATACATTCTCGATGGGAGGGGTCCAATAGCACTTCGACCTCAGGACTCTACGACAATTCCAAGGCTCTCTCTCGGAGAACACACACTCATAGTGAATGGTGAGGACTACTATGGAAAGAAAGGCAGAGCTGAAGTAACTTTTGAGATAATCCCGCTTACGTTGGGCGAACGTTATACCGCGGGCACCCCTGATTTTCCAGACGAAGTTTCCTACTCATTCACAGGCCGCCCTGTCGATTACATACTCACCTTCGAAGCACAGGTCGATTCAGGTGATGTTGGGGTCTACCTTAATAAGCACTTGAGCGGGATCATGGGCAACAATCCAGTGTTAGTTGACTATCAAGAGGAGGGATCACCTATAGGGTCTTTGACACCCTCCAGTGGCGGGATATCATATGCGTTCAACATTTCGGGCGAGAAGATAGCCCCTGAGGTCGAGAATATCATCTCGTTCATTCATACCAATAACTCCAATAGCCTGGACGAGCTGATGAGCTGGGAGATAAGAAATGTAACCTTAGTACCTTTATTACCGCCAGCACAATTCCCAACTATTGAGGTCTTCAGCTTCGATAAAGCCATATCGGGAGGCGAAGAACTCACTATCCACATGAGGATTGAGGGTGTTGCTGATGACGATGAGATTGATGCTTACCTCTATGTGATAGGGCCGGACGGCAAGATCCGTTATTACCCTGATTGGGATGAGGAACCTGAACCCGTGGACTCCTACTACGTAAGGACTAGCTATTACGGTAGGCTCCCAGTGCGGCTTGAATTCAATGATAGCTTTACACCGGGCACATACACCCTCGTTGGGAAGCTCACGGAAAAAGGCAGCACAGATCCTATATCACTCTCAACCGAGAAGGTCTACTACAACAACGAGGCCTCTGTCAAACTCTACATCAACCGCGATTATTTTACCGATGGCATGGAAGTCGTAATCGAGCACGCACTAACAAGCGGAGCGAAGCCCGAGAACGGTAGCCTTCTCTTGTCTATTGAGACCCCTACGGGCACTAGGGTCTTTCTACCAATGGTGTCAAGCGAGGCAGAGGGAGTATCATATCAACCCATTGAGAGCCAATTTTCAACCATCTACGAGGAGACCGTTGATTCTACCTGGGAGAATGGCACCTATGTGGTGAGAAGTAATCTCTACAATGACGGTGGTGATCTCATAGCTGACGATATTCAAGTCTTCGACATTTGCAGAGGGAATGCGGAGATAACGGGAACGTTTATCGGCGACATTTCAGCACCGATTGTGGTGAGCAGGATAAGGTTGATGGACTTCTATACCTTGGAGTACATTGTACAGCATGAGAACAAGACCGAAGACCAAAGCGCTTACTCCGTCAGCGCGCCTCCAGGGGATTATTATCTCACGGGTGAATTTATAGATGAAGATGGAAAGCTGTATGCCATCCCGCTCATTCCGGTATCCTTAAGATGTGATGAGGTCATAACGCGAAATATCGAGTTGGAGGAGTTGGGCGAGATAGACATGGAATCGCTCGGATTGGAGACAAGCGGCTTCTTAAGCATCTTAACGGGTCTTTACGCCGTGTTGCTTGATGATAATGGCTATAATCCGGTAATAATTGCATCCGCTATGCCAGATGAACTGGAGTGTTCCAAGCCGAAGGTATTTGTTACCGTGGATATTGGTGAAAATGTCCTGAACGACCTAATGGAAAAGTACCCCGGAGACACGCCATCTACATTGAAGCGATACTACAGCATAAAATACACGGAAATGCTCCGGATAAGTTCTTCAGGAGTCGAAATCAACGCCTGGGGTGAGGTCTTGGATACACTGAAAGATCAAGAACAGTTCTTGAATGAAAATCCGGGAGCTGAAGCTGACCTGTCAAAAATCCAACAGAAGGTTAATGCTGAATATTTGATAAATCTCCAAATAAACTCCGTAGGTGAAAGGTATGTTCTGAGCTCGAATATTTATGACCTTGACCTTATAACTGTGGTGGTTAGAGCACAATCTACTACCGGCGAAATCTTGGACAGTACACTACAAAACCTTGCACAAGCTCACGAAGACGTCGAGACCACTATCAATGCCTGGGAGAGCACACACCCGGTGCCGCCAAGGGACCCGACGATATCGCTCGTTCTCACCCCGGAGAGTGTGGTACCGGAAGAGGGCAAGAACGAACTAACCATTACCGCAAAGGTAACGGACTGTAAGGGTAATCCCGTAAGGGGCACAAAGGTCTATTTCGATGAAGTGACTGATAGAGGGTATCTTAAAGCCGAAAAGAAAGCGGAGTCATATTACAGCGGATACGTGTATTCCGTAACAGATGAGGAAGGTATTGCAAGAGCGACCTACGTTCTCTTTAAAGGTATGCGAGCCGGCAGTGATAAGGTGGATATCTTCACCAAAGGGCGAGGTGGAAAGACCATACATCAGCCTGCAACGATCAAAATAGCTGGTTTGGGGATTGAACTGACCGTTGAAAAGAGTGTGCTTCCGCCGGGTAAGGACACCCGGATCCATATATTCCTTTACCGAGAAGATGAAGGAGGTGAAAAAACACCGCTGGACGGCAGGATGATTTTAGTGCAGACATTTGTCCGGACGGACAGCAAGATACTTCCAATGGGTCCAACAGATGCACGTGACAATCCTGTGACGGACTCTGACGGGAGAGCCACGCTAAGGTTCATAGCTGGGAAGAAGGAGGGCGTGGTGAAGATTCGGGCGCTCTATCAAGCTTTAGGCTACGAAGATTCAATCTTTGATGATGTCTGGATTGAGATTAAGAAAGATGAATACGTGATCCTAATCGACTGGAAACAGAATTTCGAGTATACTTTTAGTTTCGGACAAAGTTATTCAAACAGCTGGTCGAACGACGAGTGTTCTGGTTCAGAGTTTTCCACATATACCTCTAGCCATCAGGGTAGATACAGTTACGGCTTCAATTCACGAACCATGTGGGAGAGAGCGAGCCGACGTGAGCGCACCACTGCCAGTCTGACATACAACCAGAATTATGACTGCCCACTTTCGGGCTCAAGTGGAAGGCTGTACACATGTGAGAGAGGGAGTTCAAGTAGTGGTGGTGGTGGGAGCTCCGCGTACAGTGCTCATGCGGGCTTAACCTCCACTGTCCGGGATGTTGAAACTGAAATAATTGGAGAAGATCAAGAAGGCAATCTCTACATCTTTATCAATCCTATCCCCATTAGGATGCCTATCACCGGACAAGCTAATGGAAACTGGGACCATTCTTGGAGCGGTGATTCTAGCAGTAGTTCTGAAAGTGGTGGTTCGTTTTCAGCTTCATGGTCGAGTGTAGGTGGTGGTACCAAGACAGCAACCTATGCTTCTGAGAGTATGCAGTCCGCCTGGGATCAGTGGTGGAATGGTAATTATGCAAGTAGTGGCGGTGGTTCGTGGTCAAGTTCAGGTTCAAGGAGCGGTTCATATTCAGATGACGAGGGGTGGCACTCCGCCCCGGACCCGCGATATATTCACTTTGGGGAATACCGCAGAGGTGTTTATGGGGTTTATTTTGGGCCGTATTCTTATCTTACCGGTTCTGGACTTCCCACATATGGCCTGGGATCCCAATACATAATGCTGGCTAAAACTGATAAAGACTCTTGGGAACCCTTTGAACACAATTTCCATTATTCACACCCATTAGAGATCGGATGGAATTATGAAACCGATTCTCCTTTTTATATACCGCTTACACTGAACGCAGACATAGAGATGAGAGTGGTGAAGAGGTGAAAAGATGAAAGCGTCCCTTATTCTGATACTTCTGGTAGTGATGGCAACGATACCTCCAGCATCGGCAGAGATCTTAACCGTTAGCCAAGCTGAAGGGGACTATGCAACCATTCAATCAGCCCTTAACGCTTCGAGCGACGGGGATACAATACAGATCGATCGCGGGGTTTATGCTGAAACCCTCCTTATTGGGAAATCTGTTTTACTCGTAGGTGCAGGGGAAGACACGGTTATACAACCTTTGATATGGATCGCCCCGACTCTCCACATTATGGCAGACAATGTGAGCATCGTGGGAATTCGTTTGGTCAATGGTTCAACCGCAATAAGGACTATGTGGTCAGAAAATGTTTCGATTAGAAACTGCAACTTCGAGGGAAATGGCTATGGGATATGGCTCGGTGGGGGGGGTGGCAATAGCGTGGTGGACAGCACCTTCAACGGCAACAATATCCACATTCTCCTCGAGAACACCGTTTTTACAACCATCTATCAAAACCAGCTTAATGGGGGGACTACAGGGATATCGATGGTACTATCCGGGTTTAACAACGTAACGGAGAATATTATGGCGAAGCTCGAAGTGGGGATTTCGCTGGAAAGTTCAGGCGACAACCTCATACAGGGAAATGACTTTGCGAATTGCAGCACGGGGGTGTTTTCAGTGATATCAGGCGGCAATCGTTTCTCTGGTAACCGAGTGAAAGCAACGCAGTTGTTCCTGGATCTTCGCCTTTCTTCACAAAATGAGATAGCCGAGAACTCGTTTGAGGGCGAAGGCATTTACGCGAGAGAGAAAACATCGGGCAACAATTTATACGTACTCGCCGGATTCAATCTAACGGGTGCAGAATTTGAGTTCTCTCTCTTCGAACCGTCTGTACCGGAAGAGTATGTCCGTTTCGGTGACGGACTCAACCTTACTATCGTTCCGGACGTTCTTACAAACAGCGGTGGGGCAAGACTCGACGCGGTAGTATCCTGGGACGGAATTGGGAAAATGAACGTATCCAGTGTTGGGTTCTACAGCATGGAGGGCGATACTCTGACATGCATCTCGGGAAGCGAGATGGTAGGGGACGAGATACGGGCAAACGCATCCATCAAAGATAGTGGCTTTTATTTACTGCTGGGGAAAAAGGAAGGGGTGACTCCGGGGTGGCCAAAGCCTACAGAGGCCCTAATAGTCATTATAGCAATATTTGTGGCTGTAATTTCCGTTGGGATATTATTAGCGTATCTGCAGAGAAAGAAAAGGAATAGATGATGTGGAGGGAACAAGGTGCTTTAATTCCCAATCCTAATTTATTTTTTGTCAGTGATGAACTCGGGGGTGGTTCGGATTTGAACCAATTTGGATTTATTATTTATTACAAGTTATAAGTAAACATAAAATAAAAAAGCACAAAGAATGAGCAGCACTGCGTACGTTGAGCTGCAGGCGTATCCCCCATTCCTCCCACCTAACAAAACTTCTTTCGTCCCCTAACCTTGAAACCTTAAGCTCGACATTCATTATTTATCAGAACGTGTCTATGGCTGCCAAAGACAGTTTATTTCGTAAACTATATATATCTTGCCCGAGAAGAGAGAGAACGAAATGAGTGGGAAACCATCGAATGTGAGTGTAAAAAGCGAGAAGCTCGACATTTTTAAGAAAGGCGGTCTGTGGTGCTTCAAATACTTCTTTGACGATCGGGGGATCTTCAATGAGTTAGCAGACTATTACAATCGGGATGGATACCGATTTAAGCTTAAGACCCTTGAAGAACGGGACAAGGTCATGAAGTACCTCGCGGAGAAGGGATTTGAGCCCGTTCCGGTTATAGATGCCTGCGAGTATGGGCAATCTTGACTCAGAAGGCTTGAAGAACGAAGGAGAAGGGATATTTTCATAGATTAAGGTTCATAAAAATGTAAGGAATTTATACCTAAGTTAAAAGAAATATTTAAAATACCACAGGCTTCCCAATTTGAAGATAGAGATAACTCCTTTGTTTGTTGGTTGCCCACTCCTAATCGCGGAACTCCTTTCTTATTGAAACTGCTTATAGTACCACGCTTGATAATAATAAGCCTTTTTATCTCTTCACATGAGATGTTCTCTTGATGCAAAAACTCGATTTTGATGAGGGCGATCGCATACGGCTGCAGAAACGGACTGATACGGGCGTTGCCGTCTACGAGGGTATTGTTATGCCAACAGCGTCACAAAATATCGTTATAAAGCTCGATAGCGGTTACAATGTTGGAATCCAACCTGAAAATGTGGAAGTAGCGATTATAAACAAAGCAAGCGCGGTAAAAGAGACAAAGGTCTCGGATGAAGTAGAAGGGAGTAAAAGAGAAGAGCGTTTACCGTTATTGTCCATCCTCTCTACGGGCGGCACCATCGCCTCTAGAGTGGATTACCGAACTGGTGCGGTTTCTCCACAATTCTCCACTGCAGATATACTTGAAGCCATCCCGGAATTGGGCGCCATCGCGAACATCAAAGGAAAAGTAGTGTACAGTATACTGAGCGAGAACATGCGTGCCGAATACTGGCAAAAGCTCGCCGCTGAGGTTTATACAGAGATAAAAAACGGTGCGGACGGCGTAATCGTCACACACGGCACGGACACCATGGGCTATACCGCAGCCGCGTTGGCTTTTATGGTGCAAACGCCAGTGCCTGTTGTTCTTGTTGGCTCACAACGCAGTTCAGACCGCCCTTCTACTGATGCGACAATGAATGCGATATGCGCTGCAAAGGTTGCCTGTAGCGACCTTGCAGAGGTTGTGGTTGTAATGCACGGGAGCACCTCAGACAATTTCTGCTCTATTCATCGTGGCACAAAAGTGCGGAAGATGCATACATCCGCTCGTGACGCCTTTCAATCAATCAACGACGTCCCAATCGGCACGGTGCAGTACGATGCAAGCGACATAGAAAGAATACAACTGGAATTTTTCCCATCGTATAAGAAGCGGGGTGAGCGCGAATTAGAGCTGAGCAATAAGCTTGAGGAGAACTGCGCACTAATAAAGTTTTATCCAGGCGCGGATCCGGCGATACTCGATTTCTTTGTCGAACGGGGTTATAAGGGCATTGTATTAGAAGGCACGGGATTGGGGCATGTATCTGCGGAATGGATTCCAAAGGTGGCGAGAGCTGTCGAACAGGGCATACCCGTGGTGATGACTTCACAATGTTTATATGGCGCAATCTGTGATAGAGTGTATGATACCGGTCGTGATTTACTTCAGGCTGGCATAATAGAAGGTGAAGACATGCTGCCGGAAACTGCTTTGGTAAAGTTGATGTGGGTCTTGGGTCAGACGACGAACATGACGGAAGTGAGACGCATGATGCAGGAGAATATTGCAGGCGAGATAAAAGGGAGACGTGTAAAAGAGGATCTATTTAGTAAAGGGTTTTCGGAGGGAAAAAGTTTATGAAGATACTTGCTATCGATATAGGTGCGGGAACGCAGGATATAATGGTGTATGACAGCGAGTATGGCTTTGACAACGCTTACAAGCTTGTTCTTCCTTCTCCTACGCGTATCTTCGCTAACGAGGTGCGGAGTATACGAGAGGATGTGGTCATCTTTGGTGACACGATGGGCGGAGGTCCCTTCACGCATGCCGTTCTCGACCATCTCAAGAACTACAAAGTTTACATGGTCGAAAGTGCCGCACGAACAATCAGGGACGATTTAGAGAGTGTTAAAAAGTTGGGGGTTGAGATTATAACCGATGATGAATTCGAGGAGTTGAGTGAAAAAGCGGCACCTGTAAAAATTTCGGACTTCAATCTTCAGCTTTTGCCGACACTCGCTTCCTTCGGTGTCGATACTGCTTTTGACGTCATTGCAATCGCGGTTCAGGACCACGGTGTAGCGCCACAGGGCGTTACCGATCGAGAAAATAGATTCCGGTTAATCGAGGAGAAGCTGGGCAGCGGCGTAGAATCCTTTGCGTATCTCGATACGGTACCAGAGAATCTGAGCAGAATGCGCTCGATATATCTGGCGGTGAAACGATGGTTTGATGGAAACTTACTCTTAATGGATACGGGACCTGCTGCGATTTTAGGCTCGCTTGAAGACGACCGGGTGAAAGAGAAGAAGAAGGCAGTGTGCATAAACGTCGGAAACGCGCACACCATTGCGATGTCCATGAACGACGGACAAATAGCTGGCGTCTTTGAGCACCACACACATCTCCTTGATAAACAAAGGCTCGAGAACTACATCACTAAACTCGCAGACGGAACGATAACGTTCAAAGAGGTTTTTGATGACGGTGGGCACGGCGCAGTAGTACGGGGAGAAAACCAGCCTGAGATCATATCACTAACAGGACCAAGGCGAGGTGAAATGAAAGGACTCGGTATTTTCGCCGCACCCGCAGGTGATATGATGATGACCGGACCGGTGGGGCTGATAAAAGCGGTATTAAGCCGTCTGTAACGTAACTCGGAAAAGCAGCAAATGATCTTTAAATCTCTCCTTCCCTTTATTGCAATTGGACTGTTCCTGCTGGCATTTGCATTCCGTAAAAGAGCAGTAGGCGCTCTGGGTTGGCTATTTTTTGCCGTTTACTGCGCTTCTGAAGTCTCTTACTATCTCAACAAGGATGAATACTTTGATGCTTCCATAGCAATCATATTTCTTGCCTTTACACTGCTTTCAGCTACATTTATGGCAATACCGACGTCAAAGCTCCGTAAAAAAGAAGATGAGTACTTATTTTTCGCAATAACTAAATTTGCACTGATCACCGCAATCTTTTACTTCCCTATTTCAGAAATACCCGCTCTTGAAACGCTCATTATTTTCCTCACCACAAACATCACGACTACCGTGCTCACTTTTTTCAATGTGGGCGTGTACATGGTGTATCCATCCAGCATTTACGCCACTACCAGCTCATTTCATGCAGTTTACAAGCCGATAGAGATTGTCTTAGCATGCACGGCGATACAAAGTATGGTCCTTTTTGCTGGCTTAGTATTTAGCGTCAACGCACCGCTGAATCGGAAGTTCAAAGCCTTTCTCGTCTCAGTTCCCACTATTTATGTACTGAATATCATCAGAAACGTATTTGTCGCCGCGGCGTATTTCGAGCAATGGTTTGGTCCACCGCTTCAAAGCTTTTACATTGCGCACGGCATAATGGCGAGGATATTCGTGATGCTTTCGTTAATTGCTGTTGCCTATACCGTGTTCGTGATACTCCCCGAGGCGTTGGATTTAATCGAGAATTTTTTCCGCTTTTTATTCAGAAAAAGGCATAGTTAAGCATATTTTGATTTACCGTTCTTATCCTCCCTTTTTACCTGCTTTTTCGGGAGGATGCTATCCAATTATTCCCATTTTTTTGAAAAGATTGTTAATTATTCTTTAGAAATACAGCAACTTTATAAAGTATTTGTGCCATTTTGAGTTAAAATATCATAGGAATCCTATATGATAATGCAATTCTCGGGGAATTGTTGGGGGCGTTGATAGTAAATGCACGGAGAGCAGAAAGGGGTAACAATCTTACATGTAGATGATGAGCCGGACTTCGTTGTATTGACAAAGACTCTTTTGGAAAGGGAGAATGAGGATTTTAGCGTAGATTCTACAACATCGGCTGAGGAAGGTTTGAAGCTCTTGAAGAGTGGAAAATATGATGCGGTCGTTTCAGATTATCAGATGTCGGGGATGGATGGTCTGGAATTCCTCCAAAAGCTTCGAAAAAGCGGCTCCACAATTCCGTTCATCATATTTACGGGTAAAGGAAGAGAAGAAGTAGCGATAGAAGCATTGAACAAAGGCGCCAATCACTACCTCCAGAAAGGTGGCGATAGAAAGAGCCTGTATGGATCACTGGCGCATGTCGTGAAGGCGGAAGTAGCGAAAAAGAGAGCGGAGGATAAGTTAGTAGAACTGGAAAAAGAACATCAAACGCTCCTAAATTCTCTACCGCTCAATATATTTCATATAGACCGTAATAACACGTTCGTTCATGTAAATGAGGTGCTAGCAAAGCACTACGGGAAGAAGCCTGAGGATTTTAAAGGTAAAACAACGAAAGAGCTTTTTCCGGAGGCGACTGACGCGTACACCAAAAGTGACAAGAATGTCTTAGAGAGCGGAAAACCGCAGATTGGAATAAGAAGAAAAGTTATAACGCCGCAAGGAGTACAATGGGTACGATTAGACAAGGTACCAGTCAAAGATGCTGACGGCAACGTTACCGGCCTCGTAGGCTTCGAGCTGGATGTCACCGAGCAAAAACAGATTGAGGATGAGCTTCAAGAGAGCGAGCAGAGATTAAATAGCTTTATGGACTCAGCAACCGATTTTTTTACCCGTTGGGATTCAGGATTAAACTTGGTTGATATTAACAACGCTGCGCTGGAATTTTTTACGAAGGGCACGAAGAAAGAGGATTTAAGAGGGCAGCATATTTTGGGCATAGTACCGTATATTAAAGGAACAGATGCGTATGACAAGTTTAAGGCTGTTATAAAGACAGGAGAGCCTTTAATTGCAGATTATCTTATTCAACATCCCGAATTGGGGAATGTCTACCTAACTTTGAGAGCCTTTAAAGTGGGCGATGGTCTTGGAGTCATTTTCAGAGACATTACCAAGCGCAAGAGAGCGGAGGAACAACTGGGAAAAATTATCGAAGGATCGGCCATTCCGACAGTCGTTATCAATAGCGAGCATAAACTCACACACTGGAACAGCGCTGTTGAAGCACTCACGGGAGTGAAAAGGGAGGACGTAGTGGGGACTGATAAGCAGTGGCTCGCATTTTATCCAGAGAAGAGACCCATTATGGCAGATTTAATTGTGGATGGGGTGTCGGAGCGAGAATTTAAAAAGAAATACGGGGATAAATATAAAAAATCGTCATTGATTGAGGGCGCTTATGAAGGGTTAGATTTCTTCCCTACGCTGGGAGAGGGGGGTAAATGGCTTGAATTTAGTGCTGCGCCCATCAAAGATGCTAAAGGGAGCGTGATAGCAGCTTTAGAAACACTGAAGGACGTTACAAATCGAAAGAGAGCGGAGGAAGAGCTGCGTTCTGAACGGGACAAATTCCAAGGAATGCTTTCGGCCATGGCTGATGGTGTGGACATTATTAACAAAGATTATACCATTGAGTACCAGAATGACTATCTCCAGCAACATTTCGGTGATCTGCGGGGTAAGAAATGTTATGCCGCGTATATGGGTTTGGAAGAGCCCTGCGATTTCTGCCCCATCAAAAAATCAAGGAGTGCTGGCAAAACAAAGCGGGTTGAGTTCGTTGCGGTTGATGGCAGAGTTTACGAGTTGAGGACATCTCCTTTTACGGATGTGGATGGGGAAGTGAAGGTTATCGAGTTGGTACGCAACATCACCGAACACAAACAGATGTTGGAGAAGCTACAGCAGAGTGAGATGGAACATCAAATGGTTCTTGATTCGGTGCCGGTGAGTATCTTTCACCTAGATCGCAACAGCAGGTTTGTGCAGGTAAACGCGGCTCTTGCAAAGCGGTATGGGAAGAGACCTGAGGATTTCAAAGGTAAAAGAACGAAAGAGCTCTTCCCGGAGCAAGCTAAAAGCTTCGCTGATAGTGACAAAGAAGTCGTAAAGAGCGGAACGCCTCAGATAGGAACGATTAGAAAAATTAAGACGTCACAAGGAGTGCGATGGGTACGATTAGACAAGGTGCCTATCAAAGATGCCGAGGGTAACGTTACGAGCGTAGTAGGGTTCGAGCTGGATATCACCAAGCAAAGGCGGATGGAGAATGAGCTTCGGGAATCAGAGGAATATTATCGGTCCTTAGTGGAGTCAACGGATGATTCCATCTATTTGATAAATAAGGATTACAAGTATCTCTTCGTAAGCGATAAACATTTATCCCGACTTGGCTTGCCAAAGGACCAAATCATAGGTAAAGCATATGGCGAGTTACATTCGCCGAAAGAAGAAAAAGAATTTGCCGCAATGGTGAAGATGGTCTTCAAAACAGGAAAGTCTGTTCAGCAGGGGCATACAAGCTGCAAAGACTACAAATACCTTCTTCGAACGTTGAGTCCCGTTAAAGATGCTGAGGGAAGAACGACGGCGGTAACGGTAGTTTCAAAGAACATCACCGATCGCAAGAAGGCCGATGATGAACGAGAGCGACTTCTGAACGAGCTTGAAGCAAAGAACAGAGAGCTGGAACATTTCACTTACACGGTCTCTCACGACTTACGGTCGCCGCTTGTTACCATACAGGGTTTCACTGGTCTGCTCGAAAAGGATTTGAAACGAGATGCTCAAGAAAAAGCAGAAAACGACTTGAACTATATAGCAAGCGCAGCTGCAAAGATGGACGAACTCCTGAATGCGACACTCGAACTCTCTCGCATCGGGCGTATAGCAAACCCATCAGAGGATGTGCCGTTTGGAGATATTGTTGAAGGCGCACTGCAGCAGACCGCAGGAGCTATAACCTCTGAGAATATTGAAGTATCTGTTGTTGACGGGTTCCCTGCTGTTCACGTGGATCGGATGAGAATCGAGGAGGTGCTGGTGAATCTTATCACGAATAGTATCAAATATCGGGGAGACCAGCCGCATCCGAAAATAGAGATTGGGCATCGTGTAGATGGTGAAGAAATGGTGTTCTTTGTGAAAGATAACGGAATAGGAATAGACAAGGGCCAGCATGAGGAGGTGTTCGAGTTGTTTTACCAGGTGGGTAGTGGCAATGGAACCGGTGCAGGACTTGCGATTGTAAAACGGATAATTGAGGTACACGAAGGCCGTATATGGCTAGAATCGGAGAGGGACAAGGGGTGCACAGTTTGCTTTACGCTGCCCGTTAATTGAAGTCGTACGTTTTTTTACCGGACGTTGCTCTTAGCGCGTCTATGGATCATTGAACAATTAAAATAGCTTCAATTTCTATATGAGCAATTCTAATAGTGTATTTATCCTCTTCCTAAGGGATAAAAGGATACGAGCGAAGATTACGGTTCGGGCAGATACGCTGAGGCAATCGTGGCTTTTTACTCCAGGTATTGCTGATTTTATAACGGCAGACCACTGTGGCCTGCGGTGGGCAGTGTAGATGTGAACGGGATCGAAGAAAAGTAGAAGAAACAACAGTCGAGATAGTATGGTAAGCGTTTAAATCGCTCCGTTGCGTTTCAACCGGCAAGGACATATTCGTTAGGGTCTTACTCCTTGTCCTTACCTTGAGACCCTATTACCTTGTCTTTGAGTACTTGCAAACGAGGCAATAGTTAACCCGTTCCTGAGGTTAGGAGTGAAGAGAGAAAAAAATGAATGAAACTAATAAAATTATCGCAAAAAAGGGTACTATCCCAGTCTTATTCGTAAAGGGAGCTGTGATGGCAGTGATTTTTCTTGTTTCGGTTTTTGTGCTTTTTACTGCGGTCGTGAGTGCGACTGATAGATACGTGGGTTCCGGTGAGGCCTACACCACGATTCAGGATGCGGTGAACGCTTCAATCCCGGGCGACACCATCATCGTGCGTGACGGCACCTATACCGAGAACGTGGTAGTAACCACGAACAATCTCACGATCCAGTCGGAGAACGGCTCTGCGAACTGTATCGTGCAGGCTGCAAATTCAAGTGAGTATGTCATCTTTGTTGACCATACGGATTCGGCCACCATCTCGGGATTGACGGTGACCGGGACAGGGCGTTATCTCGTTTGGGAGAATGCTGGAATAGGCCTCAATACGACAGTGAATTGCACCATCAACGATAATAACGTATCGTACAACTACTACTGTCCCGGCATCTACGCGTGGTATGCGGATTACACCACCGTTACCAACAACACCGTTGCCAACAACACCCCATACAATGGCTATGGGATCTTTTTTAAGCGCTCGAACCACAACACCTTCACAAACAACACGGTCAACGGGAATAGACATAACGGCATTATTATCTGGAGGGCGGACAACAACACCATCTCAGACAACACCGCGGTGGACAATGAACAATGTGGCATCTATCTGTCTTGGGCGAGCAATAATACCGTTGCCAACAACATCGTGTACTCGAATGGCTGGGGCGGTCTCGTAGCGTATAATACGTCGATCAACAACACTATTACCAACAACACCGTGTACTCGAATGATAACGGTCTCATAGTCTTTTTTGGATCGCGCAATAACACTATTACCAACAACACCGTCTATTCGAACCTTGAAAACGGTTTCGAACTGTATTCTTCGAGCCCTTACAACACTTTCACGAACAACACAGTCCAGAACAATGGCGTGGGTATCAATCTGACAGGAGATTCGAACGGCAATCTCATCTACAACAATTATTTTGATAACGCGCTCAACGCGTGGGACGATGGGAACAACCTCTGGAACACGGCGCTAAGAGCAGGAACGAACATTATCGGCGGGCCGAAAATCGGCGGGAACTACTGGAGTGATTACGCGGGCATCGATACGAATAGCGATACGATTGGTGACACGCTCCTTCCTTACAATTCCTCTGGGAATATACAAAACGGCGGGGATTTGTTGCCCTTGGCGAACTTACCGGTCCACAATAGCGACACCGGCGAGAGCTTTGCAACAATCCAACAAGCAATTGACGCTGGCAGCACCAAAACGGGCCATCACATCGAGGTCGACCCGGGCACGTATAAGGAGAATGTCAAGGTAACCGAGAGTTTAACGATCCAGTCATCGTCTGGGAAACGCACAGATACGTTCGTGACCGCACTGGATGCAAACAACCACGTCTTTGACGTGACGGCGGATTACGTGCATCTACAAGGACTCACGATCAAAAACGCATCGGGCCCCAGTAGTGCGGGCGTTTACTTAGCGGAGGGTACTTCTCACGCCACCGTCAACTTTGCGGTGTTCACGAACAACAACTACGGCATTCAGGTATACAAGTCGAACAACAATAAGATTACCTATATCGACTCCAGTAACAATAACTACAGCATTTACATGTTCGATTCGGACGACAACGTCATCTCTAGCAACGCCGCACTCTCGAACCATAAAGTTGGCATCTCCATCTCGTCATCAGACCGTACCACCCTTATCTACAATACTGCTGACACGAACAACCACTCCGGCATTGTACTCTCCGGCGTGAACGATAGCTATATCTTCCAAAATGTCGTTGGCGGGAACACCTATGATGGGATAAATCTGTTTAATGCGTACAATAACATAATCAGCGCCAATTCCGTAATGATGAACCAAGAGAACGGTATGAAGTTGGGCTCTTCGAGCGAAAACACCATCACCGGCAACACGTTTTACGCGAATACCTATAATGGAATTTACCTTGACGAGAAATCTGAAGACACGATTATCCACTTTAACAATTTTAAGGATAGTGTCAGCACTGGCGATGGCGTGTACAACAATAATACGGGGGAGATGATAGACGCCGAGAGCAACTGGTGGAACTCAACCTCGGGTCCCGGCGGGGAGGGTCCCGGAACAGGAAAGAAGGTAAGCAGCTACGTGGACTACGATCCGTGGCTCGGCGGTGAGAGTTACACCGAGAAGGTAACCAATGACACCGTAGACGCTAAAACCGAGGCAGACACTGAGGTAGAGGTCGACGGCACCGCGACGGTCACCGTAGCCAAATACGCGGGCAATCCCGCGTGTAATCCGCCAGCGGGCTTCAGCACTGCCGTGGACTACATTGACGTTTACGTCGGCGATACGAGCGGCGTTACGGAGATCGAGATCAGGAACTACTACACCGATGCGGAGATCGCAGGTCTCGATGAGTCGTCACTGAGACTTCGCTATTGGAATGGTGCGGCTTGGGTTGCATGCTCGAATAGCGGCGTCAACACCGCAGCGACTGGCGGCTACAGCGGCTATGTCTGGGCGATAATAAATGGTACTACCACGCCTGACCTGGCGTATCTGCAGGGCGGTGTATTTGGGGCAATCGAGACAAATGCACCTAATACCCAGATAACAGACGGTCCAACCGACGAAATCAACACTAGGGATGTAACATTCAATTGGACTGGTTCAGACGATTCAACACCAACTAACCAATTGATGTATTCATATAAGTTAGAAGGCTACGATGGTTCTTGGTCTGCCTGGACACCTGACACAAGTAGGTCTTACAGTGGTCTGTCAAACGGAGATTACACCTTCAAGGTAAAGGCAAAGGATCAAGATGATGCCATAGACCAAACACCTGATGAGAGGTCGTTCACGGTTTATGTTGTGAGCAGAGGCGGGGGTGGCGGAGCACCACGTGATTCCGATAACGATGGGTACAGCGATATAGAGGAAATGCTTGCAGAGACTAATCCAAACGATCCGTGCGATCCAAATTCAGAGTGCGCTGCATGTTTAGCGATAAGGCCGCCAATGCCAACGCCAACGCCACTATCAACGGCTACACCGACTTCGGAACCAACAGAGACACCACTAGTACCACCCGCAGCAACACCGACACCTACCAACGAAGAGGAAGAGATGAATACGCCGATACCGGGATTCGGAGCTGTTTTCGCAATCGCGGGATTATTCGTAGTGGCATATCTGGCGCGGAGACGAAGGAAAGGAGAATAAACGAGCGGGGATATTTTTGTACGTCCTGTAAGGGTTCGAGCTAAGCGATGAATCCTGTGCAGGGCGTTATTCTATTTTTCTCTTTTTGTATCCCTTCGTGAGCAGCAAAACTCCAGTATTACATTGCAAATCATTGGGAAATTGGTGAGAACCTCATCGTCAAAGCCCATTCAGCAGGTAATCGAGAAGGCGTTTGGAATCGGGTTAGAGATCGAACGTACGAAGCGCTCACTTAATATTACTGAACGGCTTGGATACGTATAAAGAGAAGAAATGCCCACTGAGAACCAGAAGCGAGTATTTGTTATCGGACACACAAATCCCGATTCCGATTCCATTTGTTCCGCTATTGGCTATGCGTACCTCAAAAACATTCTGGATAAGCGGTGCCTTTATGTTCCCGCACGGGCGGGCACGGTGAATAGCGAGACGCACTTTGTGCTCGAGAGATTTAACGTTGAGTCTCCGCTGGAATTGGAGAGTCTCGCAGCGACCGTCGGTGATATGGACTTGAAAAGACCTATTGTTGCCTCGCCCAACGATTCGATACGGGATGTCACTTCGTTAATGCGGGAACAAAACATCCGTACGGTGCCGATCGTGGACTCTGACAAGAAGTTCTTGGGAATTGTCGGGCTCAAGGACATCGCCGAATATCATATCGCCAATCTGGGACGCAAGGACTTATCCGCCACGCCGATTGACCTGAACCTCTTAATCAGAACCTTAAACGGGCGCGTCATTGCCAATCCCAAAAGCAGGGACAAACTGACCGGCAGGGTATTCATCGCGGCAATGCAGAAACTAACGATTGTACACCGAATTCACGCTGGTGACGTCGTTATTGTGGGCGATCGATTGGATATCCAGACGGAATTGATCAACAGTGGCTGCTCCGCTCTTATTATCACTGGCGATTCGCCGATTAGCCCTGAAGTTACGAGAGCAGCAGCGAAGAAAGGGACACTGCTCATTTCGTCCCCGCACGATACCTTTACGACTGCTCGACTCCTCGATTTATCCACGCCGCTTTATTCCATAATGTCTCAGAACGTCCCGGTCGTAGAGCTTTATACGCGTATTGCGGAATTACGACGGAGAGTTTTGGAATCGGAATATCGCAGTGCGTTAATCGTCGATGGTGACCGTCGACTACTCGGCATCGTCACCCGGACCGATTTGCTACAGCCCATACGGAAAAGAGCTATTTTAGTTGACCATAACGAGACCTCGCAGGCGGTTGAGGGCGTGCAAGAGGCGCATATATTAGAGATCATTGACCATCACCGGGTCGGCGACATATCAACACTCATGCCCATTCACGTCCGCAATGAACCGATCGGGAGCACGTGCACGATTGTTGCGGAATTGATGCTGCTCCATCGGATTGCCATACCTCGCGATATCGCAGGCTTGCTGCTTTCCGGGATACTATCCGATACGTTGCTGCTGACGTTATCAACCACGACGGATCGCGACGAAGACGTAGCACGAGAATTAGCGCGTATCGCACGTCTTGATATAAGCGAATACGGCAAAGAGCTTTTAGCAGCGAGTATAAGTATCAAAGGGAAATCAGGTAAAGAGATCCTGCTTCACGATTTTAAGGAATACGAACTCGGAGATAAGAGAATCGGGGTGGGTCAAGTAATGGTAATCGATAAGGACGAAATACGCGCTAAAGAGAGCGATATAAAAACAGCTATGGAGCAATTACGCGTGGAAAAGCGCTACGATTTGGTTGTTCTGCTCATTACGAATCCGTTGGAAACCGGTGAGGAGCTCATCGTCAAAGGCGAGCAGCGGCTCATCGAGAAGGCATTTGGAATCGAGATAACGAACGACAAAGGTTTTATTCCGCAAACCTTGTCGAGGAAGAAGGAGTTCATCCCGAAAATCGGGTATGTTTGCACTACTCTGTAAGCACCTTTTCAATGCGCATCAAGGGATAATCCAGGTTCTCGTCGTATTTCACACGCACCTGCGCTTCCACCGCTTTGTATTTCACGATGACGGTTACGTCCAGCATTTCGCCGCGTAGCTCGCAGTATTTGAACTCGCTCGCACGTTCCCGTAACTTCTCGCGGTCTATTCGCACGTCCACGGAACGCACCCACGGCTGAAGCGATACACTCTCCTTTATCGCCGTCTCCAAATCTCCTGCTGTCTCGGGACTGACCGGCGTGCCGATAAACTGGTGGTAGAGCGCACCCAATTTGATGCCTGCTTCGAAGAGCGCGTTGTCGCGATCCGTTATTTCTTCGTTTTCCGACATACCTATCGTTACGCTAAAAAGCAACAACATCTTTAAATACTAATACCTATATCACTACTACTTTGATGATAAAGATGACCAAAACTGTAAAACACGGACGGCACCAAACCGAATGGATAACGATCTCTGTAGATGAATACGAGTCCATGCAGAGGACAATCGAGGTGCTATCAGATCGTGATCTTATGTATCAAATCGAAGAAGGCAAGCGAGAAGATGTAACGATTCGTAATTTCGAAGAGCTGGCAAAAGAGCTTGAAATTTAAAATTCATCCTTGTGTTTTATTGCTTCGATGGTAACCGTCTTTTCTTGAGAATCGATCGTATAGATGATCCTGTACCTTCGCTCAAAATATAACTCCCAATAACCATGAAGCACGCCCCTCAGAGGTTTACCGTGTATCTCTGGATTTTCTCTCAACTTTCTGATTTTTGTAGCAAAACGTTCCTGAATCTCGTTGTCGTACTTTCTAAGTCGTTTTTCCGCGGGTTCCTTGATTTTAATGGTGAACGTGTTCATGTTCTATAAAAGAGCTTCGACGACGTCATATAAAAACTTTTTCGATTAAGGCGTTCTGAGGACTAAGAACAGTTATTTTTGACTTTAAAGCAGTAATTAAACTCTATAAATGGTCTCTCACTTCTCATTCCTCTGCCAGCACCTCAGCATACCTCTTTATTTCTTCAATCACCGGATGGCCCTCCCAACGGTTATCGTACAGAAACGTGAATTGCACCGCTCTATTGAGTTTCACCAGTTTTAATACATTGTGCAACGCAACCGTCTTCGCTTCCGCATCCACGTGCACGGGTATTTCCGCCTGACCTACAGGATAACTTTCCTCTAAACCAATGGGAAACGGCCCGAACGGTGGTTTCACGAAGAATACATGGTCAAACTTCTCTTTTTCCGTAACCTCGGTTTCTTCAGGTTTGGTGGTTATCAAGACGTTTCCCGCTAAACAGAATCTATCCAGCCTGTTGGCATATCGCAGCACTTCTGGTCGGTGCGCAGAACATTCGCTGAGATAAAAGAACGGATGCTTCGTCGCAGGATCGTATTTCTCGATCAACGCGGCATATCTCGCCATTTGCTTCAAGCCGTTCAGTAACGCGGGATATGCCCTGCATCGCCGCTCGCAGAGCTCCCAGAGGTTCCGCTCAACGATGCTCTGCTTCACTATCCGCATCTCTTCAAATGTAACCCACAAGTTATGCGCAGCCAGTAACTCCATGTCCTCTTGGACCTCTTTTACAGTGTGCGAAGAGCATACCGGGCAAGAACAGGGTAGGTACTGCAAATCGTTCACTTTCCTCGTGCCGTCACTTGTTATGTATCGTTTCCCTTTGGCGTAAAGCGCATACGCCGCGGAGTCGAAGAGGTCACAGCCCAGAGCAACGGCTAACGGGAACGTAATGGGGTGACCAGCGCCAAAGAGGTGAACAGGCGCATTCACTGGTAAATTCCTCTTCGCGGCCACGATTATATCAACCAGCGTATCAAAGCTGTAAGATTCCAGCAAGGGCACGACGCCTCCTATCGCATAGATATCAAACCCGAGGGCAGCAACACGCCGCGCACTCTCTTCCCGCACATCGACAAACGTAGAGCCTTGCACCACGCCAGCAAGCAGACCGTCCTGAACGAGTTCTCGGGCTTCCTGCATCCGTCGCACCGTCTCAGCCAAGTCATCTTTTGCTCTTTTGATCTTCGCGTAAGGTGGGGTCGGGATGTCCAGTGGCACGCAGACATCAGAGCCGATACGCTGCTGAAAATCCAATATCTCCCGGTTACTCACTTCGACGTCTTTGTACTCGTAGAGTTGGTACGAGCCGGAATCGGTCATAATGGGCAGTTCGCAGTGTAATAGCGAATGAAGACCGTTTTTTACCGCTTCCTCGTGCAATTCAGCTTTACGGTAAATTATGTACGCGTTCGTAATGAGCATTTCAGCGCCGTACTGCTTCATCTCGGCAGCCGCAATAGTCGGAATATTCGGATTGAGTACCGGCAAGATCGTTGGCGTCTCTACAACTCCGTGTGGTGTTTGCAGCTTCCCTACTCGTCCCATTAAGTCCTTATGCCGTATCTCAAATTCAGCCATTATCCCTTCTACTTATCTTTTCTTTTCGTTCACCGGACATGCTTGGTAGCGCCCATTACGTGGTCGTTTAACAGTTCATCCCATAGCAGCAGAAACTTATAAACTCATGATCAATCGCTAAAAAGCTAAAAACCCGAAATGAGCTTTTTAGATGTGTTACGGTTGCACTTTTACCGGTAAACTCGTGCCGAATTCACGCCCTTTCAATCTCTCAAAGATTTTAAGCAAACGCAAACTAAAACCACGATAGAGACATATCGAAAAACATTTTAGCTATGAATTACCTTGTGGTTACAAGTGTTAGATAAATGTGTGTATTACCTATGTCAAAACTAACTTATATCTTCGCGATTTTTGCGATAGGTGTATTATTAGCAGCTGCTTTACAACCTGCCATTGCCAATCCTCTTCAGGATGTGGTTGCAACGCCCGAAACGATTTCCGTGTCTGATGAGTATGGAGCGATTATGGCAGCGGTGAATGGGGCGAGAACAGGCGATTTCGATCCCTCGCTCGATTCTGACGGCGACGGGATCTCGGATTACGATGAGATTAATGGATTCACCTGGGGGAACAAGACGTACTTTACCAACCCGTATATGGCGAGCACCGATCGTGACCCGTATGATGATTACATGGAGATCACCGGGATCAATATGCCCACCGCGGTAAGAAGCCCGGGAAGACACCCCTGTGTTCCTTCAAGTCCTGACCTCGGAATTGATCTGGAGGGAATAGATGTTACCACACTGACCACCATTAGTTCAACGAAAACAAAAGAACTGGGCAGTAGTTGGAGTGTGGTAACGGAGACGGGATGGAGCATTAATCCTGAAGGAGTTATAGAGGGAGGTTTAAAGTTTGATGGGAAACCTGAGGTCGGTATTACCGCTTCTGGAAAGATCTCAGGAGAATATCATTCAAAAACGACTGAGACCACGTCCAAATGGAGCAGGGAGGAATGGAGCAGTGCAACTGCTGTTGATACCGGTGAGGCTGCAAAGCTCAAGTTCCATGTAAAGATCAGGAACACTGGGATGGATGCGGCAAAAAACGTGAAGTTGAAATTTAATGTTATGATAGGAGAAGAAGGTATCGTCGATACTATATGGACCGATGTTATTGAGTGGAGTATAAATCCTGATGAAGTCTCGGATGAGATGGTTATCAGTAAGGATCGGGAGGGTAATGACATTGTCATATCGCTGGATGAGTTGAAGTCTATTGAAAGTGGCACGCCAATCACCATAAAGGTAACCGAAATAAATGCTGAAGTTCCCTGGGAAGGTGGATGGACAACCTGGAACGATTATAATGGCGAGATCGAGCCGGTTTCTTCGACTATCATGGTTGATTTTGGCGGTGGGGATGCAAGTGAATATTATGTTTGGTCAGGGCTTCATCTCCTAGCAGAACCCCCTCACCCCTACATTCATAACATAACGTTATGGGAGGCCATCGACCGGACGGTGGGCGTGGAGGACAAAGAGGACGGTATATACATTGGGGGTAAGAGGATGGAGAAAGGGTGGAATTTCATCTTCGATAATGAGACTGCCGTTGATGTAGAAAAGAAATTGGAGGATTTAGACCCTGATTGGAATTTATATGATATGCTCAACCTCACCATTGAGCAAGGGTGGACGTTGTTGATAAAAGCGCCTGATACCGAACCGCCTGAAATACACTGGGCAAGTTACTCGGAAGATAGGAAGACGATAACGGCAAGCGTTTCGGATAATGAGCAGGTGAAAAATGTAACGGCTCATGTGAAGGTCGGCGCTAGTTATGAAGATATCGAACTGAAAGATGATGATGGCGATTCGATTTTTACCGCAACTTCATCAGAAGCGGTCACGGATACCTATGACGATTACGTAACTGCGGATGATGGCAAGTTTGTCTCGATATGGAATGATATATGCTTACCTGAGCTGCGGGATTGGTGGCCCATGTTCCATCATGATGCGAGACACACTGGCAGTTCCAACTCCAGTTCGCCGGATGACAACCACTTGCTGTGGAATGTTACAATGGGGGAGTCTGTCATGTCTTCACCGGCTGTCGTGAATGGTAAGGTCTTTGTCCTTGCTATTACAGAAATTCGCTCTCAGGATTTCCCGCACCCGGTGGTCTATGATTACGGAATAAGTTGCTTTGATGAAACCAACGGAACCCTCTTATGGCAGCGTCCAATTGAGGGGTTGGAGCTTATTTACGGTCAAAGAATGTTTTCTTCACCGACGGTTGCAGACGGTAAGGTCTTTTTCGGGACTGATGATAGGAAACTGTATTGTCTAGCTGAAGATAACGGCAATAAAATTGGGGATTTTCCTGTCCATCTAATGGGCGATAAAGAGTATCTTCCCCGTTACTCTTATACTGTAACCCTCACACCCGCAACGGTAGTAGATGGTATGGTCTTTTTTCAGGCTTTCCACGAGTTCGAAAATATTTTATTCGCTTCTTCTGGTAAAAGTCATATCTGCTGCTTGGATGATGACTTAAAATTGAACTGGGAGTCTTATCCCGGAGATTGGAAACAGACACATGCAGTTTTGCACCCTATCAAAAATATAAAATTTCAATCTTCACCGGCGGTCGCAAATGGCAAAGTCTTTTTTGGGACGTGGAATGGTTATATCTATTGCCTTGATGCAGAAAATAAAGGTTTTAGATGGAAGTATTATGCCGAGGCGGAGGTTGTTACTTCACCGGCGGTCGCAGATGGCATGGTCTTTTTTGGTTCTTGTGATTTGTTAGATCCTAGTTATATCTATTGCCTGGATGAAATTAATGGGACTAGACTATGGCGTTATTCAACTGGAAAAGATAGTAGGGTAACTTCTTCACCGGCGGTAGCGAATGGTAAGGTCTTTGTTGGTTGCAATGATGGCAAAATCTATTGCTTGGACGAATATACGGGAACCGAGAGCTGGACTTTCACAGCCGGAGGTGCGGTGCAATCTTCACCGGCGGTAGCCGATGGCAAGGTTTTTGTTGGTTGCAATGATGGAAAAATCTATTGCTTGTACGAAAATAATGGAACTGAGATCTGGAGTTATCAAACGGGGGGTAAGGTGTATTCTTCACCGGCGGTCGCGAATGGCAAGGTCTTTGTTGGGTCTAGTGATGGTAAAATTTATTGTTTCGGCCCACCGGGCTCAAATTCGCCCACCGCGTCTATTATAGCAATCTCACCGGCAACAGCCATGCAGGGAGAGGACAACATCACGTTCGAAGGTAAAGGAACTGACAATGGCAACGTGGTCGCATACCAGTGGACATCGAACATTGACGGGATGATCAGTACTTCTGCATATTTCAGTGTAGAAGCATCAGATCTTTCTGTGGGGACTCATTCAATCTTCTTCAAAGTGAAAGATAATGATGAGTTATGGTCAACAGAAGATGTTGGGTATGTAACAGTAAGGGCGCCGAATAGCCCATCGGTCGTGGCGTTCACCTCCGCACCAGAAGCTCCATTTATTGATGAAGAAGTAACATTCAATGCCTCTACTTCGTATGACCCAGATGGATTTATCAAGCGGTATACCTGGGACTTTGGCGATGGGACAACGGCAACCGGAAAGGTAGTAACGCACGCGTACCCCGAAGTAGGTAATTACAACGTGACCTTGAATGTAACGGACTACTATGGGCTGACGAATGAAACAACCCTCACCGTTAGCGTTTATTATCCGCTCGTCCAGAACCTCAACACCAATGAGAGCTTTGCCACGATTCAAGCAGCGATCGATGATAACGATACTCAGAACGGGCACACACTCCTCGTCGTCGAACCGTGGACTATTCTTGAGAATGTGGTGGTGACCAAGTCGCTCACGATCCGCTCGGCGAACGGCACCGCAACGAGTGTTCAGGCGGCAGACGCAAACGACCACGTCTTTAATGTAACGGTTGACAACGTGACCATCAGCGGATTCACGGTGAGCGGGGCAACGGGAACCGATAGAGCGGGAATTTATCTCACAACAAGCGAACACTGCAATCTCTCCAGTAACACGATCGCAAACAATTATCACGGCGTCTTTCTTACGCAATCGGCGTCGAATAACCGCATCAACTTCAACAACATTGCCGGCAACCTTGAGTATGGTGTTTACAATGAGCATACCGGAGAGATCGTAGACGCCGAGAGCAACTGGTGGGGCTCAGCATCTGGTCCAGGCGGAGCAGGTTCTGGAACAGGAGATAACGTAAGCGTCAATGTGGACTTCGTTCCATGGTTCGGTGATGAGAGTCATACAGAGACGGTAACCGATGGTACGCTTGATGCGAAAGCTGAGGCCGACACCGAGGTTCATGTGGATGGCACCGCTGCCGTCACCGTAGCGCAGTACACGGCTAACCCTGAAGGCAATCCTCCGAGTGGCTTCAGCGCTGCAGGAGACTATATTGATGTACATGTTGGCGATACGAGTGGAGTTACTCAGATTGAGATCAGGAAGTACTATACCGATGCTGAGATCACGAGTCTCGGGGAGTCATCACTA
Organism: uncultured Halobacteria archaeon; assembly: GCA_964443855.1. Lineage (GTDB taxonomy): Archaea > Halobacteriota > Syntropharchaeia > Alkanophagales > Methanospirareceae > JACGMN01. Next base: position 5,543 of record CAYUEX010000003.1, on the reverse strand, counting down.
CGACTTCGTTATTGGAATGGCACAACCTGGGCCGAGTGCTCGGATAGCGGGGTCAACACCGCAGCCACGAATGGCTACAGCGGTTATGTCTGGGCGAGGATAACCGACAATAGTACTACGCCAGATCTGACGTATCTTAAGGGAGGAGTATTTGGAACACTGGGAGCACCGCCAACACCAACACCTACGGCAGCACCAAACGGTGGTAGCAGCGGAGGTGGTGGCGGATCAATACGTGACTCCGACGGCGATGGCTACGACGATAGACAGGAACTACTTGCGGGAACCGATCGGAATGACCCGGATGACTACCCGGGTAGTGAATCTGCCGCGACACCTACACCAGCGGCACCGCCAGTAGCGCTGCCAAAACCAGCATCAACACCAGCACCAGCAGCAACACCAGAGCCGACAGCAGCAACACCAACGCCTGAAGAGCCGGGCTTTGAAGGGCTATTTGCAGTTGCGGGCTTACTGGCAATTGCTTATTTGGTGCTAAGGAGAAGAAGATAAAAAGCAAATAAGGGAAATTTTATTTTTTCCTTCTTTTTTGCTCAGCTCTTAATAAGAGGCTGACAATGAACGCCGAGCCGAAAAACGTGCGTTTACTTTGTAAGAACCAGAGAGTCAACGACTATTTGGTGATATCTGACGTATTCACAAACTCAATACCTGCCTCTTTCATTTTCGACAGCGCACGTTCTTCGTCGCCGGGTTTTGCGTTCACGGCCTTAATTGCATCTCGCACTACAAACACCCGCTTCCCCCGCGTTCGGAATCCCAGAGCGGCCATTAGCACGCAGTAATCCGTGGCGACTCCGTAGACAACAACCTCATCGAACGCTCTCGTAAGCTTCGTGACATTGGGATTATCGAAGACATCGTAGCTCTGCTTTTCAAAATAGGTCTCCTTTTTCCCTTTCACCAGAGTTTTCAACTCTTCAAGGGTATATGCTCGGTTCGCAATCAACGCGGGATCCAGAGGTGTCGTCTCAGGAATCTTCTCCTGCCCCGCACTTCCATTCATACAGTGCTCTGGAAAGTGACCACCCCATTTCGCGAGTTCGACCTCCTTTTCCTTATGCGCTTCATCTCCGTAATGTCGATCGATCGACCCCATGATCTGTATTTCGTTAGTACGCGCGAATTGAGTGAGCTTTTCCAAGTTAGGAATTATCTCCTCAGCTCCGGGGACGGAAAGCGCGCCATCAAAACGTATGAAATCGTTCTGCGTATCCACATCAAAAAATAATTTGCTCATCTACGTTTACCTCACTTAAAGCTAACATCATCACCTTTTAGTATCTGTTTTGATATACTCTCTGAAAGTTCGACGAGGCCCGAGCTTAGCTTAACCGGATATTCGGCAGGTGAAAGCTCCTTAAGACGCTCAGGCAGGTGCTCCAAATTCGCCGTAACCCGCTCCCTTAGCTCGCCTAATGACGTTCTCTTGAGTACCTTACCGTTGCTCACGAACTTCTGGATCAATGGGCTCGCATCTTCAATCGGTTCATCTTCAAGCGAGAGTACATCGTAGGCATAGACTCCCTGTTCCAAAACCCGGTTTATTTGCTTTGGACCTGGCAAGGTCTTTTTTTCCGCACTCAGCTTCATTACGGGCCTATGTTCTCCCTCTTTTCCCATAACCTCCACGATTTTGTAATTCACGTTCACTACCGGCGCGTCCGGTGAGGTGCCCATCGCAGTGCCCACGCCAAACATGTCGATTTGCGCACCGCTTTTGAGCAACCTCTCGATCTTATACTCATCGAGGTCTCCACTGGCCAATATTTTCACATACGTAAGTCCACTACTATCCAGCACGTGCCGCACCTCTTTACTCAACGTGCTGAGATCCCCACTGTCCAACCGCACCCCCAGCAGTCTGCTCCCTTTGCGCTCAAGGTCTTTTGCCACCTTCACCGCTTTCCTTGCTCCTTCAACGGTATCATACGTATCGATGAGCAGCACGCAGTTGTTCGGGAAAATGCGCGCATAGGTCTCGAAAGCTTCCTGCTCGCTATCGTGGAACATCACATACGAGTGCGCGATCGTCCCGTAAATCGGGATTCCGTACGTCATTCCTGCAAGCACATTCGACGTTCCTGAGCACCCGGCAAGGTAAGACGCCCGTGCCACCTTCATTCCCGCATCAGTCCCATGGGTTCTTCGCAACGAGAAATCGACAGCAGACCTGCCCTGTGCAGCGAGCACGATACGTGCAGCCTTTGAGGCAACGAGCGTCTGGAAGTTCAGTGCATTCAGGAGATACGTTTCAACGAATTGTGCCTGAACGATGGGAGCAGTCACCCTGAGTAGAGGCTCGTTCGGAAACACGATGGTCCCCTCGGGAACCGCGTACAGATCTCCGGTGAATTTAAAATTCGCTAAATAGTCCAGAAACGCTGCACTGAACTGCTTCTGCTCTTGAAGATATTTCAACGCCTCTGGCGAGAAGCGCACATTCTCGAGATAATCGAGCGCGCTCTCTAGTCCAGCAGCTATCAGATAAGAGCGATGTGGCGGCATATTGCGTACGAATAACTCGAACGAGGCCTGCTCATCCCGCCCATCCTCGAAATACGCGGCGCACATGGTGAGCTGATACAAATCGGTGAGAAGCGCCATGTTCTCCCGTGTCACAAAATTGTGCATGAAGTAATATTGTTTTAGAAAGATTTTAAGGTGAGCATGATGCCCCCGACAGGTTCTTATAACCTTGAAAATCCCCCTATTGCGTAAAACCGTATTTATTAACTACCCTCTGAGTACTAAGACAAGCTCTTCAAACGTCCAATATTCTGTCCATGCGCACGTCGTAACGAACACTTAACTATTTTTAGCACCAATTCATCTCTTAGGAGGGTGTTCTGGAAATTTAAAGCTCCTATAATGATGAACAAGAACGAAGAGCTACAACGGATCTGCAACGCGGTCATAGAGCGAATACGACCGGATGAGGAAGCGCGGCGGAGAGTAAAAGTCGTAACAGCAGACATAATCGCTAAGGTAAACCAAAAGGCGTTAGAAATTGGTATAAAAGCTCATGCGATTTCCGTAGGGTCAACCGCACGAAATACATGGTTACGTGGCGAGACGGACATCGATGTGTTCATCATGTTTCCAGAGGACGTTTCAGAAGAGGATTTAAAAGAGCACGGACTTTCACTCGCAAAGAGCATTTCTGACCGCTGGGAGGAGCGATATGCTTCGCATCCGTATATTCACGCGTACTTTTACGATGCAACAGGAAGGGCGGAGTATGGGGTGGATCTAGTGCCCTGTTTCGCGGTAAAAGATGCTTCTTTGTTGAAATCCGCAGTTGATCGGACTCCGTTTCATAACGAGTATATTGTGAACCGGATATCAGGAAGGCTTGCGGATGAAGTGCTCCTGCTCAAGCAATTTATGATGCGTTTGGGCATTTATGGCTCTGAACTGAGGAGAATGGGCTTTGCGGGTTATCTCTGCGAATTGCTCATCCTGCACTATGCTTCGTTTGGCGAACTCTTGAGAAACGCATCTCAGTGGCAGTACGGTGAGCGAATAGATATCGAAGGGAAAGGCACGTACAGGAGCGAGGGAAACGATCCACTAATCGTGATCGATCCCGTGGACCCGAACAGGAACGTTGCAGCTGCGGTATCCGAATACTCCTTCTGTCGATTTATCGATGCCGCACGGGCTTTCCTGGCCGATCCGCGCATGGATTTCTTCTTACCCCAAGAAGCAGCCCCAATGCGTGCAGATGAATTTGCAAAACTCCTGAACGAACGCGGAACGGAGTTGGTGATGGTCGTGTTTGATGCGCCCGATGTCGTTGAGGATATTCTCTTCCCACAGTTACGAAAGGCAGAAGCATCGGTCACCAATCTAATAGAACGGCACGGATTTAGCGTGTATCGGAGCGACGTGCATGCAGAAGGAGCGAAAGCGTATTTACTCTTTGAAATGCTCTTTTGGTCGCTGCCACGGATCAAGAAGCATTTTGGGCCACCGGTTACGTCAAAAAATCATTCCGAAAAATTTAAAAGTAAATATGCACCTCCACATCGTATTTTTATCGAGGATGGCAGGTACGTGGTGGAAATAGAACGGAAATATACTGATGTGGTCAGTTTACTCCAGAACGAGCTGAGATCATGCAGTCTGGGTAAAAACGTGGCAGAATCAGTTAGCAAGGGATACGACGTTTTGCGGAACGAGGAGATACAGATCTCTGATGGTCTCGGCCAATTCTTCAGCGAGTATTTTCGGGGGATTTGAGAACTGACATGTGTTCAATGGCGCTTGCCACAACCTTTTTTCCTTTACCAATGTTTCTCTCGCTTTGGGAGACGGATCTAAGTAGAGCGCCGCTTGATCCTAAAGAGCGACTTGCGGGGTGGGCTAAGCTGCTGAACATGATTAGGGAGGACTTAGAAAGCGGCAGACTTAAAGACTGGGGATCGTTTCCTGGTGAGCACGCCGGCTATGCCATCGTGGAAGGCACTGAGCTGGATGTCTTTACCGTTACAGAAAGATATGTGCCCTTCGTGCAGTTCGAAACGCACTCAGTCCTATCGTTAAGCCAAGTCTTGGAAGGTATGAAGGCGCTCGCACAAGCGTGAACAGGTGCTACGTAACAGAGGGATACCGCGTTTCCCTTTTTCCTTTTTAGTAGTTTGACTGGTATTACCGTTTTTCCCTCACATCAACCGAAGAAAAACGTTAAACGGGTAAATGTGTGAGGAATGAGAGATGAATCGCTTCATTCCCACACCACTATCCACAAACGCATTCTCAAAATCAGAGAGAGTCCCTCAGTCATAATTATTTGAGTGCGAATTTATTTTACAAAGCATGCAGAATTGACCGTTTTTCACGAAAAATGTAAAGGATTCTTAGCGTATATACCGAAATTAAAAACGAAAAGTTCTCCTGGGACGCGACAGGGGCGCTATAAGGCTCAAAAAGCCAAAGGCTTTTGCAGATGCTGCGAGAGAAAACAGTCAGATAAGAGAATGACTTTTGCAGAAAAGCTTTTATGCCCTAATGATAATATGGCGCAATAGCAAGTGAATATCCCTCATCGCTGGGAAAGATTAAAAAGGTGAGGGAGAATAAACACAGGCTCCGTACTTAAGTACGGGGAGGCGAAAAGAAAAAAATGAAAAACAAAAAAGGAAAAATATTGGCCATAATGGTTTTTGCAGTGATGTTCGCTACAGTATTTGCAATCGCACTGCCAGTGAATGCAAAGACTCCAGAGGGGCAACCTTTTCAAGAGATATGGGATGGTATTCAAGAAATATGGGATGATATTCAGGAACTAAGGGGGGTCGATGCAGGCCTACAAACTCAGATAGATAACATTGAACTTATAGAAGGTCCACCAGGTCCAAAGGGAGATACTGGACCGCAAGGACCTAAAGGCGATACTGGAGCTACTGGAGATACTGGACCGCAAGGACTTAAAGGCGATACTGGAGCTACTGGAGATACTGGACTGCAAGGACCAGCAGGACTTAAAGGCGATACTGGAGCTACTGGAGATACTGGAC
>CAYUEX010000002.1:0-44967 GCA_964443855.1 uncultured Halobacteria archaeon | reverse complement strand
GATCTGCAGTGCTCCAGTAAATGTCGTTCTCATGCAGATCGAAGACGATCTTTGTGGTGTAATGCGTGTAAACATTATACCCGCCGATGGTGTGCAGCACGCCCTTCGGCGTTCCCGTCGTGCCCGAGGTGTAAAGGATAAATAACGGATCCTCCGCGTCCATCACTTCAGGCTCGCAGCACGGCAATTGGCTCCGTAACAGTTCGTGAAAATCAAGCTCTTTCTCCACGAGCTCATAATCGTCTCCTTCACGTTGAACCACAATTACCTTTTCAACAAACGGTAAATCCTCTACCGCTTCGTCAACCGAGGACTTCAAATCTATCTTCTTGCCGCGCCGCTTCGTCCACGACGCAGTAATGACCACTTTTGCGTGCGCCTCTTCAATCCGCATTCTCAGTGCAGGAGCGCTGAATCCACCAAAAACGACCGAATGAATAGCGCCAATACGCGCACAGGCGAGCATTGCCACGACCTGCTCGATGATTAACGGCATGTAGATCGAAACCCGATCGCCTTTTGTAACGCCAAGCGACCTGAGTCCGTTGGCAAACCGGCACACCATCGCTAACAGTTCGCCGTACGTTACTTTTACTTCCTCGCCGTCTTCGTTCGTGTAAATGTACGCCAGTTTGTTCCGCTTGCCGGCGTTCACGTGCCGGTCAAGACAGTTGTACGTGATATTCAATTTCCCATTCACAAACCACCGGTAGTTCGGGTGCTCCCCCTCGCGTACCGTATCCCATTTTTGAAACCAATATAACTCTTCCTCCGCAATCCGTGCCCAGAAACGTTCAGGGTCTTCTATGGACTCCTTGTATAACCGCTCGTACTCCTCAGGTTTGATGTACGCCCCTTCGACAACCTGTCGTGGCGGATGATAAATCTGATTGACCTTCAGCAAGATTTCATTATTGTCTGCAGCCATAGCTCCATCTCCGGTTCTTACCTGTAGTAGAACCCACGATTTTAAAAAGTTCAATTCGCTTTTTAGCCTATTTAAGAAATTTTCACAAAAAGTATGAACATGCAGCCTTACCACGATTGTAGCACATTTCACCGATCACGCTTTTCAGCTAAAGTCGCCTCTTTGACCACTAATCGTGCGGTATTCACGTCCTCTTCGACGATCTCGCTTTCTACGATGACAAGCCGCTTCTTGAACATCGGGCCATCCAGCACCAACGATTCAAATTCGCCGCCTTCTCCTGCTATATTCATCCCTCCAGACGTTGGAGAAGTTTGGTCTCCATACTTCGCCAACTCTCTGTCCAACGCCACTAGGCGGTCGACATCCACCATTGCTATCGGTCGACCAAGCCAGCTCGTGTCCAGACCATACGCACTGATACCCGTGAACATCACCTCGAAGTTGGATACAACAAGACGCATCTCCGTCTCCTGATTACTATGCCATAATGGAGAAAACACTCTAAGGTTTTCTTCACGAGCAATTCGCTCTATCCGCTCTTTTTGGTACGTGCTCCATAACGCGCCGGTTATAACCCCTTCGATTCCGTACGTTTCCTTCGCTGCTCGAAAAGCAGCGCGCAAATCCTCCAGTTCCTCCTCCTTCTCGCCCGCGGTTTCTTTCGTCACCAAGGGTAAGCCGATCGCTTCAGCTTGCAGCTCCACCAGCTCGACTGCTGGGGTGTGGAACATGTACGACTCGGGATTACGGCTCTTTATCGTGATTAAACATTCCACGGGATAGCCCGCTTTCCGCATGAGCCAGAGCGCAAGTGCACTGTCCTTTCCCGAGCTGAACAGGCATCCCAATTTAATATCCCGTGACGGGTAAAATGTTCTCAGGTAATCTCGTGTGTACTGGTAGCCGTTCCTCCTCGCTAATTTCTCTAACGCCTTCGTTACATTTGCGCCGTACTGAATCGCTCGTTTCTTTCGGCCTGCAGCTTCCTTCAAGCCAAGATCGCGAGCGATCTCTCTTAAAATCGCCTTATCCATATCGCCAGCCAATTTATACGCAGCAGGTATTCTCAGTGCATACGCCACGAGGTCTGGAGCCAAGAACGGTGCACGTAGCGAAATCCCGTGCGCCTTTGCTACGACCGCATCCCGGTAAAGATCTCGCTCGTGCATTGCTAAAATACCAGAAAGACATTCGCTATTCACCTCCTCCTTCTTCACTCGTTTGAACCGTTCATAGCCAGCGAAGAGTTCCTCGGTGCCGAGCCCACTGAAAACCGTCTTTACACCGTCCTCGTTCGCCATCTTGCATGCGGCATACATCGGCACAGCCACGCTTATCTTAACGCCGTCCGTATCATCAATCAGAGGAACAACCTCTTTGAGATATGCCTCGACATCGTCAACTCCTATCTTTTTTATTTTCAACGGCAACCCTAGATCCGCAGCAATACGCTTCGCATAGCCTAAATCTTCTGCTTCTTTCATTACTGGATCGTCAACGGCCACGGTGTAACAAACGAAATCAGCACCCAACTCCTTGCAGAGATAAGCGATAACCGTGGAATCCAATCCTCCGGAAAAGAGCACGCCAAACTTCTCTTCTCGTGGTATCCGCCTCAGAATGCTTGCTCGCAGTAGCTTCAGCAATGCTTCCTTTATCTCATCCTTCCCCTCCGCTAACTCGGGCAAAATGGAAAAGGGATCGCTCCTAACGAACCGCAACCGATCCTCCTTGATGCTGTAGTGTAAGCGAATTCTCGGATCAAGCTCGATCGCATGTGGATAGCCCATTGCTTCTAAAGCTTTCTTCTCCGAAGCAAAAGCAAATCCATCGGTATGGGCAAAGCAAAGTGGTTTTAACCCAATTACGTCACGAGCTATAGACACTTCTCCGCCATTTGCATCTTCACGTCTCCAATACGCCCAGGCAAACGCACCGTCAACCGTTTGCTCGAAATCGCGAGAAGGCTCTAGCACAGTATGATAAACCTCTTTTAACGCTTTCACATCGTAGAACTCAGCATCCGCTACAAGCCTATTCTCATTCTCTTTCTTCGGACTAAACGATTTACAGGAGCAACACGCAAGGCAGTTAGTACTACCGTGCGTTATCTTCTGTTTCAATTCGTGCAAGCCGTTTGCAGAAAGATCCTCAGTATCCGTGCCAATCCAAAAACCCGCATCGCTTCGATCAATCAGTACTTCTAAGCCCTTGAGCGCCAGTTCTACTGATCTTTCGTTGTTAAAAACGCCGATTATCCTGCACATTTGCTTTCTCTCTCGAACATGTTATACGTATCACTCGTAGCTTGAAAAATCTAGGTTTACTTATCCTATTTCCGTGTTGCAAGTCGTATTGCGCGAAAAAGCACGAAGTTAACAGCTTGCTTTACCCCTAGAATTATTTTTACGCGTTCAACTCGTAACGAACGCATCGACTATAAAGAAAAAATAAAGACAACGGCATGAATTCCAGTTTACGCAGAGCATAGATCCGCCTTTTCAGGCACACTCTATCGATTTTGAACGTTCATGCCGACGATACCTCTCTACCCTGAGTTGAAAAGAAGATTAAAAAGAAGATAGTTTCTCTCGTGACGCGAGTTAGATCTTTTTAAGTTCTGAAATAACGTTCTCCACTTTATCGGTCACCCAGTATTTCCGTATCGCTTTGCCCTTTGACTTTGGCGATTCCGATATCTCATACTGGCTCTTCACAAATCCACACTCTTCCAGCGTTAGCAAATGGTACGAAACAAGCCGCCTTTCTTCGCCCATCGCTTTGCTTATCCCGTTTATGTGCATCGGGTTCTCAACGAGAAACTCCACGATCCTAAATCGTATAGGATGTAAGAGCACGTGCGCGTCCTTTACCAATTTATCTTCCATTTTTATCATGTTCCACCATTTTAGTTGGGTGTATAAAAAGCTTTTGTATACTAGAAAAAAATTTTAGATTAAATATAGAGAAAATTCTCGTACATTTAGCATTATTAATGTATTGGCGTATGCAGAATGGCGAACTTCGCAGAAGATAAATTTAGTGCTCACGATAAATTAAGGTATACTATACTTAAGATTTTGTTTTTTCATTCCTTGTTTTGGTATTGCGTAATATTTTTGTGTATCCACTTCATACAAGTTCTATCGTTATCTTAATGGACTAAATGGTGCCAGCTTTGAGTTGGCCGTTACTCTCACTGGAACTAATCGTAACGAAAAAGCGGGGTTCTGAGGATTTATAATCCCTGTATGTAACGAGCAAGAAACAAGACTGAAAAGAATAGCTCTCAATAAGGATGTGATTCCATTTGGGAACCTTCTGCTTTAAATGCTTTTTGGTATTAACTCTTATCTATACATAAGTTCTTCTCTGATATATATGTGCGTGTACCGGAGAGCGGGGTAGGGTAGTTAGGAGATCCCGTCGGGCTCATAACCCGGAGATCGGTGGTTCGAATCCATCCCCCGCTATTGACACAACATGAATATTAACGCAGATTTACATATTCATTCTCGTTATTCGGCCGCGACTTCGCCTCTGATGGATTTACCGACGCTGGCTACAGAAGCGCTGCGGAAAGGGATACAGCTCCTTGGCACGGGCGATTGTTTACATCCAAAATGGTTACGGGAAATCCGTGAGCTGGAGGAAAGAAACGGCATCTTTTATTTCAAATCCGCAGATCAAGGCACCAACACCCATACGAACTTTGTGCTTACCGTGGAGGTGGAAGATATGCGGCGGGTACACCATCTGCTCATCGTACCGTCGATCTCGAAAGCCGAGGAATTATACGAGTCGTTTAGAACGTATTCACCGAATATTGATTCGGATGGTAGACCATCGCTGAGACTGAGTGGCGCGGAGATAGCAGAGCGTGCAAGAGATGCAGAAGCACTTATAGGGCCGTGCCATGCGTTCACGCCGTGGACTGCAATGTATGCCTACCACGATTCGCTGAAGGACTGCTACGAGGATACAGTGGGCTATCTTTCCTTCGTGGAGTTGGGTTTGAGTGCAGATTCATCGTACGCAGACCGGATAGAAGAACTGCGTGATCTTACGTTCTTGACGAACTCGGATGCGCATTCTCCGTATCCTATTCGGCTGGCGAGAGAGTTTAACCGATTCCACGTGGAAGGCTTGAGCTTTGAGGAGTTGAAAGCAGCGATAAAGCGAGAAAGCGGGAGGGAGCCGGTGCTGAATGTTGGATTCCCGCCACAGGAAGGGAAGTACAATGAAAGTGCGTGCATCAGATGCTACACGCATTATTCGCTTAATGAGGCGATTGCAAGCAGATGGCGATGCGACTGCGGCGGTCTGATAAAGAAGGGAGTGCGTGACAGGGTGAACGAGCTTGCAGATTGCGATGGTACACCTCCCAAGCATCGCCCGCCTTATCTGCATCTGATACCGCTGGCAGAAGTAATTGGGTTAGCGGTGCAAAAATCACCGAGTTCAAAATCGGTGCAGAAGATCTGGGAATCGCTCTTAGCTGCATTTGGCACTGAAGTTACCGTTTTGATAGACGCCCCGATAGATGCCATTAAGGGTGCGCATTACGAGTTCAACGCTGAGGAGCTTGCGCATGTGGTGGAAGCAATCACAGCGTTCCGAGAGGGGATGATACGGATATCGCCTGGTGGCGGGGGTAAGTATGGTGTTATCGAGCTAAAAGCGGAGACACACGGGAAGGTACCAGAAAACAGCAAAGAAAGAGCGGGAGAGCAAGAGACAGGAAGGGTGAAAATGAAGCAACGTTCTTTACTTGATTTTTAATTCCTCGTACTCCTCTGTTCTGGTGGCTGTTGAAACTATAATTAGAAGATGCATTATATTTAAGTACTGGTGTAGGGAAAGTAAAGTTGGGCCGGTAGCTCAGAAAGGTAGAGCAGCAGGCTCTTAACCTGTCCGTCGGGGGTTCAAATCCCTCCCGGCCCGTTGATTGCATGATGAAACAGGATTATTACGACGTTATTATAGTGGGAGCCGGCCCTGCGGGCTTATTCGCCGCGAACGAATTAAAAGAGAAATGGGCAGAGCGTGGGAGTCCGAAGAAGAGAATTTTGGTAATCGAACGGGGTAAGGACGTCGAGGAGAGACGCTGCTTTGTTGAGGAGGTGGGTTATTGTCAGCACTGTAAGGACTGCAGTATCATGTGTGGCGTGGGCGGTGCCGGAACATTCTCTGATGGGACGCTCAATCTCAGACCTGATGTTGGCGGCAACCTTGCCGAGTTCTGCGGACCTGAAACTGCATGGCAACTCGTGAAGAACGTGGACGACGTGTTTCTGGAGTACGGCATGCCTGACGAGCTTTTTGATGCTACTGAGCAGGATATCGAGGATTTGAAGAGAAGGGCTGCTTCGGTTGGTGCGGATTTCATAGAGATCAATCAACGGCACATTGGCTCAGATAAAACGCCTGCAGTGATAAGATCGTTTAAAGATGCTTTGGTGGCGCATGGCATTGAATTCATGCTCAATACGCACGTTGTTGACCTACTTATAGAAAAGGACAGCGCGGGGGAGAACGGAACAAAGATCTGTCGAGGCGTGATAACCGAGGACGGTGATACAATAAAGGGTGGATGCACCTTGTTAACGCCGGGGAGAGTGGGTGCGACGTGGGTCGACGAACTCATCAAGAGGCATGGAATCGACGCGGAATATGCGGATATAGACGTTGGCGTACGGGTAGAGGTGCCAGCGATAATCATGAATCCGGTGACGAAAATAAACCACGACCCAAAGTTCCATATCAGAACGGAGCGTTATGACGATTTTGCACGGACATTTTGTACCAATGAGCAGGGGTTTGTCGTTAAGGAGGAGTATGCTGATTTTATTGGTGTAAATGGGCATTCAATGAAGACCAAAAAGTCCGAGAACACGAATTTCGCGTTCCTCGTGCGGGTAGGCTTGACAAAGCCCGTTGAAAATACCACACGGTATGGACGCTCGATAGCCAAATTAGCGACTACCATCGGCGGAGGAAAGCCAATTCTGCAGCGAATGGGCGACCTGCGGCGTGGGCGACGATCCTCATGGCATAGTATCAAGCGGAATTTAGTGAGAAATACGTTGACGGATGTGACACCCGGCGATATTTCCATGGCGCTGCCGCATCGGATTACGATGGACATTATAGAGGGATTAGAGAAGCTGAATGAGATTATACCTGGTGTTGCGTCGGATTCAACGTTGCTCTACGCGCCGGAGATAAAGTTCTACGCCATGCGGACGAAGGTGAATGAACATATGGAGACAACGGTAAAGAATCTGTTTGCCGCAGGAGACGGTACCGGACTGTCTCGTGACATCGTGAACGCGGCAGCGACGGGCATACTCGCGGCTCGTGGTGTGATACATACCTGCGGATGAGCTGAATTATAACTTATTCGGTTGAGCTGTGATACCAACTCATAATCTCAGGAGGTAGTCCAAAACCCTCTTTCTCTAGGTTTGCCACCAGCAATAGTGGTAGTGGACTGAGCAGGAAGGCGGCTCGGAGATAAAACTGTGTTGAAGGGCTGTTAATAACGATGCTCTCGGTTTCTTCAGAAAGCGTTGACTTGTTGCCCACGATCGAGAACGTAGCACCGCCTGATGATTCGTATTCTTGTTGCCACACGGAAAGCGGCTTATTTTCACCACTCCAGGAGACAAGAAGGAGACAATCGCCGCGTCTGGGCTTAGGCGCTAATTCTCCCGATATATACGCTTGATCACCCATCGCCCGCTTCACATGTTGCAAACGGATAACGGTCATCTCCGCCACGTTCTTCGCGGGGCCTCGTCCACCAACCGTAACATGACCGCGGGTGCTCATTTTTTCCGCTAAGCACTGGTAGACCTCGGAATCAACGTACTGATCAATTATCCCGCCTACCACTTCCATCTCCTTGTTTATCTCGTTTAGTACCCAATGATGATCTCGGCCTTCATTTATCGCCTCTTTTATCTTCTGGAACAGCACCATACTCCCCAGCTCGTAAACATCATTCATTATTCCTCGTACGAGAACCCGATCAGTCTGTTTGGCTTTACTTTTAGCACTGTTCAGTTTGAGCAGCGGGCCATATCGCTTACCTGTTCTCCCTATTAACGATCCGGGCTTAGAAGTAACGACATTGATAGAAAACTGCTTATCAGGGTCATTCTTTCTGATATACTCCGCCATGTCCTCAGCAATGACCGTTGGCGTGGTGGTTTTGCCGCTGCTTGTATTGATAACTAAGGCTATCTTCTTGTATCGCTTCTGGAGCACCGGTGCTGCTTCCATGAGGTTCCGTCCCGGGAAATCAATGTCTTCTACCAATTTCACTTCTCTATCAATCTGACCTATGCCAATGCGAATAGCGGCTCGAGACCGCCCCTCAGCAGCGAGCACAAGGCACTCAGCGTCCCTCAAATTCTCGAGTAGTTTCTTGATGCTTTCTTCGCTGATGCCTTGAACATTATCCGCTATCTCGTTAATATACGGAAATTTACAGATCTCCATACACGCTCTTTTAACCTCCCCTCTTACCCATTAAATTGGTGATTTTGCACTGCACGTACATACTCGTAGAAGCCCAAACACTTAAACCCTTATCTTCCCGTCTTATTCTTCCATATGCGCGCTCTTGACCGGTTTCAGACGCATGAGATTTTTGCCATCTCAGGTGAAACAGTGGAGACTTCACGAGTAGTCTGGCTATCTCGCGGTATCGCAGGATATGCAACAAAACGATCAAAGATTTAACACTGCATGATGCTAAAAAGGCATAGTAAGAAGAGTCACCAGAAGCCGATGAAACTCGTTACCTTAGGGTTCTTGCTCGTGGTCATAGGAATGCTGATCATCCTCGCAGGGGTGTTCAGCACGGCGTATCAGTCCTGGAAGACAGGAGGCGTGAGCGTGGAAAAGCCGGAGACCAGCGTGCGGGGCGGTGGGGTCATTATGATTGGGCCCATTCCGATTATCTTCGGTACGGACGTTGGCGCGGTGAAGATCGTGATACTCTTAGCGATCGCGTTGATGGTACTGGCGTTTGTTCTCTTTTATCTGCCGCTGTGGCGGGTGTAGCTCAACTACACTTCATCAGATTTGAAATCGGGTTTTTTATTTTTCTACTAAGTCCCGAATTATAAGATCTGGCCAGGATTCACGGAGCTTCTTATTATCTACCCAATACTTTACGATCTTCTCCGTCTTCTCAGCCGCTATTCCGGTATACTTCTCAGGATTGAACACCCTCTCTCGCTGCTCGCTCGTGAATTGCTGTAAATACGCCGATATTTCTGGATCCGCCTCGACAAGCTCTTTCAACGATTTATGCTCCTTGTACGCCTGAAAGCTTTTTTTACGGACGTATTCGTGCGCATCAGGATGCCCGTAGTACGACAGCAGGATATACAACGGCTCAGCAATAACGTTGTCCCGGGCACGCAAAAAATTCTCCTGCATCCGTTCACGGTCCACTTCTAACCGCTCTGAAATTTTCGTCAGTTTGCGCACGCAATAATCAAACGCTACTAAGAGTTCTTGGATGTACCGCTGCGATGCGGAGTTCGTAAGGTCGCGTTGATGTTCCGAGATCTGGTCGAGGTGCATCGTTATGGTTTGCGGCATGAACTTCTTCCAGAGGCTTTTTACGCTTTCAAAGCCAATCGGGTTTCGTTTGTGTGGCATCGTCGACGAGCCTACCTGCTCGGCTGCCACTCGCTCCATTACCTCGCCGATTTCACTTCGCTGCAGATGTCGCATATCATCGCAGAAATTCGCTAAGACCGAGAAGCTGCTAATAACAGCATGGATGAAATCGGCCATTGGTTCCGGTGGCACGATCTGCGTGGAAATTGCCGCAGGTTCGATGTTAAGTACCGCGAGCACCTCCTGTTCAAACGCTTCGGGATCTTCAACGAGTAACGAAGTCGCATTGTACGCGCCGACCGCACCGGAGAATTTACCAACGAGGTTTTCATTCGCTTCTTTTAGCTTCAGGAGCTGTGAGCCCCACCGGTTCACGTACTGCGCAAGTGCGAACCCGAAGGTGATCGGCTCAGCATGCTGACCATGCGTCCTACCGATTTGCAGCGTGTGTTTTTCACGCCGTGCCAGCTCTATCCATGCTCGCTCCAGGTCGAGCATATCAGGAATAATAACGCTCAGCACGGCATCTCGGTACCGAAGCGCATTTGCGGTATCCACCACGTCATAGGAGGTTGCACCGAGATGTACGAATGGTTTCGCCTCGTCGCTTACCCGGCTCCGAATGACGTTAACCAGTGCACGGATGTCGTGCTTTGTCTTCTGCTCCTCGTCGTACACCTCTTCGGCGGTGACTGTTGATGCTGCGGCTACGATTTCGTCGCACAAATCTTGCTTTAACAGGCCACGGGTCGCAAACACTTGTGCAAGTACCCCTTCTATTCTCGCTTTGTACGTAACGTAAGCTTCGTCAGAGAGATAAGCACGTAATTCGTCCACGGCATACCGGTAATCAGTAGGAGAGAACGCAGAGAAGTCTATTTCTTCTTTCATTTTCGCACCTTCAAGAGCTTTTTGTCTCTCATTACTTATGAACTCTTCGTTGGTTTTACTTTTTGCACAATATCCATAAAAATAGCTTGTTTTATCCTGTCTTGCAAAAGCCTGTTAAATTATCCTTTACCTACTTAGCTTATGTTCAATGCTTCTTTTCGCTTTTTAATTTTTCAAACCACGCGGAAAGAATAGATTATTTTTGGTTTATTGACAAAATTCATTTTGAAGTTTCTGTTTTGTAGAAGATGATTTGATTTTAGACCAAGGGTTGAGCTACCAATCTATGTTTGACCGATTCGTGGCTATACAAATATTGCTATCGGAAGAACCTGTAGTGCTGGCCCTTTGATCTCTGTAATGAGTTCTGGAATACTGATACCCTCTTTCTCAGCGCCTTCAAAAGCGTTGGCCAAATCATCAAAAAAATTCTGTTGGAGTCTACCAAAACTTGTCTTACGAAGAAGGTTAATCGTCTCTCGGGAATCGGGTTTAACGACCCGAACGACTTTACCGAGAACGTAAAACTCGCCGTCGATGATTTCTGAGACATTTCGATCGCTAAAGTAGTCAAGCTCTGTCGAAAGAACAGCTTTTACTGTTGAAGTGCCCATGATTTCTGCGATGAGTTCCATCGTATTTGATTCGGTCAGAGCCTGCAACATGCCATCCAGCTGTTGCGAGATTTCTTTGTTTTGGTCCCGGTGTCGACCACCTTTCGCCTGTTTGCTTTTTGCAGGAGTGCTTTGTTCATTGGAGAATAGGACAGCTATATCCATGAGTTGCCTAAATCCTTCAATCGTATCGACCAAAGGATTCTTCCTCAACACAGCACGAAATTCGATGAACTGTCCACTCTTAATGTCATCTATAGAGCTTTCTTTTGTTGGAATTGCCGCGAGGAGTTGCTGTTGTTTGAGTTGAGATCTAAGCTTTGAGAATAGGGAAGTAGGTGTATGAACCTTTTCCTTCGATATCTCCGTCTGCGCTTCAGTTCCTTTCTCGGCCCCCTTCTCTTTTTTGAAAGAAACTCCGAGGAGTGCAAAAACGTTACTCATACCAATGGATGCTCCCATCCCAGATTTTTGAGTTTCAGCCTCAGAGGTAGATGCCTTGATAGCGGACAATTGGGAGAACCCGTCTTCGATGATGGCAAGTAGGTCAAAAACGATTCTCTGATTTAAATAAATTGGTATACAAAGATCCACTGACTTTGGCTCATTTGTTTCCATTTGTACCAAGTTCTTCTCACACTTCTAAGCATAAAAATCTTTCTTGAGGTTCTTTCCTTCTCTAAAAAGATAAAAGGGTGTTCATAACCGTTTTTCTGTAATAAACCCGTTTCTCTTCAACCAGAGCATCGCCCGAAAGGAGGCGTCCGCTCGTTTACCTTCGGTAATGAAATCGTACAACTCATTCAATCTCGGGATGGAAATAGAATCAAGAATGTAAAGACCTTTCAATAGCTCTTATTCCCGCTTCCCCGATTGTTCTCCGTGGTCTTCGACCCAGAACATGCCAATTCGCCGAAATAACAGCTTCTCTAACTCCTTCTTGTTGAAGTCACGAACAGCATTTTCCGAGATCTTTCTGTTCTTTTTGCGAAAAGTTTCTTTGATCAAAGTTTCTTTTTTTTAAAAGAAAGTTTGTATGAAGTTCTCAGGCTCGTTATCAGATGCTGATAAGGAAAAAGCATGGTATGAAGTAGTGGGCGTACCCGTTGACGGCAACGCCTTTAAGAAAGGTGCGAGAGACGGCCCCCATGCGATAAGAAAGGCATCGCAACGGCTTGAAACGTTCCTTTGGCATCGAAAATTCGAAGTGTCTGATCTGCTGTATTATGACCGTGGCGACTTACCGTTGGAGCAGTTCACCAAAGGCAAAAGCGATCAAATTGACTTTGAGCTTGAAAAAAAGAGGATATTTATCGGCGGTGATCATTCTGTCTCCTATCCAATCGTTAAACACCTTTTCGAGCGCGGTAAAGTAGATAAAGTGATAACACTAGATGCACATGCTGATTTCAGAGATTCGTACAAAAACAATCGGTTCTCCAATGCCTGCGTGATGCGACGAATAGCTGAGCTGATTGGTTTCGAGAACGTAATAGAACTTGGTATCAGATCATCTTCTGAAGGGGAGTATATGGTGCTCAAAGATAGACTACGGGTGTACGATGCGGAGACAGTGAAAGAAAAAGGCGTAAAATGGACTTTAGAGCGAATAGGGCATGAAAAAGAGAAAACGTATCTTTCTATTGATAGTGATGTGCTCGATCCCAGCATAGCGCCCGGTGTAGAACATCCCGAGCCGTGCGGCATGTCACTCGAAGATTTGATTGCTCTGGTACAGGGGATACTAGCAACGAAAAATGTGGTGGCAAGCGACGTGGTGGAAGTGAATCCGCGATTTGACAGTGCTAACGGTATTACGAGCCTTAACGCCGCGCGGATCATCTTTGAGATCTTGGCATGCTACGGGGCGAGCGATGGGCGTTGTTAAAGTACGTGAGAGACACCCCATCACCTGAATTAGATAATCTCGACGAGCTGAATCTCAAACGTCAGGTCTTTACCAGCCAGACGATGATTCGCATCCACCGTTACAGTCGATTCGGAGACGTTGATCACCGTGACGACAGCGATTTGACCATTTGCTTGCGTCGTTTGTAACTGCTGGCCAACTTCTGGTTCCATGCCTGCCGGAAGGTGATCCCGCTCGACCACCCCCACCAGGCCCACATTATACGGACCGTACGCCTGATCTGCAGGGATTGTGATGGTTTTTGATTCGCCAAGCTTCATACCTATTACGCCCTGTTCAAACCCAGGAATGAGCTGACCTTCGCCTATAGTGAATTGCAGTGGTTCACGCTCAACGGACGTGTCAAATACAGAACCATCCTCCAATGTACCCGTGTAATGAACCTTAACGGTGTCACCCTCCTTTGCCGTTGCCGTTGGCGCTGGTGTTAATGTTGGCGTTGCAGATGTCGGAGAAGGCGTACTTACGTCATTCTCAACACAGCCTGCAACTATCACCGCCACTATTAATGCAGTCAGGGCTAGTAAGCCTGCTATGGTTCTCCCTTTCATATTTCCACAACCACCTTTATCTATATCGGTCTGCATTGTAACTAAGATTTGTGGTTCTCAATGGCACTTTATTCCGAAAAAACAAAAACTTGAAAAAAACGGATAGTGTTCTCAACTTCAGCGGTTTTTTTTATGGTACGTAAAAAAGTGCGCCTTTTATATACTGACGAAAGACAACCTCTTGAGCGGTAGTACAATGAACTCTGACACAGGCAACTGATGACTGACTCATCGCTTTAGGCGGTTTGTGTGCTGGTCCATAGAACTGCGACGATGGCGCTATTTCCACAATCCCCACTACCTAGAGGGATGATAAGCTACCGGTGAAGGAGTAAAAAATGGCAAAGAAAGAATTGGATGTGTTGTTGAAGGAAGAGCGAGTTTTTGAACCCCCTACTGAGTTGGTCCAGCAGAGCACCATTAAGAAATGGATGGATGAGCATAACATCGAAAGCTACGATGAACTGCTCGCCAAAGCCCAGAACATAGAGTGGTACTGGAGCGAAATTGCGAAAGAACTCGATTGGTTCAAGCCATGGAGTAAAGTGCTCGACGATAGTAATGCGCCATTCTTCAAGTGGTTCACTGGCGGTAAGATGAACATAGTCCATAACGCCCTCGACAGACACATGGATACCGGGCATAAGAACAAAGTAGCGTTTATCTGGGAGGGCGAAGACGGCGAAGTCAGGAAAATAACGTACCGGGATCTCTACTTTGAGGTGAATCGGTTCGCAAACGCATTAAAGAGCCTCGGCGTAGGAAAAGGTGACCGAGTAGCAATTTACTTACCAATGATACCTGAGTTACCGATGGCGATGCTTGCCTGCGCGAAGGTGGGGGCCGTTCACTCGGTGGTTTTCTCAGGATTCAGTGCGAAGGCGTTACGGGACAGAATAAACGATTGTAAAGCAAAGGTGCTGGTAACCGTGGATGGTTTCTACAGAAAAGGGAGCACTATCAATGCAAAGGCGAGTGCGGATGAAGCATTACTGGATGCACCGTCAATAAAGAACGCAGTTGTGGTCCGGCGTATGCATAACGGCGATGTGCCAATGACCGAAGATCGAGATATCTTCTGGGACGAACTGATAAAGGGTGAATCCACCAGTGCAGAAACGGTGGAGATGGATGCAGAGGATCTACTGTATATTCTTTACACCTCAGGGACTACCGGAAAGCCAAAAGGTATCGTACACGTACATGGTGGCTATGCAGTTGGCATTTACGGAACCCTCAAATATGTCTTCGATCTGAAGGACGAGGACATATGGTGGTGTGCAGCTGACGTTGGTTGGGTTACCGGCCATTCATACATCGTCTATGCTCCATTGATGATGGGTGTAACATCGTTCATGTACGAGGGCGCACCTGCACACCCACACGGTAACCGATGGTGGGAGATGATCGAACGACATGGCATAACGGTACTCTATACTGCGCCAACCGCAATCAGGGCTCATATGCGCCTTGGTGACGAATGGCCGAAGAAAAACAACCTCAGCAGTCTCAGATTACTCGGGACCGTTGGTGAACCGATAAACCCCGAGGCATGGATGTGGTACTACAGGCTGATTGGCAATGAGCGGTGCCAGATCATGGACACCTGGTGGCAGACAGAGACCGGAACCTTTATGATATCTCCTCTTCCAATCACGCCACTGAAGCCAGGATCAGCCACGCGACCGTTGCCAGGTGTTGATGCAGACATCTACAACGAGGATGGTCAATCCGTCACGAACAAAGGTGGGTATCTGGTAATCAAGAAACCGTGGCCTGCGATGCTCAGAGCACTCTACGGTGACCCAGAGCGGTATAAAGAAGTGTACTGGAGCAGGTTCCCGGGGGTGTATCTGGCGGGAGACGTTGCAAGGAAGGATACGGACGGCTACTTCTGGATTCAAGGCAGGTCAGATGATGTGGTTAATGTTTCAGGGCACAGGATAGGGACAGCAGAGATAGAATCTGCTCTGGTAAGTCATGCAGTAGTTGCCGAGGCAGCGGCTGTTGGCATACCCCATGAATTGAAGGGCGAGTCGGTCATTGTATACGTCATCCTCAAAAAGGGGCAGAATCCCTCGGCTGAGTTGAAGGATGAATTACGGAAGTGGGTAAGGAAGGAGATCGGCCCGATAGCGGTACCCGACGAGATGTCCTTCGTGGATGATCTGCCGAAGACAAGAAGCGGTAAGATCATGAGGCGGGTTATAAAGGCTAAGGCACGTGGTGACCCTGTGGGGGACATCTCAACGCTTGCAAACCCTGAGGCGGTCGAGGCACTGGACAGGGCTTTTTAAGCCCTTCTTTTCTTTTTTAGTGCTATCCCGGGAGATGAAATTTTTTATCCCTCGAAACGTTACGTAAATATAAAGGGATAAGATAACAGAAAGGAGCACCTGATTCGTTTCATGGAGATTAGTTCAGATAAGAAGCAGAAAATACTGGATGAGCTGAAAAAGCGCTATCCGGGGAAATTTGTAGCTGAGGAGCGGATATTCAGTCATGTCCATCGAGGCGACAAAATATTCATTGGCACCGGCTGTGGCGAACCCCAATATCTCGTTCGTGCACTTATACAGTATTCAGAATCGCATCCAAAGGCTTTTTTCGATGCCGAAGTTTTCCATGTCTGGACCCTCGGTGTTGCCCCCTATACGGATGAGAAATTCAAGCAGAATTTTCGGCATAACTCGTTCTTCATTGGCAATAACACCCGCGCTGCGGTGAATGAGGGCTTTGCCGATTATACTCCTATATTCCTGTCAGAGGTTCCTGATTTATTCTATCGAAGGATTATCCCGATTGATGTCGCACTCGTGCAGACTTCGCTACCCGATGATCATGGTTACATGAGCCTGGGTGTAAGCGTTGATATCGTCAAGGCAGCCACGGAAAAAGCTGCGTTAGTTATAGCGCAGGTTAACTCACACATGCCACGGATCCATGGGGACAGCTTTATTCATATTGACGATGTAGATTTTATCCTCCCCTACGAGGAACCCATATTGGAATACAGCTCAGAGGCTGAAGGGGAGATCACATCGCTGATTGGAAAGTACGTGTCGCGTCTCATTCAGGATGGCGATACCATTCAGGTGGGATACGGAAGTATACCAAATGCGATTCTGTCCAATCTTTACAATAAAAAACATCTCGGTGTCCATACGGAACTGCTCAGCGATGGCCTCGTCGCGTTGATGAAACAGGGTGTTGTTGACAATAGTGAGAAAACAATCAACCGAGGAAAGACCGTGGCAACATTTTGTATGGGTAAACAAGCCACCTATGACTATCTGCATGATAATCCTTCCATCGAGTTTCGAACGATTGATTACACCAACAATCCATTGATTATCGCCCAGCATAACAACATGACGGCGATAAACAGTGCGCTGGAGATCGACCTTACGGGTCAGGCAACTGCGGAATCCATCGGTAAGCTATTTTACAGTGGGATAGGAGGTCAGGCAAATTTTATGCGCGGTGCGGTTTTGGCACGCAATGGTAAGACGATCCTCACTCTTCAATCCACCGCAGTAGATGGTACCATTTCGCGAATAGTGCCCTTTCTCCAAGAGGGGGCAAGCGTCACGCTTAATAGAGGCGATGTGCATTATGTGGTAACTGAATATGGAATAGCCTATTTGCACGGAAAGAACATCAGAGAACGCGCAATGGGTTTGATAGCAATAGCACATCCAAAATTCCGACCGCGACTTATCGAAGAAGCCAAGAAACTGAATATCATCTTTAGCGATCAGGCATTTATATCAGGGGTACGAGGAGAGTATCCAGAAGACTTAGAAACCTACAGGACCACCAAGACCGGACTTGAAATCCTTTTGAGACCGGTGAAAATAAGTGATGAGCCGGTATTAAAAGATTTTTTCTATTCCCTCTCGGACGATACGCTCTATCATCGGTTTATTTCATCGCGAAAAGATATGCCGCACGATCGTTTGCAGGAATTTGTTGTCATTAATTATTCGAAACAAATGGTGATTCTTGCGGTGATAGAAGCGGAGGATAAGGAAGAGATTGTGGGCCTCGGACAGTACGCGATAAACGAAGCTACGTATACTGCAGATGTTGCATTCGCCGTGAGGGACAAGTATCAAAACCAGGGAATCGGTACGGAATTGTTGTCGTATCTCACTTATCTGGCGAAGAAACAGGGTCTTCTTGGCTTCACTGCGGAAGTGCTGATGGATAACAGGGCCATGCTCCGTGTATTTGAAAAAGCAGGTTTTTATACAGAAAAGAAAGGTGCTGAAGGGGTTTATGAACTGAAGATGTTGTTCTGGAAGGGTTTATGGCCAATGCTGCTCAGAGGTTTTTTGGATGGGACGTCGCTATGACGCTTGGGTTTCTGGCACTAACTAACTATCATTCTATCCAGAATAAGGGAGCTTTGGCGTGTTTCTTGTACTGCACAGAGCAGAACTGCGAAAAAGGAATAGGCGGAGATTTTTCACCATTTATTCTTCCGACAAGACAGATTTTATAATATTACCAAACTATGTATACACAGAGTAATATGATTAGTAGAATTCCACCTGAATTACGGGCGGCGCTCGCGCCAGGTGCAGGATATTCGCTGCTGATCAAGGGTGCGCCGGGAACAGGGAAGACGATGCTCGCTTTTGAGATACTCACCGAGTTCGGAGGCGAAAATGCGGTTTACCTGTCAACGCGGGTTTCACTGCCCGCGCTTTACAAGCAACTGCCCTGGCTGGAAGCACGTGCAGACGCTATCAGCGTGATTGATGCAACGAAATTGTATCCGTCACAGAAAGGATTTTCGGGCTTACGCTCTTTTTCTGACGTGCTTTACGAGAAATTGGGCGAGGCAGAAAAACCCGCGACACTCGTCATTGATAGCTGGGAAGCAATCGTATCAGAAGAGCACGAGGAGAAGATCGAGGAACTGGAAGCCGCGATAACCAGTATGGTGCGGCAATACGCCACGCAATACAAAATGAATTTGATACTCATATCAGAACGAACGAGTACAACTCAGCTTGATTATCTGGTTGATGGCATAATAGAAATGAGCCGTATTTCCGTAGATAACCGAAGGGCACGGCAAATGTTGTTAGAGAAGTTGCGAGGCGTCAGAATAAACCAGCATCAATACGGTTTTACCTTAGATGATGGTAGATTCCGTTTTTTCCCGCCTTTTGAAAGGAGGAAAGTAGAGAAGCCAAGAAGCGTAGAGGTTATACGGAATACCCCTACCCATCTTTCTACCGGCTGTGCGGAATTAGATGTGATTTTGGACGGCGGCTTAAGCAAAGGCAGCACTGCCATGATCGAATACGGCGATGATTTGTCCCTTTTGGGATACCAATCGATCATTGCTCACATGATGATCAACAGCATACAACAAGGGCATCATTGCGTGCTGATTCCGAGTAGCGGCTGGGATGAGCGGCGGTTACGGCGGGGTATCATGCCGTTTGTGAAGGAAGAGGATTACCTGAAGTATCTCACCGTCTTTGAGATACGCCGGGCGACGGCCGAGGGCTGTTTTTGGTGCAGTGGAGAGGGTGTGCGTCCCCGGCCCTTTGAGACAGAAGGCGAGCAGAAAGCGGCACGCGAGAACGTGAAGGTTTTGGACGGGCTGTCAATGGATGAAGATTTCCCCGTATTCGTCGATTTCATTTCGCACTTAGAACCCCCAGTGATGGTAATTGTCGGAACGGATTTGTTAGAGTTTCAATATCGCTTGAAAACGCTCGGCAACCTTGAAGAAGCATTGGAATTATTCTCGTTCTGGATAATGGAGTTGCGGGAGGCGGGAAACGTTGGAATATTCGGCTTGCCAAGCGAAGGCGCAATGGGTTCCGGGCTGGGCCAAATGGTGACTACGCGGTTTAAGTTGGCCGTGCTCGATCGGAGTGTGGTCCTGTATTGCAATCGCCCGGATACTAAATTACACTGCCTGAAGAATCTCATTACCGAGGATACGCTTCGGTTAAAGCTGACGCCATTTGTCTGATCTGAATCGGCGATACACATTAACCGTGATTTTACTTCACTCGATACGCTCCGAACACAGTTTCCGATTGAATTTAGCATCTTCATCCCACGGATTGAGTTCCAACGCCTCATCGTAGCATCGTAATGCTTCTTTATGCTGACCAAGTTCAAAGAGAGCGACGCCTTTGTTGTTCCATGCGCTTCCATCTTTGGGGTCGAGTTCGATTGCTTTATCGTAGCATTCGATAGCCTCTTCAGATCGCCCAAGATGCTTCAGCGCAAGCCCTTTGTTGTTCCATAATCGGTCGTCTTGTGGATTGAGCGCCAACGCCTCATCACAGCACGCTACTGCGTCTTTATAGCTACCAAGTATCGCTAAGGCTATTACTTTCCTATTCCACGCGTGATGCAGGTGTCGGTTTTTTTCTAAGGCTTTGTTATAGCATTCGATGGCCTCTTCGAGTCTGCCGCGCTTATGCAGATCCACGCCTTTGGTATACCACTGAACGTCATCCAACTCTTTCAGTTCCTCTTCCCGGTGTGTTATTGGTTTGGGCTCCTGCTCTTCGACTGGCTCAAAAGCTTCTGCGGCTTTTAGCGCCTCAAGCGCGTCAATCGCCATGCATCGAGCCTCTTCATCTTCGTCTTGCAACGCTTGCTCGAGTGCATCGATCGTTGGCATGCCTATCGTTTCAAGCGCCTCTGCTGCCGACTGCCGAACCTCTTCATCGTCATCGGTCAGTGTGTGCATGAGGGGTTCCACAGCGTGTGGATCCTTCAGCTCGCCGAGCGCTTTTGCCGCCCAGCCTCTGACATCGTTATCTCCGTCTTTCAGGACTAGGATAAGGGGGTTCAGTGCACGGGGATCGCCTATTGCTCCCAGCGCACCTGCTGCCCACCCGCGGACAACTTTATTCTTATCTTCCAGCGCGTGAATCAGGGCTTCTACCGCTCGGTCAATCTTTCGCTCGCCAAGAACCCGTGCTGCAGTCGCGCGAACCGCGGGGTTGTTATCTTTCAGCGCGTGAATGAGGGGACTTACCGCTCGTATATCGTGTATTCTTCCCAGAGCCTCGACAGCCAGTAATCGAACCGCTCTATCGCCGTGATTCAACGTTTTTACCAAGCCGGTAACGTCCCGCTTCAGTTCCATCTTCTTTATTTCCTGCTTGAGTAAAGCCACCATGAGTCTCTCAAACCCCCTCAACGTTAGTTAGCAAGCACGTGAATGTACGTTGATCTATCTGTAATTGATCTATATATTCGGGTTGGTTATATTTTTTGGGATCGATCTCGTCGGTATCACCGAAACCTCTCCACCCCAACCCTTTTACAGTAATCGGTTATCGGACACATACTGCATTTTGGACTGATCGGTGTGCAGATGTTCTGCCCGTGCATGACGAGCAGGTTATTAAAGACGATCCAGTATTTTTTTGGCAATAGTTCCCTCAGAGCAAACTCGGTCTGCTCCGGCGTTTTGGTCGTAACCAATCCTAACCGATTGGAGATGCGGTGGACGTGCGTATCAACGGCGACACCTAATTTGTTGAAGCCCATGGTAACCACGATATTCGCGGTCTTTCGCCCGACACCCTTCAATTTCAAAAGCTCGTCGATCTCGTCGGGCACGCGTGACTCGTACTCTTCGATCAGAACACGAGCAATCTCAAGGATCTGCTCAGCCTTGCGATGGTAAAAGCCAACAGGATAGATTAACGCTTCTAGCTTCTCTTTGGTGAGGTTCAGCATCGCTTCAGGTGTGTCTGCACGTGCGAATAGCCGCTTCGATGCTCGTGCGGTCACCTCGTCCTTGGTCCTCAGGCTTAAAATACAGGAGATCAGGACTTTGAACGGGTCTCTCATGCTTGAAATGTCAGCCAATGCCGACGTGTTGTTGTAATACTGCTCTTTTAATAGATGCACAATCTGGTCAATAGCTGCTGGCACGGTCGCTCACCTTCCTCTGCTTCACAATGATCATTGTTTAGTTTTTGTCAACAAGGTTTTTTATGGCGCGATGGAGTGAGCAGTGGAAGATCTGCTCAAGAAGTGGAGGAGTCTATTCGGGAATGTCATGAATTATGAGTTGACATTACCAGTACTTCAAAGTCATTCGTGAGTGACCCGTACGCCCTTCGGATAAAAGCCAGTTAGGAGGATAAAAATGTCAAGGCAGAATGAAGCTTGACTTTAAGGTATCTTTCTCCCTGACTTTATCGTCTTTCCGATTGGGTTAATGGTTACTTAGTTGCGTATTTTACTATAAAATAGTTTCGGAATATCTAATTTTTTTGTACCATATTTACAACTTTATTTAATCATCTTGTAGAAAAATTTAAACCGTGTGCTGCAAGACCCAACGCTGAAGGTGCGAGTGGGGGGACTCAATTTCACTCTACAAATATCGGGGTTCTCAGAGAGAAGACGCGTAAAGGCTTGCAAAATCCCTGTCGGATTGGGCATGAGATGTGAGCGGTTTATAACAGCGGGGCTTGCTTGGTAGTGAAGCCTCTGAAGATCCATTCGAAAAAGTTAGATAGGATAAATAGAATCGAATGGGAAAACAACGAATAGTCCCGAGAGGATTCGAACCTCTGTCACAGGCTCCAAAGGCCAGTATGCTTGACCGCTACACCACGGGACTGCTTTTACTTTTGCGTTATCAAACTATCTCATTCAGCATTTAAAAACTTTTGAGCATCTAAAAAGACTTGTATGCGTCCTCAGCACATCTGCTTTACTCTTCGTTCTCTCGTTCCCATTGCTGCATATAGCGCAACCCCAACTCCTTCAGCCGTGCCTTAGTGACATGCGCCCCGACCGTGTACTTATCCATAAACTGCTCGAACTCTGTGTGTAACGACCGAAACGTGGATTGCTCAGCAGCGAGTGCCGCATTATCGCGTCGAAATTCATATTTTATCTCGAAATGAACCGCAGCTTTCGTCATCCGCTTGAGTTCGTCGAAACCCAACGAATGATAGACCTGCAGCGGTAGGTCCAACACTTTTAACCGCACTACCTTACCTGCGGGGTTGGATTCCTGGATACGTTCCGTAATCGCACGTTTTATCTCATGCGCATCCAGATCAGTGCAAACAACAGGTTCCAAATCCTCCATTGCTCGCGTCTTCAACTCGTGAAATATAACCGCTCTTTTACCGTCTTCTCCGAACTGAACTTCTAAGAAACCTTTGGTCTCATTCACCTCATTAAAGCTGAATCGTTCGGTCGATCCCGCGTAATACACGTCCTCGCGTACGCGTATGTATTTGTGATAGTGCCCTAGTGCGATGTAATCGAAATCGGCCAGGTCATGAATAGAAATGAGTTGCTCGTTGAATTCGTCCATCAAAAACATCTGCTTCCCCGCACCGAAAACGCCTGCATGGAGCACTGCGATATTCAATTTATCATCATCAGCACCACGCTCGCAACAGTTCGCAAGCATCTTCCGCTTTTCGCCTTCAATATCATCGGAATGCGGGATCGCATGGATCCTTACATCAGCAACTTCAACGAGTTCGTAGTTGTCTTTATACACGGCGTGCACAAACGGGATATGCTCAAAAAGGCTGAATACACTTCCCGTCTCTTTCAACCGCGGCGTTTCGTGATTGCCTGCAATCACGACAAAAGGGATTTTCGCAGCGTTTAATCGGAGCAATTGCTCGAGCACGAACGAAATCGCACGGTTCGTCGGTCGTACGGAGTCAAACAGGTCACCCGCATGAAGGACCACCTCGGGCTTTTCCGCAATGGCATAATCTACAAATCGTTTGAATGCACCATAGGTGTCTACTTCGCGTTGGTTCAAGCCGGTCGATTCGTCTATCCGCCTGTAAGTGGAATAGCCTATGTGCGTGTCCGCGATGTGGAATATTCTTCTCATCAGACGTTTCGTTCGTAAAAAGAAAACGAGGGATTTTTGAGTTACTACGTGGAGCGTCCCCTCTCTATTCTTCTGTAGCGTATCTAATGCTTCGTTTTGTTTTCGCGAGGTTAAAAATTCGCTAAAATTATTTCTCCTCGCGCAAATCCACGATCTCTGACAGTTCAGGCCCGGTCGATATCAACTTCACAGGCACCCGCACGTCCTTTTCCACCTTTGCGACAAACTCTTTTATCTCGGTGCTCAACTCGTCGTACTCCGTTGCACCTCGGCATGCTGGGTCTAATTTATCCACGCCGGTTAGCGCAATCATCGTTGCACCATTAACCATTGCTGAGTACCGCGCCATTGCGCCATCCCACGTCCCGATGCGTCTCTTCCGATGGGTTACTGTGCCGTACTCCTCAATATGCAACTCAGCCGCTTTCTCGTCGCTCACCTGCGTGGCAAACGGCCCTTCGCCCACACGAGTGGGGAACGCCTTGAAGACCACGACCACATCATCGACGCGTGTTGGACCGACACCCACGTCAGAAGCCATCTGTGAGGCGGTTGTATCTTTCGATGTGACGAACGGGTACGTGCCGTAAAGCAACGAAATGCCAAACCCTTGCGTTCCTTCGATCAGTACAAAGCTCCCACGATCCAGAGCCTCGTTCACTTCCAAGGGCACGTCACACAAAAACTCCTGCAACTCAGGCACGTCCTTTGCCTGTCGCGCCTTTCGAGACACACGTGCAACGTTTGCCGGACCACAGCCGGTGCCCGTGGACCCGATTTTACCCTTTAAGTGCTCATCACTCCGGTCCGCATCAATATGTTCCAGTTCTATAATACTGCACCGGCGATCCAAACCGATACGGTCCCGAATCCCTAACGATTCAATCTCTTCCATGAGCACTCGCGGGTCAACCAGAACGCCCGCGCCGATACGAATCCGTGCTGGTTCATGCACAAATCCGGACGGCGTCATCCGCAATGCGTATCTCGTTTCACCGACGATAACCGTGTGCCCCGCATTGGGTCCTACACCGCCTCGCGCGACTATTTCCGGCTTGTCATGCGTTGCAAGATACGCGATAATCTTCCCTTTTCCTTCGTCACCAAAAAATCCTCCGACTAATATTGTTGATGGCATGCCTATCCCTTAAGGATGCTACAACAAAAAGTTTTTTACCGCTCGTAGTAAAGGAAATTTGTGATTATAATGAAGAATGAAATAGTCAGTTACCAATTTGCGGAGCGGCTAAAAGCAGCGCTGATCATCAGCTCGAAGATGTTGTTGGTGCTCGAGGGCCTGCAAGGAGATGAATTGGAGGGCGGAAAAAAGGTAACGTTCGCGTTCTTTGACGCATTGTCCACGGAGACCGCATTAGCCGTGAACGCTACGGGAATGCAAGATTTCAAGCTGGCGGAAGAGAAAATAACGCTGGTAAAACGAATGATTGGAGAAGGCAATCTCAGGGAGGCGCACGCTATGCTTGGCAGTACCGTAACGAACGCTACCACCGCTTGTGCGAGCACCATGAAGGCGCTGACGGAAAAAGGACTGCTTTAATAGTATTAGAAGTAAAATTCCCGCACGTACTCCGGTTTCCGTGTTAAGAGGTCACGAATACTAACGATCCCGATCGGCACACCGCTTTCAACTACCGGCAGCCTTTTTATTCGCTTCCGTGCGGCGAGCTTGCACGCATCCTCCACCGATGTTTCGGGATCGATCGTAACCAGAGGAGCGGTCATAATTTCTTTTGCTTTTACTTCGCTTGCTCTTCTATTCTTCAATAAAGCCTTTAATGCGATATCTCGTTCAGTAATAATCCCCACGGGTTCGCCGCCCTTTGTTATCACCACACTCCCGATTCCCAATTCCTCCATATCTTCCGCTATTTTCGTTACCAACGTCTCTTCATCCTCTGAGATGATAGGACGGCTCATTATATCCTTAACGTTCATTTTTTCTTCTTCACCTATCTGCTCTGCACTATATTCTTAACGTAACCCAAAAATAAAAAAGGTGGCTCTACTCATAAAACGACCGTACACGTACGTACCACACACGTGCGCTCACTGTTTTGCTGTTACCCTTCATTCGTTTTCTGTGGGATAAAATTTCTGGACACACATTGGATTTCTCGTCAGGACGTTTCTAATGCTTACAATGCCCACGAGTTCATCGTCATCATCAACCACCGGCAGCTGTCTTACACCCTTCTCTGCCAGGATTGCGCATGCTTTCTCCAACGATAGCTCGGGCTTGATGGTGATCAAAGGCGATGACATGATCTCCTTTGCTTTTATTTCACTTCCCTTTTTGTCTTTCATCATAACTTTTATTGCTATATCACGATCAGTAACAATTCCTACCGGTTTGCCCCCTCGTGTTATAACGACGCTCCCGATCCCCGCTATTTCCATCTCCCTCGATAGTGTGGTAACCAATACTTCTTCATCTTCTGCGACGACATTCGGCGTCATCACATCCCCAACCTCCAACATTTCTGGCGTCATTTTTTCCTGATAGCATATTGAACAGAATCATTCATAACTTTTTCGTTTTTTTCTTGTATTTTATCTGTTACAGCGTCCGAATCTAATACGCCGATAAGATCCTCCTTAGCCAAGTCAAGTATGCGATGCTTCAAATCCTCGAAGCGCGTCGCTACATCGCCGTCCAGTTCGATTTCATCGCCACCTTTGAAAATATCTCGCTTCACTATTTCCCCGATAACATCGTCGGTTTCCGGCTTCAATCGCAGGATTACCGAACCGGGCGGTAGGAATTTTTTGTATTCCTCTAAAGCTCCGCTTTCTATACCTGTGATTAATCCATCGGCGTCACCGTCGGTGATACCGATCATGCGAATGCCAAACCGTTTTAGTATGTCTCCAGCAATGCCGGTTGTATCGTCGCCTATGGTTACCGCAACTTCAACGGTGGCATCCGTCTGCTCGAGCTTCGGAAAAAGCGTTTCAACGGTGTAGAAAAAACATGCCTTCTTCTTTCCTCCCTTTCCGTGCCTTTCGCATCGTTCCAAGCGTTTCGGCTTTGTCCGTCTGATTACCGAAGCAGTTTTTATCATCTCCTTCTCCAAATCCAACGGTGGCAGCTTCTCAAGGTTATGCGTTATCAACGTGCCGCCCACAAGTTCAACAATGTTCCCTTCCTTCGCAACCAGCGTTACACTATTATTCGTGCCCTCATGCGAGACCGTGCCAATAATAACACCATCCACAACTATTTTCTCCCCCGGATGCACCCCCCGTATCTCCCGGTACAGCACGTTCGATTCGCTTTCGCATCGTGATTCAAACTGGCTCGGTTCTTTCTCCATGAACTCGCTAAAAACACCAAGCATTTTTTCGTATCTCTGCTCATCGCCGGACTTTACAAGCCACGGTATAATAATCCTGCTGCTGTATTCCAATTGCACAAAAGAAAGGCTCTCCTTTGTCCCACCTCGCTTTAAAAAATTGCTTAGAATGCCTTCGCCAAGTACGAAACCGCTCTCTTCGGTCTTTGCATGGTTCGCCAGCATGATAAAGTCAATGCCGCACTGTAAAAAATCGTTCACAACTTCAGAAGGTCGCATATCCTTGCTTATATCGATCATGTCCTGCATTCCGGCATCGATCACCGCGGTTTTGCCGGTTATGCCACCCAAAGCCGCTTCTACCTTAAATCCCGCTTCTCTTAGCGTTTCTATCGCTTCCTTCACTTCATCTTCGTCTACGACCTCTGGTCCGTGAATGAGCACTCCTACGGGTTTCATTACTAATCCTTTATCTGTGAGTATCACACAAAAACTTATTCTTCCACTCTGTGTCTTACTCCCCTCATCTCCAACAGAAAAAACTGCGGAAATTAGTGCTTCAGAACATTCTGCAGACCTAATTTCTGCCCTGCGTCTCGTTAGCATCCCTTTATATCTTGTAGTGACAAACGTACATGCAGAACCATGTCCGAGCAAACCGAAAGCACAAAAGAACCGAAAAGACCTCTTTTAATCGTCAGCGAGAGCATGCATAACGCGGACATGTATTGCGCTACGCATTTTCTCGCCGCAGACCCCTTTATTTATCTCTGCTTGCCTTACAAACAAAAAGACATCATCATTGTGTCGCAGATGGAGTATGAACGGGCAAAGAAGGAGACAATCGTGAAAGAAGTACGTTCTTCGCTTGACTACGGGCAGAACCTCAGATTAGAAGAGCTTATTGTAAAAATATTCCAAGAAGAGCGTATAACCGCAATAGAAGTGCCGAAGTATTTCTCGTTCTACACTGCAGAGGCCCTGAAGCAGACTGACATAGACGTGGTTCCTGTTGAGAATGTGGTAATGACGAAAGCGCGGGAGATAAAGAATGAACAAGAAATAACGTACATAAAGAAGGCACAACGAGCTTGTGAGACTGCCATGGCTCTCGCAATCACAACAATAAAGGAATCTAAGTTGAATGGAAGCGTTTTGATAGATGACGAGGGGATTTTAACCTCTGAGAGGGTAAAAGCGCGCGTAGAACACGCATTGATAGATGCGGGCTGTGTCTGTGATGGTGGCGAGCCGATAGTATCATGCGGGAAAAGAGCTGCCAATCCTCATTTCACGGGCAGCGGTCCTCTGTACGCAAATGAGCCTATTATTATCGATATTTTCCCACGATTGAAGGCTGAACGATATTTTGCCGATATGACCAGAACCGTCGTTAAGGGTGAGCCGAAAAAGGAACTAAAAGAGCTGTACGAAGCGGTTCTGGAGGCGCAAAACGCTGCTCTAGCTCTGCTAAGGGAAGGCATAACCTGCAAAGATGTGCATAATTGTGTGTGTGATATATTCGAAGAACGAGGGTACGAGACGATACGAACCGGCGGTAAAAAAGGATTCATTCATTCCACGGGACACGGCGTCGGGCTCAATGTGCACGAGTCACCCAGTGTGAGTGATAACGAGTACGTCTTGAAAAAAGGGAATGTAATCACCATCGAGCCAGGGTTGTACGACCCTGAAGTTGGGGGCGTCAGACTGGAGGATATGGTGCTCGTGCGGAAGAACGACTGTGAGAACCTGACAGCGTTCGAGAAGAAGCTAAGAATTTGATATATGTGTTCTTTTATCATTCTTCTTTAATCCTCTTCATCATGAAAATCATAAGTTTAAATAGATGGGCTATACATTTACCGTTATAAGTAATGACTGATCTCTGCTGGCTTCCTTCGGCGATAATGCAAACCACAGCTGCATTGATAGGATTTTATGCTGTCATTTACGTCTTAACTGTTGAAAAAACAAAAGAGGATAAAATTGTACTCAAATTAAAATTGTTAAACTGGAAGTTTACGGGTTTGGATCTTTTATTTTTAATTGTAATTTTATTTAGTTTTATAACTATTGCTTTAAATGCGTTATGGATTGATTCTTTATCAACGCACATATTACTTCAAAGTGATCGGTCTGATCAGGGGATAAATCTCATCATTCTTTTTCTTGGTACACTATTTGTCATGATTATTTACACCATTGGAATGATTCAATCGTTGCGTTAAAAATAATTATTATTGATTGTGATTAGACAGTGTTGGATATGAACTATTGTTGTTCCTTTTGTGGGTTTAATCACACTCATGATCGAATATAAGCTCTAAGTGAGACCATAATTCTGTGATATCTCTTGTGCTCAAAATTTAAACCTTCAGCAACGT
Organism: uncultured Halobacteria archaeon; assembly: GCA_964443855.1. Classification (GTDB taxonomy): domain Archaea; phylum Halobacteriota; class Syntropharchaeia; order Alkanophagales; family Methanospirareceae; genus JACGMN01. Next base: position 15,832 of record CAYUEX010000002.1, on the reverse strand, counting down.
TCCATGCTGATCTATCTCGCCCGCTTTTATCCGTGTAGACGAGATTACTTTTCCATCTGCTGCTTTCACATGCGCTACCTTTACTATCGCTATAGGCTTCTTGCCACGCTCTTCTCTGAGTTCGTTTATCTCCAATGCCACGGCATACGTTTCTGGCGAGATAACAATATAGTCAAAATCCTCATCTAAGGTCACGCCATATCGGTCGTTTAATTCCACGGTTCTTACCTGTACCCCGTATTCCGTATACATATATTCTCTGACGTTCTCAGCCCTTACTTCATAGGGAAAAATCTCTCTGCTCCTACTGGCGCGGGCCATCGTATCTGACGTCACACCTATGACGATCTCGCCGCCTGCGCTCAGCTCGAACACTTTTTCCAATAATTTCTTATGCCCGTCGTGCAGAGGATCAAACGTGCCGCCTATCGCGATTTTCATCCCACTAAACAATTTTAAATTTTCAAATGTTTAAAGTAACGCGCCACTTACAAATGCGATTAAGCCAATAGTAATCGCTAGTAACGTCTCTTTTCGCATACTTTTGAAGTTCCCATCATCACCTTGCGGTTTTCGCAGCTCGTAGCACGTATGCAGAAACAGTGCATCGGCTGCCAGAACCGGGAGTAGATACGCGAGATCAAGGAAGTAAGAAGTATTAACAGAGAAAAACGGTATCGCGCTTAGCAGAACGGCGAGCACATAAGAACCAATCACGACGCGTACTGCGGGTTTCACGCCGTAAATTCGCGGAATACTCTTTATATCCCGCAACGCGTCCCCTTTTATGTCCGCTATATCCTTCATCACTTCTCTGCCGAAACCCGCAACGAACGCCATAGAAGCCAGAATAAGGAGTACTAAATCTACACTATTGGGTTTCACGATCAATCCACCGAAGATGAAGGGTATTGCCATGGTCAACGCGATATAAATATTACTTACCGCGAGGATTTCCTTCATCTTTATGTCGTACAGAATGCCCAACAATGCGGATATAAATGCCAAGATGAAAAGCAGCCGGTTCAAGAAAGACGCACAAATAATGCCCAGCGTAGTAGCAAGAATCGCAATGAGCACCGTTTCTTCTTTGCTCAGCTCGCCTCTCACGAGCGGTCTATCCAGCCGTCGGTTCGCGATATCGGTCTCCACGTCACAATAATCATTTAACGCGAAGGTGCCTGCTTGAATGAACAGAGCGGCCAAAAAGCCGTAAGTCGCTCCATGCGACGGGAGCACCAACGAAACGCCATAAATCGATGCCGGTTCATAAATGTGCCCTCCCACAATGATTATCCCTATGAGCACGCCGAGCCCGTACATCAACCCATGTTCTAATCTCGTTAATTCCCAGATCGCTCGTATTTTCCTTATCATGTGCTTCCAAAAAATTTTCCGGTAACCCGCTTTGATTTTTTCCGAAAACGCTTTTGCGAGGCAAAAGGGTTTAAGCGGAGTCGCTGGGATTCGAACCCAGGTCGTCAGGTCCGGAACCTGACAGGATATCCTCTACCCTACGACCCCTCGCTATTACTAACTAACACAAGCCAACAGATAAAATTACTTTTTTCTCTTCAACACCTCTAGCCCGGGTAGTTGATTCCCTAAGAGATAGCGCAGGAATGCACCCCCTGCAAGGCTCACGTGTGCGTGTTTCAGCTCTCTTTTGTCAATGCCGACCTCGCTGATCGCCGCCGAGGTATGCCCACCTCCGAGGAGCGAAAATGCTTTGGAATTAGAAATTGCTTTAAAGATCGCTCGTGTGCCTTCTGCAAACCCCTCTTTCTCATAAAATCCTGCAGGCCCTTTCATGATTACGGTTCGCGCGTTTCTTATGAGCTCTGCATATTTCTCCATCGTTACATGCCCGATATCGTAGATCGGCTGGTTTGGCTTTACCTGATCCACCGGAATCTCCTCTCGCTTACCGTTCAGCTCGATAGCGAGATCCCAGGGATACTTAATTCTGTTACCTGCTCGTTCCTGTATCCGTTTTGCTCTACTCACGCTCTCTAAAAGGTGCTTATCGACTTTCATCGGAATCATACCGTTCGCGACCATGAAAAGAGTGCCAATGCCGCCTGTTGTGAGTATGTAATCCACTCTGCCCGAATCTAATGCGAACTCAATGATATCAAATACCTCTTCGGGCTTCACGCCACCGAGAACATACACACACGGCCGTTCGATGTGATGGACTGCTCGTTCCAAAGCGCTCAGCTCGCTTTCCATCAATCGCCCCACGCCGGCATCTAACACCGTTGGAAAGCCTACAACTGATGCATGCGCCCGGTGAGCCACTGAAAACGCATCATTTATGTACAGATCCGCGAGTGGCGCGAGCTTCTGTACAAAGACCGACTTTGAATGCTCTTCCGGTGTTTTAGCGAGTGTCTCCTCTGCAAGCAGCCTTACATTGTCAAGCAGTAATACGTCACCATTGTCAAGTTTTTCTATCGCCGCGCGCGCAGCAGGACCTATTACGTCATCGATATACGTCAAGTCCACGATTTTACTGAGTAACTGCGCGTGCTGCTCAAGCGGGAGGAACTCGGGGTTGCCTGCACGACCCTGATGTGCGAGGATAACCACCTTCGCGTTTCGTTCCGCAAGTTCGCGTATCGTCTTCGCGTTCTCCACGATCCGCTCCTTCATCTGGACTTTGCCATCGATAATGACGGAGTTCAAATCCGCTCTGAAGAGTACAGTCTTACCCGCTACGTCGAAGTCATCCAAAGTCAAGAAATCTTTTAACTGTTCATTCATCCCTGTTAAGTTACCTTTTCATCCCGCTTACTCGCTCACAGTCCCAGCTTTGCTATCCGGGTCATCATGTCGACCAAGCGGCACGAGTAGCCCCACTCATTGTCATACCACGAGAGCACTTTCAGAATGTTGCCTTTGCCACCGATTACATTTGTGTACTCCGCATCGACAATGGAGGAATAGTTCGTGCCGATGTAATCAATGGAGACGAGCGGCTCGTGAGAAACGTCGAGAATACCGCTCAAAGACGACTTCGCAGCGTGTTCAAACGCATCATTCACCTCTTCACGCGTAACGTCTTGTCCTAACTCCGTCACGAGGTCAACAATGGAAACGTTGGCTGTAGGCACCCTCAGCGCGATACCATCCAGTTTTCCCGCCAATGCCGGTAGTACGATCCCTAAAGATGCTGCAGCGCCGGTGGTCGTGGGTATTATTGACATAGCAGCCGCACGTGCTCTCCTCAAATCCTTGTGCCGGCCATCAAGAAGTTTCTGGTCACTGGTGTACGAGTGCACCGTGGTCATAAAGCCGCGATTAATGCCAAAATCGTCGTTCAGTACCTTTGCTACCGGAGCCAAGCAATTAGTGGTACAGGAGGCGAGTGAAATAATCTTGTGTGCAGCATGGTCGTACATTTCGTCATTCACACCTGGAACAATCGTTACATCTGGCTCCTTACCCGGCGCGGATATCAGTACCTTTTTGCATCCGGCGGTGAGATGTTTTGACGCATTCTTCCTATCTCGGAACGCTCCCGTAGACTCAACCACCAAATCGACGCCCAAATTGCTCCAAGGCAACTTCTCAAGGTTGGTTTCCGCTAATATCTTTATCTCCTTTCCGTTCACCACGAGCGTGTTCGCGTCTTTATTCGCCTGTACATCCGCGTCAAACACCCCATGCACGGAATCGTACTTCAAGAGATGAGCAACCCAAGAAGCCTCCGCCGCTCGGCTATTAATTGCCACAACGTCCAGATCTGAATTGTTTCGTAGCGCTGCTCGAAATAGAATTCGGCCTATTCTACCCCATCCATTTATCGCTACCGTTATCATGTAACGATGTTCACTATCATTATTTTTAAACTTTTCGCTCTTTTCACCACAGCAGCACGATTATCGGCACGAGAAGCACGCCCATCGCATTACTCCGCTTTACGCCACATTGAATGGGAATGAGCCCGATGCACGTGCCGACAAGAAGAACCAGGAGTCCTAAAGCACCGGTAAACATGAAGACGAGTGCACCGAGAAAAAGTGCAATACCACTCAGCAGTTTTCGATAGGGTAGTTTCGCGAACTGCAACGCGAATTGTTTTCCGATAGAGAGGGTAATGAAGAACGAAAAAGGAGCTGCGATTAACACCACGATAAGGAAATAAATCAATGTAACAGGGATAACGGACCCTTCCCATGGTTGAACGTCTAACAGGCGGCTTATCGCTATCGTTGCGCCGCTTCGCGCACGAGAGAAGAGAAAGAGCGTTTCAATACAGAAAAATACGTTGGCCGTGTTGACGCCGCTTAGGGTCATGATTACCTGCTCCGGCTCTCGATTTCTTCGTGCGAGCATTGCCATCACGGTTGCATGTGCGGACGTAACTCCCGGTAGGAAGCTGACTAAGGACCCCAAGGCGGAGCCAGATATGACCGATTTCATAACGCCCTCACGATCCAATACCGGCTCTTCTATTCGCTGCTCCGCTATCTCCGGCGTGTAAAGTAGCGAGAATAAGAGCGTTGAAAGTCCAAATAATCCGGTAAGTGCGGGAAAGAGCATAGTCGAGCGGAAAGAGAATGGCGCGTGCACGGGCATGTCCAGTATCAGAAAGCCAAACAAACCAGAGAGAAAAAAGACGAAAGAAGAGAGCAGGATAGCCTGATATGCTTCCATCCGTTCGCTGAAGCTCTCGGTGAGAATAAGCAGGGCAGATATACCGATGAGGAGATAAAGCATCAGACTCTGAAGAAGTTCGTAGACGTGAAGCGAGGAGAAGATGAAGAAAAACGGGAAAAAGAAGATGAAAGAGAATATTACCGCACCAAAACTGCCGATTGCCGAGAGGACTGTAGCTTCATAAGCCCTTCCCTCAAGGAGTAACCGATGTGCAGGCAGCAAAGCAAGTGCGGTATCCCCTTCTGGCGCGCCGATGAATGCCGCAGGTATGAAGCTGAGGAAAGTATGCGCAACGGATGCGGCAAGAATGGTGGCAGCAACCACGACAAATAAAAGGCCTGAAGGAACAAATGCAGTTAAGAAATGAGGTTCTGCTACGATCACCGGGGTAAGCGAAAGAAGGATAAACGCAACGTTATTCGGATGGAAGCCAGGTACAAGTCCCGTTATCGTGCCTAACAGCACGCCGAGCATCGCAAATGCAAAGAGGAAAACCAATGGAAGAAACGGATCGATCATCTTTCAGTTCATTGCGTCTGTTATTCTCTCTAAAAGCTAATGAGCGTATAAGAATAACATTAGTAATTAAGAATTAAATTTGTTTAAGATATATATGCATCCACATACCACACCGAATTGCTCAAACCCACAGGGGTATTGCGTAATTACGAAATTCCCTTATCCACCCGAAAAACCATCACAACCCCGCCTTGAGCTCTTCCTTCAGCGTTTTTAGTACGAGTTCAGAATCCATGCTTTCCACACCTTCGATTTCTTTTATCTTCTGAATAACAATTCCGCATCTATCATACCCAATGCACTTAGAGATGACGAGCAGATCAAAATCGCCCGTTACGTGGTGAACGCAACAACTCTCTACCATTTTTGCTATCCCTTCCCCCACCTCTTGAATACTATTATACCCTGGCTTGGTTTTTATCTTTATGATTAACGTGACCATGCCGAGTTTAGAAGTATTGAGAACTGCGCTATAACCTGAAATAATGCCTTCTTCCGTTAGCCTTTTTACTCTCTCGCTCACAGTGGCAGTGCTTACTCCTATCCTCTGCGCAATCTTCGTGAAAGAATTCCGAGAATCCCGCTGGAGTTCTTCCAATATTTTCCTATCTAAATCATCCATTTTTATATCTCCATGAAGTTATTAAGCGCGTATTTAAGCTTCTTTTTTGCTAAACAAACTATAGTAAGTAAGTTCTTTTTGTCCTTCGCCTCTACCATGCCCACCAATGTATAGTATTCTACCTCTTATTATATGAACCATTGTGGTGTTCCAGAGGAGGAGGCGAAAATTGAGGCCCGGAGGGGGATGTTCCTGTTCTGAGTTAACCACTCACTCTGCGCTTTTACGAACGTTTTAAAAAAGGTACATAAACCTAATGAATATGAAGTATTTCACCATCTCACATTTGGAACGTTTAAAAAAAACGAAAAATTTAAATAACCGTAAAATAGACAAACTTGTGGTGACAAAAAAAATGGCGAAAGGAAGATGTTATGTGTGCAACCAAATGTTTGCTGCAAACAGCAAGGATGTAGCAATAGATAAAGTTGTGGATCATATGATGGCAGCGCATCATGGTTGGATCTGGGGGGATGCAATGCAGGGGAAAAACACGTTTGCAACCTGTCCGGCATGCGGAGCGGCATTAGGGCACCTTTATGCCAACTGCCCCAACTGCGGTGCTGACCTCGTAGAGCAATATGCAAGAAAGACAGCCGCGGCATACACACACTAGAATAGAAAAAGGAGCGTTACGAACAGAGAGCTTTTGTTTCGAGAAAGCTCTCTTATTTTTTTTCTTTAAGAGAGGCTTTTCACCATAAAAGGTCCTTCTCGCTTGTAATTAAACCGCGCATAATATTCGCGCACACCTATCCCGCTCATTACTGCTATCTTTCGGTATCCCTTATTGACTGCTATTCCCTCCGCTTTTTGGAGTAGCCGTGCCCCGTAGCCGCGATGCTGCCAGCTCTGTTGCTTCCGTTCACCCAAACCAACCAGTTCGCCAAACACATGCAGGTCGCGAACCAGAGCAGCCTGCTTCAGCTCCGCTCGATGCGGCTCGTAGGGGAACCGCAACCTCAAATGCGCTATTAAAATGTCGTTCTCAACGTCTTCGTAAGAGAGGAAATATTCCGTCCCTTTGCACGCCTCGTAGCGCTCGGATAATAATTGTGCAGCTCGTTCATCGGCGACTCGCCCTGCCAACCGAGAAAGGCCGGCCTCTCTGCATCGTATACACCGGCATTTAAATCCCTCCTCATGCAGTTGCTCGTTCACCAACTGTCGCAGGTTACTCTTCTTCACACCCGCCTCGATGAACTGCGCGGGAATATCGCGCTGTATCCTTTGTATCCGTACCCATTTCGGAATTATCCGTTTCGCGTATGAGATTATCTCAATCGCGCCGTCCTCGCGAATCGGCTCATAATCGCCTCGTTGCCACATATCGTACAGCAGTGTCCCTTTAACCACCAGCGTAGGATAGATCTTCAAATAATCTGGCTTGAAGTCAGGATCATTAAAGATGCGGTCGAACATCGCCTTATCGTCTTCGAGGGTAGCGCCCGGCAGGCCCGGCATCACGTGAAAGCCCACTTTTAATCCGCTATCGCGCACGCGTCTGTTTGCCGCTATCGAATCTTCGACCGAATGTCCTCGATGCATGCTTTCCAAAATCCTATTACTGACTTGCTGCACGCCCAATTCGACTTTGGTAGCGCCCATCTCCAGCATCTGGTCTATCTCACCGACCTTCGCATAATCGGGCCTTGTCTCGAAGGTAATGCCCGTATTTCGTACCTTACACCCTCGCTCGTCTCCAAAATCCTTCATTGCATCCAAACATCGTTTTACAAACCAGCGCTGGTAATCTAAGGGCCTCGCGGTGAGTGTGCCGCCCATCAAGATCAACTCGACCTTTTCGAAATCGTGCCCGATTTCTTCTATTTGATGCAGCCGCGCTTTCACCTGTTCGTAGGGCTCAAAGTCGTGTTGAGCAGCGCGACTAGCAGCCGGTTCCCGCCCGACATAACTCTGTGGCGACTCGAAATCCGAGGCGGGACCGCCAGGGCACACGAGGCATTTACCATGCGGACAGGGGTACGGCGAAGTCATGACCGCAACCGGGACAACACCAGAAGCAGTGCGCATTTTCTTACGCTTCAATCGCTCTTTTAAGTCTTCTCGGCTTACTTTTAGCACATCGGAATTCTTCGGAAGACTGCAAAGTCCATATTTACCGCTTACTTCCTTTTTCAGCCGGTTTATACTCGCGGTATCCGTTAAGTTTCGTGCCGCGATGATCTCCGCGATCTCCTTACACGCACGGTTGTAAGCGTTCGAATTCGTATCCGTCTTTGTTGCCATCGTTTACTACGTTATATGTATCCACTCAGTTCTTCACTGCTCCACTTTCGCGTTTCAGCCATATTCTCTTCGCTTTCTCGCTCCATGCGCTCTTTTATTAGTGCCTTTTCAATGCGCTTTTTTTCCTCTAAATCGGTTGTATCGACACGCAACCCCAGTATCTCGCCTACTTTCTCCAATAAATCCTTTGCCGCACTATAATCAGGATATTCAGGATCTGACAAATTCTGCGTCGTATTTGAGAACAAACAAACCCCTTGTATCCCTTTTTCCTGCCCAATTGCAGCGACAATGCCGGAAAAGCCGATAAATCGATCAACGTGAGTCTTCTCGATGCCGTAACGCGACATTTCCTCCAACAGGTTTACCTCGGTTGCGCAGCATCGTACACCCTCTTCTATTACCTGGGCACCAAGCGAAAAAATCCTTTTTATATTGAGTTCGATGAACAAATCCGTGAGTTTATCCGCGACCATATAATGATTAAGTGCATCATAAGCCTGATAGCCGTTTACTATTACAAGGTCTCGGCTAGGGGCGTGCGCCGTGTTTTTATTTTTTAACAAATAGACCGCCACATGGGGAAGCTCGACTAGGTTCTCTTTCGCGATTAGTGCACCCGCGTGGCTAGGAGATTCGAGATACGATGGGCCGTAATAAATACAGGGAAACCCGTAAGAATAGAGTTTGGCAAATAGCTGGGGCTGTAATTTCTCCACAAGTGCCTCTATGGCAATTTTACCCACCGACCGAAGTCCTGGTGACCCTACTATGGCTATCGGGTCTGTCAGCTCGATTTTGGGTGTATCCTGGTAATTTATCCATACCTTTCTCGTTATGCCCATATTTAAAGATAAGGCGTTTCTTCTTAAAATAAAGGTCGATGAGACTCATAGCCCATCGCGGGGCACGGCTCGACGAGCCGGAGAACACGCTCAGAGCCGTAAAGCGGGCCTTTGAGTGCGGTGCTGATGCCGTGGAGATAGACGTTTGGCTCAGTAGTGACGACGAACTCGTGGTTATTCACGATGACACGCTTGAACGAACGACGAATGGTTCCGGAAAGGTGAGTAAAAAGACGCTCAAACAATTACGCACCCTTGATGCGGGCAAAGGAGAAACGATTCCTACCCTCTCGGAGGTGCTTTCGCTTGTCAAGCAGCTTGAAATTGCGGTGGTCATCGAGATGAAAGAGCCTGGTGTGGAGGCTAAAGTTGCTCGCGAAATAGTAAAAGCGGAGCTGGCGAAAAACGTTGTTATCTCATCGTTCTTCCATTCTTCACTGCTCACAGTAAAAGAGCTTGCCCCTAACTTAAAAACAGGGGTAATTCTCTCTTCGCTGCCGGTTTTCCCCGTCACGGTGGCACGTAATGCAAAGGCGAATATTATTTTTCAGCGCTATCCGCGATTAAACCAAGAATACGTTGAAGAAGCGTCAAGAAACAAGATAGAAATCTATACCTGGACCATAAACACGGTGGAAGAATTTGAAGAAGCATGCGAGCTTGGTGTAAGTGGTATCGTTACTGACAATCCGTGCCTCTTCAAATCACACTGAAACGGAAGTCTCACGGTCTTGGCGAGCTGTTAGCTCATTTTGTAGAGACAATTTTTATTATGTCATTGTTTTCCAATGCGTGCTTATCACCCAATCGGAGTTTTGTCCTCGCATCCACGGCGTAAAGGTAGCTTTCTCCAATGTCAGAATGAACTGCGAAGGCCAATTCTCTGGCGGTGCTCCCTCGTTTCAAAAGGAACGCATCAGGCAGGATTCTCCCTGCGGAATCGCTGAACTTATGCTCGTCCTCAACAGGATACGCAACAACGTAATCCAGCAAATCGAACACTATACGATTGATTATCTCCTGGACACCAGTGCCGTCATGTGTATGAGTGAACTCTCTAATTCGTTCCAGCCCTTTTCTCTGCTTTTCCGTAGGGTTGGAAGAAATTTCGAAATCCGCTGCACCTGGCAGATAGGATATGATCTTGTTCTTCGCCGCAGTTCTCAAAGCAAGTTCCGCTGCGGCTGAACATGGAATCATGGGCTCCTCGTCCTCTGTACTTCCCTCTTTCAGTCTTTCTAGGTTCCCTTCAGGTGCAACGTCAGCTTTGTTCGCCGCAATGAGCATCTTTTTACTCTTCTTTATGACCGCCGCGGCCAAATTTTTCAGATCGTCATCAGACCAAGACTTGAAGTTAGCCGGATCTAAGCTTTTGGATTCTAATAATGCCATCTTCACGTGCTCTTCCGTCACGCCAACACCCGCTAATTGCTCGGAAAGCAACCGCTCTATCTTCAAGCCTTCTAATTCCACCCTGCGCTCTATTTTACGCCAGTTCCGCTTTATTATCCCGTAAACCCACAGGTCTAATTCCGCTTTGAAGAACGTGATATCTTCGAGTGGGTTATGACTGCCGAGATCCACTACGTTACCGTCTACGTCCGTCCCCCCTGACGCATCGACGACATGAATAATTGCTTCTGCCTGTCTGAGCTGATCTAAAAATTCGTTCCCTAAGCCTTTTCCTTCGTGTGCACCCCTGACCAATCCCGCAACGTCCAAGAGTTCCACCGATACAAATCGATACCCGTCAATGCAATTCCCGCACTCCTTGCCTCCTGTCGCCTCTTGGATCGCTTCTTCCCGGCACGGACAATTCACCTTCACGTACGCGATCCCCGTGTTGGGTGCAATGGTGGTGAACGGATACGAGGCTATTTCAACGTCCGCGAGTGTAGAAGCCTTGAAGAAGGTAGATTTACCAGAATTTGGCTTTCCCGCTATCGCTATTGTTATCATTTCCCCTCAGTCTTCAACCGAAATTGTTTCTAACTGGCTTACGATGCTCCATACCAACGCCCTTGTATGAGAAGGGGTATTGGGATTGGCCGTTAGCTCGTCCAAATCGGAGATCACTGTTGCCACGCGCACTGCCAGCGAAGCGTCACCGTTCACAAGCTTGTCTTTTGATTCGCCTGTTGATTTTCTAATGTTCCGGGGAACGGTAATATCCCCCATTATCTCCTCAAGCATCTCGGTGCATCGCTTCACGACTTCTTCCTTTTTCGCCACTTCCATGAGCTCCTATCACCCCGCTATTCCCCATGTAGAACAAGAAGTGAGACCTGTAAAAGTGTAAAAGACCCGCTCACTAAAATATTTCACACGGGAATAAATATAATTATGCAATGTTGAGCGGCGTACGAGTTGTTGAAGAAGCGGTTCTGGATGATCTAAGAGAAGAGCAAAAGCCGTTGACCCTGTTCATGCTTGGCGGTGTGGATGTGGGAAAAACGCATACCGTGACTGCTCTTGCAAACCGATTTTATAAGCGCGGGCTGACAGTAGCGGTTGTGGATGCTGATGTAGGCCAAAGTGATATCGGACCTCCCTGCTGCATAGGCATGGGTATTCTGGAACGTAAAATCCGGCAGCTTTCAGAAGTGCCTCTTCAAAGCCTATATTTCGTTGGAACTATTTCGCCGAGCGGTTGTATGCGTGAATGCGTAAAAGGAGCGGTAGCTGCCGTGCACAAAGCAAAAAGGCTCAAAGCGGATATTATACTCGTTGACTCAACCGGGTGGGTAGAAGGAGGAGACGCAAAGAAATTTAAGCTGTTCGAAATAGACGCAGTAGATCCCTCTTGGGTCGTTGCGATAGAGAAAGAGGACGAATTGGGGCCTATCGTACTGCATCTGACTAAAAAGGTTATTGCGTTACACCGGTCACGAGCAGCACGGTGGAGAACAAAGGAAGAGCGGAGAACACTGCGTGAAGAGGTGTATGAGGATTATTTCCGCGCAGCTCAGGAGAGCGTTTTCGATCTTTCTATCGTAACGTTGCCCTCAGAAGAAGGTACAATAGTGGGTCTTTTTAGCAATGTACGTGGCAGTGATGATGAGGAACTTCTGGGGCTCGGGATATTACGAGAAATAGATTACGAACGCGAAAAGGCTGTAGTACTGACGCCGGTGGATACTGAAACCGGCGATTCTGCAGCCATAAAACGGATAAAAACAGGTGGTGTGAAACTCATAACGGTGAACGGGGGATTAAAAGAGTCTAAAAACACTCAGTAGCGGCTATCAAAACCGCAACCCGCCGAGAATACTGACGAATAACGCTGCCGCGATTATGTCAGCGGTGGAGCCGGGATTGAGCCCCTTTTTTACGAGTTCGTCATCGAACTCCTCAATCTCCGCTCGCTTGTAGCCCCTATTAACAATCTCCGTTGCCCGTTCTTTGACGTATCTGCTCTTTTCAGCTCCGAACTTCATGGTAATAAACGTGTCTTCTTCCTCGGAAAGCAAACGGAGATCCGCATGCGTTATCGCATCATTAATGCGCTCATCCTTGGCGAGATTCGCTATTAATTTCGCATACCTGAAGGTCAGCTCGAATCCGTCCACCAATTCGCGCGAAATCAAATCATAAGAAGCCGAAATGGTAAGAATCTCATGAAAAGAGAGCTGTTTTTTTCTTATTTCCGCTTTTGAAGATTCGTCCATCACATCAAGCTCTGGCACATCCTGTCCCACCTTTACCTGCGCCTTTGGAAATGCGGAGTACACTTCTAGGGCATCATCCATGGTGGTGTTCCGCATGATCTCTGTTGCTTTTTGCTTTATTTCATCCATGTCGTAGCGCTCGCATGCCCCTGCAGCCATCGCTAACGGAACCAGCAAGAGTAATGCGCCAAAATGGGTGTTCCCACCACATTGCCACGCAATACTTTTATCTACTCCGCTTCGTACTAATGCACCCACGCCCGGTCGTTTTGCTTGCCCACGCACTGCAGCATCTCTCAAAACGGGGTACACGGCGACTGAAGAAGCAAGAAAGTGCTCGTAGCTTGTATCTACAAAGTCGTGCGTACGGTCAACATTACCGGGCTTAGGATATGCGGATACTTCCAGGAGCATCGCCAATTGCGCACTTCGTGCAACGTCATCCTCATTCATTATCTCTGATTTGGCCACATTTTGAAACTGCGAGTTAATTAAGTAAGATTTTATGTGGTGGAGATAAAAAGGTACATTGAGTAGATGGCTGAGAGGATACTACGAGAATGAGGAAAAAGCACGCGCGTCAAATAGAGCAAGAGCTTTTAGATTTGCCCGGCTCTGTGCTTTCAAAGGGTCAAATTAGGGCACTTTTAAGGAATAAGCCGCCCTTAATCGAGAAACTGATTGATCTTAATACGCAACTACAGCCGAACGGCATTGATCTAACGGTCATGCAGATAGAGAAGATAGTAAGTGCTGGTTGCGTTGATTTCAGCAATAAGGACCGAAAGCTTTCAGAGACAGAGAAACTCGATTTTGACGGTGATCAGGTGTTTTTGCCCCCGGGATCGTACAAAGTCATTTTTAACGAGATTGTGCATTTACCAAAAGATATTATAGCGATTGGAGCACCTCGCACAAGTCTCATACGCTGTGGCGTTACCGTTGAAACGGGGTTTTGGGATGCCGGGTACGAAGGCAGAAGCGAGTCGTTGTTGGTGGTCGTTAACGAAAAGGGCTTCTATGTGAAGAAAAATGCACGTATTCTTCAATTAGCGTTTATCAAGCTCGCTAAAACCACTGACAGAGGATACGGGGGGATATATCAATCGGAAAATATAGGTCAAAGCCAAAAGACGCTCGAGGTGTGAATTAAATCCCAAGACTTTTGGGAATGTTTTGTCTGGAACACCAGCATAAGCTAAATGTTACATGTTAGAACTATTTTTAAGCCTTAAAAACAATTCTATGCTACTAGGTGAACATCGCACCCCATCTGGAAAGATGAAACGTGAAGGGGAGATGAAGAAATGCAGGATCATACTCGACTACCGGGGGGAGTTTCAATTTTTACCTGAGTGCCAGATGCTGGAGGAACTCGTTCGCACATGAGTGAAGATAAAACTCGAAGAAGTCGATGGGAAATCAGTTATGATATACTGAAGGCAACGACAGAAGAAGAGAAGGCGCACGGTGGTAAAGCGAAGAAGACTCGCATCATGCAAGCGGCACATTTGGATTGGCGTAACTTTCAACGTTATTTTGACTTCCTTCTCGAGTACAGGTTTATAGCCAGTCCCGAAGGGGAAGATTACTACTATCTTACAGCGAAGGGAAGAAATCTGAAGGAGCACTTAGAGGAATTACAGGAGCTGCTACAGTAACCTTCCGTATCATAAAGAACTATTCGCTGGTAGCGTAGCAAGTCTAAAAAAAACGTAACCGTGGAGGGATTTTGAAAAAGCTCCGAAAATTCTAAAATAAAGCTCAAAAGTGCATAAAAGTTGGCCTGATATGAGGATAATCAAAATTGTCTTTATTCTCTTCTTTTTCTTTTTTCAGTCGTAAAGAAATTGAACGCTTCATCCTCACGTTCTCTCAACCCGGTAAATATCCACTTGTATGACTTTTCTATCCTTTTTATGAAACCAGAAACGCCTTTTCAATGGAAATGCGGTCGGAAAACGCTGAATTACCGCTGAGGGGACAATACTTTTTAAAAATGGTTCACTGCCCGTATTAAGAATAGAATAAATGACCGGTGCGATTTCAAGAGCTTTTTCCAAAAATACTCTATCCGCATGCCTGTTCTGTCGCTGTGCGCCAAACGGAGGATTCATCACAACGGTATCCCCTTCCCCCTTTACTGACCGCACGTCACATTCCCTGAATTCTACCGCTACGCCCAATCTTTTGCGGTTCAGAAGAGCTATTTCAATCGCTGTCGCATCGCTGTCTATTCCTATTACTTCTCTTGCACCCAATAGTTTCGCGCCGATCCCTAGTATGCCGTTACCACAGCCGAGATCGTAGACTACCCGGCCCGCAATATCGCCGTTCATGAACGCGAAATGGAGTAATTCCGAAGCTATGGTGGCGGGCGTTGAATATTGCTCACTAGCAACATCAGGCTCCGGTATATCTTCCACACGTTCTAACAGGATCTCCAGTTCCTTCTTCTTCATTGTAAAGCGATTGTTCAGATTGGTTAGGTGAACTTCGAGGCTAATTTGTATAAGTATTGAGTTAATAACCTCTATGATAGCGGTTAAATAGAACTTATTTATACAAAACTGTGTTATTGTTAACGGAGGGCCCGTAGCTTAGCATGGTTAGAGCGCCCGGCTCATAACCGGGCGGTCAAGGGTTCGAATCCCTTCGGGCCCATCTACCACAGCGGACGGATCATTTCTCCTATGATTTTTCTCGTGAGAGATTTGTTCAAAAAGTAAATGCCAACTCTTAGGCAGCTGAGGACATAAAATTCACCTTGTTATTATCGCTTATAGATTCACTTCACTAACTAACGTTTTTTCCGGTTTAACGAGGTGCCTTTAAACGACTGCTTAAAGGAAGTGAAGCCGCCAAAGAATCTCAAACGTTTATTCCTTTCAAGACGATATCGCCAACAGTAACGCCGATATCATGCGCGATAACATGACACTTCGCTTTTAACAGAAAGAATATCGGGCGGCTTTCATTAGAAAGCCCCTCATAGTTCCCCTGCCCCTTGCTAATTATGAATTTCGAATTGTTATAGATCTCCTTAAATTTGGCATTGCAAGTTCTGATGATGGTTCCGGGCGCACTCGTTCCCGAGGACAAGATCGTCGCGACGTCGTCAATACCGGCCTGTATCGCATCCCCATAAGTTACGTCATTTATCACCGGTACAGCTCGAACGACGTACGTCACGGGCTTTTGCAACGCCTCTATTAAAATCCTATCGAAAACCGCTTCTCCTGCATTATCACCAAGATACAGAA
>CAYUEX010000001.1:0-62127 GCA_964443855.1 uncultured Halobacteria archaeon | reverse complement strand
AGAAAAACATTTTGAAAAACTGCCCAGATACCCATCCGTATTCAGGGACATATCCATCGTCATCTGCATCGCTTCCTTTATAATCGCTCCAATAGTTGCCCATGTAGTTTGTGTAAGTGTTGCCGTTGTAGGTGTAGATTATCTCCTCTGGAGAGTTCCAAATATTAGTTGAACTCTCAGAATATGCATTCTTGCTGTTATCTACGAAGTTGTTGAGGTAGATTACATTGTTACTCGAATAGTAGAACAAGATGCCGTATTGGCTGTGCGACGCGGTGTTGTTCGTGAGCGTGTTGTAGATCGAAGAATCCAGCCCGATGCCAGGGTTGTCGTTTGAGTTAGCGGTGTTGCTCTGCAGCGTGTTATAGCTCGAATGCACCAAGTAGATGCCGTATTGGCTGTGCGATGCAGTGTTGCTCGTGAGCGTGTTGTAGATCGAATACGCCAAGTAAATGCCGTCGTAGTTGTTCGAGTTAGCGGTGTTACTCTGCAGCGTGTTATTGTTCGAATAACGCAGGCTGATGCCGACCCAGTTGTTCGACGCGTTATTGTTTGTGAGCGTATTATCGCTCGAACCATCCCACAAGTAGATGCCGACCCAGTTGTTTGACGCGATGTTATCAGAGATGTTGCAGTGATGTGCATTGTCAAGATAGATTCCAGCATTCATGTAACCTGTCCCGCTCTCCGTAAACCCGTTTATATTCACATAATCCGCCGTCACCTCAAAGATATGATCATCAGGATTTGCAGCCTGAACAATCGTTGAATCTGAACCTTTCTCTGATTGAATCGTTAAACGCTTGTTCACATTTATGTTTTCGGTATAGGTACCATCCCGAACAATAATAGTATCACCAGCGGATGCATTATCCACCGCCCACTGAATCCTTTCGTGGTGGTCAGGCACGTAAATATCCGCAGCGGAAGCGATGCCAGCAAAAGCACAGAATACCAACAGAATAATGCTAATCAATAAAACCCAGGGTTTAGGGTTCATTTTCATCACCTTCCTTCTTTCACCTTCCCTTCTTTTCACCTCCTCGATGGATGAGGCGATAGAGGCTTGCTATCAAACAAAATTATAGTTAAAGCATAAAAATTTTTCGATTTGATGAATTTTGGGGGTGTCTTTTTAGTGCCGATTTTTCAAAAACCTTGAGGGCTATAAACACTTAGACACCACACACTGTTTCGAGTTGAAAACATCCAAACCTTTTCAGACGGCGTCTGGTATTATTAGTAAGAGCGAAATGCGATTGTACGCGTACGATGCGGGGCAGTGCGATCCGAAGAAATGCACCGCAAGGAAATTAGCACGGTTGGGCTTGATTACTTCAGTCACCGTAATGCGGAAAATACCGTATAAAACGATCGTGTTAGCGCCAATAGCGGAACAGGCGCTCTCCCCTGCAGATCGCGCATTAACGAGCAGCATAACCGTTTTCGACTGCTCTTGGAAGCAGATAGCACCTTTTGAGGAGATGTTAATGCGTTTGAAACGGAAGAAGCGGGCGTTACCGTTTCTGATAGCGGCGAATCCCGTGAATTACGGTAAACCGTTTATTCTGAGCTCTGCAGAAGCTTTTGCCGCTGCGTTGCTCATCCTCGGTGAGCAAGAGCAGGCACAATCGCTCTTGGAGAAGTTCAACTGGGGAGCCGAATTTCTGCGTTTAAATGAGGAGATGCTGCTCGCGTATTCGACGGCAAAGGACAGTACTGAAGTAGTAGCAATGCAGAAAGGGTTCATGGAGGCGGGGAAGCGAAAATCCTAAGATTTTTGTCTTAGTAGTTCATTCAAGGTATTATCCATACTTGAAAAGATGGCATCATGTGATAGAGACGGGGCGCGTCGAGGCAGGAAATATCCTGTACTGCAATTGAGCAAAGCTGATGCGAAAGCTATCTCAGCCCTTTACAAGACGGTGTGGCTGGAAGCGCACGATTATCCTGAGGAATGGCGCGAGAAGCGCGCAATGAGCGATGATGAGATAAAGAGGGAGATGGACGCCGGCTACTTCTTCTTCGGCGTTTATGTAAAAGGCAAATTGGTCGGTGTTTATAAAGCGTCCATAACAGAACGGGGATGTTACGGCGAGCAGCAGGCAGTTCTACAAAAATATCAAAATCAGGGCGTGGCGTATGCAATGTACGAGCAGTTTTTGAAGTTCGCCAAAGTGAACAAGTGTACGGTGAATTACGTGAATATACTGATCGGTAACGAGCCCTGCGAACGCGCGATGAAGACGTATAACTTTTACAAAACGGGCGAGCCCTGGGAGCAAAGTGAGGGAATGCTCGTTCAGACCTACGAGCGAAAGGTGGAGGGAGATTGCTGACGGGAACAAAAAGTTACAGCCTCGAATGCTACCAAACCAATTTATGCTTTTCACACGCCAATTCGATTTTTCTCGCTGGAGCAGGCAGAGAGAGAATGACGGACCTTCTTATTTTAGCCTCTTAGAAGATAGTACAATAGAAGCATGACCGCACCAAAGCATTCGATGCAAAAGCCCGTGGCCACCTGGGTAGACCACGATTTTTTTCACGAAGAGCAGCGAGCAATAAAAAGCGTGACTATCATATTGCGCACGGTCGGCTGCCAGTGGCGAAAATGCACCATGTGCAGCTTCTGGCAAGAATCCGCAGACGTCACGCAGGCAGACGTTCTGGCCCAACTGGAATCTGCATTAAGAACGAGTCCAGATGAAGAGTTTATGCTCAAGATCTTCACTTCCGGCAGCTTCCTTGACGAACGCGAAATAGCGAACGAAACAAGAAAAGAGATAGCAGCAATGCTGAACGAGCAAACTGATTTACGGAAACTCATCGTCGAAACGAGACCGGAATTTGTAGATGCCGCGAAAATCGAGGATTTACAAGGCGTTGCGCACCTTGAACTCGCTATGGGGTTAGAAACTGCAGATGATTTTATCAGAGCGAACTACATCAAAAAGGGCTTCTCGTTCGACGATTATAAAAACGCGGCGAAAATCGTGCTGGACTGTGGTGCAACGGTAAAAACGTATCTGCTGCTCAAACCGCCCTTTGTGTCAGAAAGAAAGGCGATAGAAGACGTGATTGAATCTGCCGAGCTTGTCGCTAACTATTCGTCTACCATCTCGTTGAACCTCTGTAATATACAAAAATACACCCCGGTAGAAAATTGGTGGAAACGCGGATATTATCGGCCACCGTGGCTCTGGAGCGCCGTTGAAGCGATAAAAGCGATAAAACAGCGGAATTTCGTGGTGATGTCCGACCCCGTCGGCGCAGGGTATAAACGAGGCCCGCATAATTGCGGTTTGTGCGATCGTGAGATAACCAATGCGATAAAGCGCTTCAATGTAACGCAAGACCTGCACGTATTAGAACGCCTCGACGAGATAGAGTGCGATTGCAAGGCCGTATGGCAGGCACTGATGGACTATGATGCCTTCTTATTCGATTCGAACCCGGTCTTGGAAGGAAAAAGGTTATCAAAAGAAAGGGCCAAGTTTTAGGTGGTGGACGTCTATGGAGTCACTCGCAAAGATAAAGGGGATGGTAGACTACAAGAAATACCTGCGAATGCTGGTTTTATCAACGGCAATCGCATTTCTCACACTTTACATCGCGTTTGGCTTGATGTTCTTTGTAATGGAAGGCAATACCGTTCCTGAATGGTTCATTTTGCTCACCTTTGCCGTCTTCTTCATCATTTTCACCGTGTTTTACGAATCGAAAAGTAAAAGCAAAAGCAAGAGTAAGGGCAAAGATAAGTCGAAAGTAGAAAATAAAGAAAGCTTGAAACCGCTTATTAAAGGCTTATTCTTCGGTACCTGCGCAACGTTCGCATTCGTTGCGGTTATCGGTGGTGTACACCTGACAATAGATTATGGGTTTGATAAAATCGGTGGGTTCGGATCGTTCGTCTCTGCGCTAGCGATCTGTATGATTGTAAACATGGTGTTTCTCAGCCTGTTACGCCCGTCTTAATTACAGTGTGATGTTCAAAACACGCTCTATTTTTACCCGCACTCCATCGGAGGGTAGTATCTCCTCGTGCTCTATCTTCCGCAACAACGATTGCTTCTCATTTATCCTCTGTGCGAGTTCTGCTTGTTTGAGCCCTGCTTTCTCCCTCGCCTCTTTTATCCTTCGCCCGTAATCCTCTCCTATCTCCATACCCTCTTCTATCTCTCGGTCCATCCGCTCATACAATTTCTTTCTGGCCTGAGCGAACTGTGCGTGTTCACCACCTAGAGGTATATGCGTTTTGACGTGTGCTTGTGCACCTTCCGCTACAACAGACCCATATCGTGCACACGTTTTACAAACTCGTAACTTTGAACTGCCTATTTGTACGTATTGCGCCTTGCCTTCTATTTTCGTACCACATATTTCACACTCAGTCATTTTATTTCAAATCGTGCGCGCCCTATTTATATATGAAGCAGTGGAGAAATAAATAGAGGGGGCAAAATGAAAGCGAACAATAGTGGTGCATCTTCAGACGATGAATACTCACGGTACCTGCTGGACAGAATAAAGAAGTTAGAGGACGCAAATAATCAATTGAAAGAAAGACTGGAGCGGATAGAGCGAGAAGGGCAGTATTACGAGGATATGCGTACCCGCTACGAGAGTGAGATCCGGAAGTTACGGTCAGAACTGGAAAAGTTGCGAGCACCACCGCTGATAATAGGCACGGTCGTCGAGATAATAGACGATAAACAAATGGTCGTGCGGAGCAGTACGGGACCCCGATTCGTTGTTAATTACTCGCATTTTATCGACCAAAAAGAGGTCTTCCCCGGTGCGCAAGTTGGCTTGAATCAGCAATCGCTGGCTGTGGTAAGTGTGCTTTCAGCTGCGAAAGACCCCTCAGTATACGGCATGGAAGTAATAGAATCGCCTGAAGCGACCTACGGAATGATCGGGGGGTTAGACGAGCAGATAGAGGAGATAACGGAGATCGTTGAGCTTCCACTGACCGAGCCTGAGCGGTTTGAACGTATCGGCGTAATACCACCGAAAGGCGTCCTGCTGGTAGGCGAGCCGGGTACAGGGAAGACTTTGCTTGCAAAGGCCGTTGCAAACCGCACATCAGCCACGTTTATACGCGTTGTCGGCTCTGAATTAGTGCAGAAGTATATTGGTGAAGGTGCGCGGATGGTGCGAGAACTGTTCAAATTGGCGAAGGAGAAAGCCCCGTCTATCTTGTTCATTGACGAGATCGATGCAATCGCAGCACGGAGAATTGAAGATGGAACTTCAGGTGAGCGAGAAGTGCAGCGAACAATGATGCAGCTATTAGCAGAAATAGACGGGTTTGAACAACGAGGTGAAGTGCGGATAATAGGAGCGACAAATAGACCTGATATTCTTGACCCTGCTTTGCTCCGACCTGGTCGATTTGACCGCATCATAGAAGTGCCGGTACCTGATGAGAACGGTCGGAAGGAAATATTGAAGATCCATGCCGCCTCGATGAAGCTGAAGCAAGATGTTAAGTTAGATAACTTAGCGAAACTTACTGAGAATGCTACGGGCGCTGATATAAAAGCAATCTCCATCGAAGCGGGCATGTTTGCCGCGCGGAATAAGAAGAAAGCAATAGGAATGGAAGAATTTGAACGCGCCATCAAGAAGGTAAAGGAAAGCAAGCAGTGGGATTACCTCACGGAGAAAGAGGCTGGCGTGATGTTCGCCTAAAAATTTCCTTGCGAGGGTAAATGTTGCTGAAGGAATTGTCAGCCTTTCTTGCTACAGATTGTTTTTGCAGTGAGAATAAGCTACAAAATAGAGTTTGACCGAAAAATAGGATTAAGGGATTTTTATTCCTGCAATTAGAGAGGGTTTATTAAAATGCCACCCTTCAAATCGAGTAGTTTTAAAGAAGAAGCGAAACGGAAAACGATACATATCTGCGGTGTTGCAATTCCGGTGCTTTATCTCTTCTTATCACGGGAGAGTATCCTTTTCGCCCTTGGTCTTGCCTTTATTATTATTTTTGCCATCGAGTGGTTACGACTTCATGGTATCGTTTCATTACCGTTTCTCAGGAATAAGGAGGAAAAGAAACTTGGTGCGTACGTGTTTTTCATGATCGGTGCGTTTCTCAGCATTCTCATCTTCGAGAAGCGTATCGCTATAGCAGCAATCCTGATGCTGGCGATCGGCGATGCCGCTTCCGGTCTGACAGGAGCAGTGATACACGAAGATAAGTCAGAACTGTACGAACGAAGAATGAAGTCACCTGAAGTAATGCTGGTTATGTTCGTTACCTCGTTGATATTAGGATGGCTGGTGCTCCATTCGTTACCGGTGGCTGTTTTGGGAGCTTTTGGCGCTACGATAGCAGATTGCGTGCCGTTACGAGTTTATAACGTGCCAATAGACGATAATCTCACGATACCCCTGCTTTCAGGCGTGCTCATGAGTTTCGGTTCAATGTGGTAAGTTGCTAAGGCATAAATGTGAGATAGCAGGAATAACTTCGATACCTACGCATTCTACGAACGTTTCAATCTCCATCCATTCTTTTCCATGTAGCGATATGCCTGCTCAATGACGTCTGTTTCGGCTTCCTTTTTGCTCGTGAACCAGTCATCGCTTTTCACGCCATGCAGTTCGACATAGTCTCCGGTTTGAACATCTTTAATCGCGCATGCATCGATTCTCCATTGTTTCTGGTGTGCCGCTCCTTGTGACTGATACGCGAATTTTATATCGGGATTGTCGTGGTAAATATCCCTGAACTTGTTCTCAAACCGGTTTCTAACCGGAAGGAAGTCTTCCACCGTTGAGAGTTTCTCTCTCAGCCGCTCGAAGATGCTAAAATTCCGTAGGAACTGCTCCACCACCTTTATCCCTTGTGAACCTCCGCTATCTAAATAGATCGCACCGCAAATAGCCTCGAAAACGTCCGCAATCACTTTCGAACTTATCTCTTCTCTTTCTTCGAGTGCTCTAATGTAATTCCTGAGTCCTATTTCCTCTCCATATTCAGCCAATTGCTGGTTATTCTCCAGTTCTGCCTTCAGAAAGGTCATTTTTCCTTCATCGAGCGATCCCTCCGCCATGAGGTTCTCTGTCAATATCAGACTAATAACACGGTCGCCGAGAAGTTCGAGTCGTTGATAATCGGTGGAATCTGGATGCTCTTTAGAATACGAACTCGCCGTTATCGCTTCTTTCAAAAATGCTTTGTTCTTAAAGTGGTACCCTATTAGGTCTTCTAATTCCCTGAGGTTAACCGCGGTATTTTCGGTTCTCGATGGTTCGTTCATCAAAATTCAAGAGTGCTATAAAAATAAAGGAAGAGGACGTGTTTCAGTCCTCTTTCTGTACTGCAGTTATTTGCTTTAAGATTGCCTTTGGACTGCTTAGAGTCCTAACACATCCTTAAGCTTGAAGTGGTATTTTCCCAGTGTACCGCCGAAGTTCCCTGCGCTTATTTTCACCACGCCCGGAACCTTCACTGCAGCCTTTATTCCTACACGCATTGCTTCCTTAACCGCTTCCTCGCTAACGCCGTCGATCACTATTTCATACACCCCATTCACACCTTCGGGTATTTCAGAGCCCTCCACTTTATCTCTCAGTGTAGGACAGAACTTCTCATTGGTACTGGCATGCATGAACTTGTATTTTGAACCCACTTTCGAGCCTGATGCAACAACACCACCGGTAAACGGGGTTATCGTGCCTTCTACCTGTCTGATGGCGGCAACGGCATTTTCAGCCGCGGTTAATGCAGACATCTGGTCCTTCGCGAGGATGAAGAAATTCCCGCCGGCAACCCCGGCCTGAACGCCGTATTCCTCTTCACAAATAAAGTCCCCTTCCATCATCGGAATGCCCCAGACTTTACGTCCACCAACTTCTTTCTCATATTCAAACCCATCACCAAAGAAGTGGAGTTTTATGGGGAGTTTTTCGTCTGCTTCGAGACCATTAAACATGGCTGTTGTAGGTGCGGTGAATACACACTGCCCCAATCGTCCCAGCAGTTGATCCTTTATGCCGTCCTTTTTAAAGTTGCAGATCATTATTGCCACTCCTGGCCTTCCGTCCGGTGTCTCCTCCGAGGTTAATATCTTATCTATTCCTGCCTCAGCGGGGCATCCAATAACCGACGTCCCGAATCCCGTTGTCTCTTTCGCTGCTTCCATCGCCCATTTCTCGTTCACTGCCGTTATTAACACACGTGCGACCTTTATTGGAAACGCTTCAGCAAATGTATCTTCTATCTCTACTCCTTCCAATTCCATCTTTATTTCACCTTGATGAGGGAAGAAGGTGGCGAACTACTAAAAGTTTTCTATTTTTCGTTTCTGTCTAACACCGCCCGGGTCTTCAAATTTTTATTCACCTGAAGAAAAACACCAAGACTCCGCAGATAGTCCGCTGCGAAACCATCCCCATGAATCAATAGCTCAATCAAGTCTTCCACCTCGTCTATATCCGTGCTGATAAAAAAAGAATCGTAAACGGCATGGCTCAAATTCCTCTGCTTCGCGGTTTCCCGATGCGCCAAATAGCTCGTACCGTAGTAAGAGACCAGAAACTCATACGGCTTTCGCAGGAACAAAGCGTTTGTGCCTCCTTTTCGCCCAGGTACGATCACCACGTCCTCCTTATGTGCGATAAGCTCATTTATGCTTTCGGGCGTTGTGAGAGGGACATCAGCCATGAGTGTCAATACAGGCTCTTTTTCTTCTGTTAGCACCGAGTTGAGCGCTTCATTCAGCTCTCGATCGTCCTGTCTAAAACTTACGGTTAACGTCGCCTTAGTGGCATTCACTAGCATCTCTTCAACTTTTACTTCCTCTGCTATTTCGTTCCCGGAGCCTGTCGAAATTATTTCCACTACAGCGATTTTTGACTTTGATAACGCAACTAAAACATCCTTCAGCATAGTTAGCGCAAGCTCTTCTCGCTCGCTTTCGCTTAAAAAATGCCCCAATCTCGATTTTGCACCATCCTTCTTAAACGGGATAATCGCTTTCACGTCCATACCGTCCACATAGGAGTAAAAAAATCTTTTCGGAAATTAACCGTACGCTACGTCAAAAATTTAAAAAAGAGTCTTGGGGGTTCTTTAGTTTTTGAGGATTTTGATTTACTTCCATTTCGGTTCAATCCTTTATATACTTTTGGGTAGTTTTCCGATGTTTTTGGAGGTTTTTCAAAATCCTCTTTTGTCTATTTTTGTCTAATGCTGGACTCACGACTCAAGTGGTTAGGAGAACTCTTTCAGTCCGTTAAGCACCGTCTCGCACTTTTCGCGCATTATCCGTGCTGCTTCCCCTAATATCGCATCCACGGATAAAGCACCGTCACTCTCAACAGTGAAGTGTAACGCGCCCTCATGTTCTTCGTCAGGCATGTCCTTATAGCTACAGACAGTCACCGGCTGCCATTTCGCATGCTCTTTACCACTACCCAGTTCCGCTATCGCTTCGAGCACAACTTTCTGCCGTGCAACCGATTTTATACCCCCAACTTCCCGCTCCGCGGAAATCAGCTTCACAATCGGTATATTTTCAAATGCAGCCACCACTTTGGGGTCTGTGGAGATAAGTTCTTTTGAATAGACTATCGTATACCCCTCTCGCTCAGGGCTGATCGCCTGTAACGTCAGCGAAATTCTGTCATCAGGACCGTAATCACTGAGATCCGTTTTCAGCGGTATTAACGCTAAACGCAGCGCTAATTGCTCATCGTACAATAACGAAGTGTTCTCGTGGATGTTCACGTCCTCGATAGCGAGCTTCGGCACTTCAGAGATCATCGCTCTTCTTAGTGCATTTGCGAAACGCACGTTCACACCTGAGAGCATGAATTGCACTTCATTTTCCCCTCGTTCTAATATTTTTACGTCCATTTCAAACTTTTTAAAAAGAACAGCTTTTACGAAGCTTTTTGATCAAACGTTTCTTACGCTTGATGCTTAAATTAAACTCTTCTCCCTCGCTTGCCACCAGGGCGCTTCGTGCCATCATGCGGTATCGGTGTTACGTCCTCTATCTTCCCTATTCGCAGCCCTGCACGAGCAAAAGCTCTTATTGCCGCCTGTGCACCGGGAGCAGTCGATCGTGATTTACGCCCCGCCGCAGCCTTTACTTTCACCCGAAGACCGGTTATTTCCCTCTCTCTCAGCTTCTCCGCAAGTTGCGTTGCCATTTGCATCGCGGTATACGGCGAGCTCTCATCACGGTCCGCTTTCGCGACCATACCGCCAGAAGCTCGTGCTATCGTCTCTGCGCCAGTCATGTCAGTGATCGTGATAATCGTGTTATTAAACGAAGAAAATATATGCGCTATCGCCCATCGTTCCCCCATTTTATTCCGCTACCTCCGCTGCAGCTACTTTCGCCTCAACTGTAACAGGCGCCTCTCCGTAATAGCCAATCTTCTTGTCCTCTTCCACGTCCACAACATATGAAGGTATGGTAATCCGCCTACCATCAACCGCAATATGACCGTGAACAATGAGTTGTCGAGCGTGTTTCACCGAATTAGACAGCCCTTTTTTAAACACTCGCGTTTGCAGCCTCCGCTCCAAAATGTCCTCCACGGTCAGTGCCAAGACGTCTTCTACTTTACCGCTCGCACCTTCGCTCGCTTTCAAGATCCCTCTTCTGCGTAAGGCTGCCACTATTGCTTCTTTCTTCTGTAATGTATGCTCCGTGGGTTTCATTCCTGCTATCTCCGCTAAGATCGCTCGTATTTGCCTTTGGTATTTTTTAATATGACTTGCGGCCTTCCAGATCTCTCGCTTGTTCTTTAACCCGTACATCTCTGCTAACTCTCGCTCTTCCTTTATCCTCGTTATCTCCCACGGCCTTCGTGGCTTCTCGTATCGCTTCTTGCTTTTCTTTGGATGTCCCATTTTATTTACCTCTTTCTCTTGCTCCGCCCGTTGCCGCTAATTGCTTCTTCCTTATGACGCCCACCACCAAGCCTTTTCGTCCGTTGGATTTTGTCCGTTGACCACGCACTTTCAGTCCCCGCTCATGTCTTATGCCACGGTAGGACCGTATCTTACGCAGCAGATTTATGTCCTCTCGTAACTGCAACATCTGGTCAGCGCCCATGATATGCTTATCCACGCCGCTCAGTATGTCCTTCCTCCTGTTCAGCATCCACTGCGGCAATCGCTTATCGACGCCATTAATAGCAGCCTTTAACTGCTCTATTTCATTATCTGGGAGATTTCCCATCTTTAACCCCGGGTCTATCCCCGTGGAAGTGACAAGTACCTTCGCTACTCTCATTCCTATTCCGTTTATACCGCATAGTGAATGCACTACGCTCTTTTTACCATCTAAGTCAGTATCCAAGATCCGGACAATATGCTTGAATTCCTCTTTTTCCTCTTCTTTTTCTTCTTGCCCTTCTTCTCTCTCTTCTGCTTCTTCAGTCATCTTTTCCTATTCTCTCTCACTCACGAAAATATTTCGCCGAGGAAGGGATTTGAACCCTTGAGTTCCTTTCGGAACACAGGCTATCTAGTCTCACGAGCTCCAGGCCTGCGCCTTACCGCTCAGCCACCTCGGCTTTGCTCTTCCAGCCCTTCGGATATGTTCCGGGCTTCATAAGTACTTTCTGTGTCTTTACACATATACCTTTTTCTGCCCGATACATCTCTTCCGAGTTCAGCGTTGCTTCGCCTCGGCTCACTGCTTCTCCCTTCACGGTATATACTACCACAGAATCTCCTCTATTTATTCCTTCTTCTATCCGCGAAATCCCCGGTGCCATGAGGTCAGCGCCATGACAGATCGCATCCACCGCGCTATCCTTCACTATTACACTGTGGAGGTGCCCGAGTGTGTATTCCATAGGCATGACAAGGTTTCGCAGAAGACGCTCATCCCCCTCCTCATAAAAAACATACGCATCTTTCACGTCATGCAACGTCGAAAGTGTATCCTCACCGAAGGGAAACGCTTTCGTCCTTCTTAACTGTGCCATATGCGCGCCAATTCCTATTGCGAGTCCTATATGATGGCAGAGCATTCGTATATACGTGCCCGCCTCGCACCCTACTTGCATCAGTACGTCCTTGCCCTCTATTTCCTTTACGTCGATGTAATGCACGGTTCTCGTCCTTATCTGCCGCTTAACTGCGGACTTCAGCGGCGGTCTTTGATATATCTCGCCCACGAATTCGCCGCACACCATCCTCAGTTTGTCCTCGTTAACCTCCCGGTGCAATCGCATCACGCACACGTATTCTTTATCGCCGACAAACGTATCGGCCACCTTCGTTGCCGCGCCAAGCAGAACAGGCAGCACGCCCGTTACCTTTGGGTCGAGCGTTCCCGTATGCGCCGTCTTGGTGATCTCGAGGATATCTTTCACCCACGCAACTACTTCATGCGAGGTTGGACCTGCAGGCTTATCGATATTCATCACGCCTCTTTCAATATGTTCTCGGATTGTGCGAGCTTCCGGTGCACAACCGTATCGCGGATCCGTTAGAGCGGGAGCCTTTTCCAATTTGCATCTTTCTAACGGCTTATCGGGTTTAATCATCATCCATTCGTGGCCTCCATCCATAACCGCATGGCACGGATCAATTTAGTTTATATAAGGTGGTTCTTCGCTTCGGTGTTCTTCGCGCATCCTTTATGAGTCGTTCGAATTCTTCAGGGCTCATATATTCGCCAGAGGGCGCCCCTGATAATCGCGAGATATTCTCTTCCATCAACGTCCCACCCATGTCATTTACACCGAATTGCAACATTCGCTGCGCATTACGTGTGCCTAACTTTACCCAGGACACCTGAAGATTCGTACAGTAGGGATGTAAAATTACCCTGGCGAGTGCATGCGTAATGGCATCTTCTGCAAATGTCACGTCCCGCCCTACCATTCGCCCCAATTCGTTGTTCTTCCGCATGAACTTCAACGGTACAAATTCCGTAAAGCCACCGGTCTCCTTCTGGATCTCCCTTATCCTGAATAAATGGTCGATTCTATTCTCCAAGGATTCTATATGCCCGTACATGAGCGTTGCCGTTGATGGAATCCCCAATCGATGCGCAGTCTTAATTATCTCCACCCATTTCGCCGTTTTTATCTTGGTGGGACAAATTATCGCCCTTATTGAATCATCGAGTATCTCTGCTGCCGTTCCTGGCATGGAACCCAAACCAGATTTTTTTAACGCTTTCAGCACGTCCTCTTCGCTCATATTAGAATTCCTTGCTGCATGGTGGATTTCCATCGGCGAAAAGGCGTGGATATGCACATCAAAATGAGATTTTATCGTCTCTATAATCTCACAATAGGAATCCGTAACGAGATTGGGGTGTAAGCCGCCCTGGATGCATATCTCCGTTGCCTCGTTATTCACCGCTTCCTCCACGCGACTCAAAACCGTAGCCATGCTCAACATGTAGCCCTTTTCCTTCTCTTCTCTGAACGCACAGAACTTACACGCACCCACACAGATATTGGTAAAATTAATATTCCTGTTCACGAGATAACTGACCACATCTCCGTTCTCCTCCTTTCGCAACTCGTCTGCAATGCAGAACAGTGAGGCAGGGTTATCTGCTAAAACGAGTGCATCCTCTCGCTCAATATTGCCCGCTCTTATGTTCTCGTAGAGTTCGTCAAAATCCGCTTTCATGGGTTGCCAGTGGGGGTTATTTCTCGACACTTACTATTCCGGTTATTATCTCTCTATTTAAGTCAAATACCGTTACCGTCTCGTGACCATCGGTTATGTCTAATTTCTTGCTTGCATCCACCTCACCAACCATGGCCGCCGCAATACCAGCGTCTTCAAAGATCTTTATGCATTCCGCCCCTTTTTCGTCATCCTCAACCGTAAGCACAAAACCGGTTCCCGGATACATCTTTAACCATTGCGTAAATGATATTCCGCCCATATCCGGTACGGGAATCTTAGCCGGCTCTACAAGTGCCCCTACTCCCGAACACTCAAGTAACATGCCAAGTGTGCCTAAAGTGCCCGGATTGCTAAGATCCTTCCCTGCGGTTGCTAACTGATTCTCACCAATCTGCACCATGGTCTCCAACTGCTTCTTTAGCTCTGCGGGAGACTTTTCCGTTGTCGTATCCCAGGCGAGATGGTAAAACGGCGATACGCGACCATCGAGGTCAATAGCAACCAATACCTTATCTCCGGGTTTCGCACCGCTTGATAAAATAGCACTATCTCGTTTTACCGTTCCGACTATCCCCACATCAAGTGCATCATAAACCGTGTCAGGGTGAATATGCCCCCCAACCATAGGCACGCCAAATTTTTTTACGCCCGCTTCCATGCCTCTTCCCAGTTCCAGGCATACATCTATATTATGCGTTGCGGTCAGATTCACCATCGCTAACGGAGTCCCGCCCATCGCCGCTATGTCATTTACATTTACCAGCACCGCGCAATAGCCTGCCCACCAGGGGTTTGCACTCAACAACTTACCCCAGATACCATCCATAGCAAGTAAGATGAGATTGTCGCCGTCAACTCTGAGCACGGCAGCATCCTCGCCAAACCCTGAGATCGTTCGGCTTCCTACCTTATCCGAATTACCCAGCCGTGTTATGAGACTGCTTATCGCTTTCTTGCGTGTTACCCCTTCGAAATTCCTCAATTCTTCTGCTAGCGATTCCAGATCTATTTTTCCTTTCAAACTGCTCATGGTATCACCGCATTTCCCCCACTATTTCTTTTATCTCTCTGATATCATTTATCCTAAAATCAGCAACATCAAAGACCTCTTTTGGTCTATCCGCAGCTTCTTGCAATGATAATACCGCAACATCCGCCTCGAGCATTGCGAGATAATCGTTCCTGTCGTCGCCAACCATTACCACTTCATGCTCGTCCTTCAACTTCCGCACCAAATCTCGCTTGTCCTCGGGCTTCATCGTGCCGAAAATATGCTCGGGCAGAACGTCAGGTAAATACGTTGCCATCTCTCCCTGCTCTATCCTATCACCCGAAGCAATAAACGTCGGAACGCCCCGTTCACGTAAGGCTTCAAGCACTTTGAGCGTCCCTGGGAAGAGATTTATGCCACCCGCAATCACATATCGGATCGTCTTGTGCACCATATCCATGATCAAACCCACGCCAAGTACCGGAAGAATGTCGCACCGCCGCAGCAGAGCTATTGCCTCATGGACGTCCCCCAGCCTAACACTCGTGTTACTTAAAATTGCGCTCTGCACTTCCTCATCGCTCAATCCTTCTCTTTTATATACGACTTTATTTTCTATTTTTTTCTCCCGCAACAAGTCAGCTAAAAGTTTCGAAGCGTTTTCTTCTTCCATCGTCTCTTCGTATCGCGTCTTCAATATCACCAGTGCACCACACTCTAGCCGGTCCGTGCACGTTAAACCAGAGACCCTGCTACGCTTAATCACCCCTCGCTCCATATCCTTTATAATCCTGAAGGGCGCGTATATGACGCCAGAACCGTCAAAAACGACCGCTAAGCTTAACATTCGCTCTCTTCACCCCTATTTACCTTTTATCGCCGACTTTTACCCAAGGCATAACAACTTGTTATAGATACAAGAGCTAATGCCATGCTGCTATAAATACATGATATGAATAACAGGGATACAGAGATAAAATGATGCAGGACTTGGTGACGGAGAAGTGGGAAGACTTTCTCAAGCGGTATTATTGGGACGAACTCATAGATCTCTCTAATTCTTATCCTGAGAAGCGTAGTTTGCTCGTTAAATTCTCGGAGATGGATATCTACGATCCTACTATCGCAGATATGCTTTTAGATGATCCGGATGTAACACTCGAATCCGCAACACGGGCCTTACGTGAGATGGACATCCCTACTGGGGTGACACTCGACGAGGCGAATCTGCGGGTAATAAAGCTTCCACGGAAGGTGAAGATACGGGATATTCGAAGCAACGATATCGGCAAGCTGGTGAGCATAGAAGGGTTAGTGACGAAGGCGACAGAAGTGAGACCGAGAATAGTCGAGGCGGCGTTTGAATGCCCTTTCTGCCATCACATCTTTTCGCTGGTGCAGACCGGGACCCAATTCAAAGAACCGTACGAATGCCCTCAAGAGGACGGCGGCTGTGGGAGGAAAGTACAGCGGTTCACGTTATTGGTGGACAAGTCTAAATTCGCAAACGCGCAGAAGATACGGTTGCAGGAGTCACCGGAAGAGTTGCGAGGCGGTGAACTGCCGCAAGCGCTGGACCTTAACCTTGAGGACGACATTTCCGGCGTGGTGGCACCCGGCGATAGGATACTCGTTACCGGCATTCTCCGATCATATCAGCGGATAACCCAATTTGGGAAGAAGCTCTTCTTCGATATTTATCTCGACGGTAATTCACTGGAACTCAAGCAGGAGGAGTTTGAAGAGATCGAAATATCGGAAGAGGACGAACGCGAGATAATGGAGTTGAAAGCGCGGCCAAATTTGTATGAAGACTTCATAAAGAGCATTTCTCCTTCTATATCCGGCTACAAAGAGATAAAAGAGGCTATGGTTCTCCAGTTGTTCTCCGGTGTCCCAAAGGAGCTGCCGGATGGGACACGAGTGCGGGGAGACATACATTTGCTTCTCGTTGGCGATCCTGGCGTGGCCAAGAGTCAATTGCTCACTTACTTGGTGAATTTAGCACCTCGTGGGTTGTACACCGGCGGGAAGAGCAGCAGTGCCGCTGGACTCACCGCAGCTGCAGTTCGAGACGAGTTTGGCGAAGGACGGTGGACGTTAGAAGCAGGTGCTCTGGTTCTTGCGGATAAGGGCATCGCGGCGGTGGATGAGATTGATAAGATGCGGAAGGAGGACCGAGATGCGCTCCACGAGGCTATGGAACAGCAAACGGTTTCTATAGCGAAAGCAGGCATAATGGCACGTTTGAATTCGCGATGCGCGCTGTTAGCAGCGGCAAACCCGAAACAGGGTCGTTTTGATAAGTATACGCCGATATCTGAGCAGATAAACATGCCACCTACGCTCTTGTCGCGATTTGACCTCATCTTTACCATGATAGACAGACCTGATCGGGTAGAGGACACGAAGACTGCAACACATATATTAGAGTCCCATTATGCCGGAGAATTGCTTGCACAGCATAAGAACAAAGGTAAAATGGAAGAAGAGGGTAAGGAGCATTTCAGCGAGCAGGTTCAAGCAATGGAGCCCGCGATATCTGGTGACTTACTGAGGAAATACGTCGCATGGAGTAAGCGAAACGTATTCCCCGTGATGACCAAAGAAGCGAAGAAAACGTTTTTGGATTTCTACATCTCACTTCGAAGTGAGGGCTATGAAGAAGAAGATGCTCCCGTTCCTGCAACGGCACGGCAGTTAGAAGCGCTGATCCGCTTAGGTGAAGCGCGGGCAAGAACTCGAATGAGCGATAAAGTCACCCCTGAGGATGCTGAGATTGTAACAAACGTCGTTAACTTCTGTTTGAGACAGGTTTCAGTGGATCCCGAAACGGGCAAACTGGACGCCGATTGGGTAACCGTTGGCACGACGAAAACCAGAAGGGACCGTGCACGATCGATACGGGAGATAATAAAGGAGTTAGAGAAGGACTACGGCGAGGAAGTGCCATTGGATGAGGTACTCAACCTTGCGGAAGAGGATGGGATGGAAAGGGACAAGGTGGAAGAGATAATCGAAGCGATGAAACGTGACGGGATACTGTATTCGCCGGGAAGCGGTGTGATTAAGTTCGTGTGATTACGGAACTCTCTAATCGTCACCCCCCCGCTCATCCCCGATTGTGTGGCTTGAGGAGAGATAAGTTACTAGACTGTGAGAGGGGTACTACAACGTTGGAGAAATAAATAGCCGTCTTTCAATGTTACATAATTAAAAGCTAGTAAGTAGTTTGAAAGTAGTTTATGATGGTATAAGGGGATCAAAGCAAGAAGAAAGGTGAAATACATGAAACTGGGTGTTTTTCTCTGCACGTGCAACAGCACTATGGACATAGATTTTAGAAACGTTAGAAAGAGCATAAAGAAGGAAGTTGAGATCGTTGAGACGGTTGATCAGCTCTGCCAGAGAGACTTGGACTATATTGTAGACGACGTCAGGCGATTGAATCTTGATGCCATAGTCATAGCGGCGTGTACAGAGAAGAGGCGCATCTTTGAACGGGTAGCATCTGGATTTGGCTGTGATACTTACCTTATCAACCTCAGGGAACACTGCGGTTGGGTACACGGAAAGAAAGAAGGTACGGAAAAAACGAAGAGCCTGATTAAAGCCGCTATCAGCTATGGTGAAATGGAAGAAACACTTCCGAGGCCTGAAAAGATCGATTTGAAGGTGGGTTATGATGTGTTAGTGATAGGGTCCGAGGAAAACGGAGCGTTAGAAGTTGCGAAAGGTCTTTCCACCGGGGCTTACGTCCATCTGCTGACGGAGAATGCGCACGAGTGGTGTGCTGAGCCGGAACTCCATATTGGCTCGCTTAAAGGCATAACGGGAGAGATTGGTGACTTTGACGTCGAGATCGAGCGCGACATAGATTTAGAGAAGTGTATCTCCTGCGGCCTTTGCGTTGACGCGTGCCCGAAAAATGCGGTACACTACGATGCGGTATACACGATTGACGAGGCTTGTGACGAATGTGGCGATTGCGTTAAAGTATGTCCAACAGGTGCTATTGAATTCCACAACCAGGAGGTGTTACACGTAGGGCAGATTCTTGTGATTGATAAGGACTGGCATGGACCTAACTACTTTGGTATCTATAAAGCTGACGATTACGAAGATGCATTACGGAAAGCACCGGAGTTAGTTTCTAATTTGGGCGAAATAGGGAAGGAAAAGTATTTAGAATTAGAGTTGAAACGGTGCGCAAGTGGTAGGAGCAAATTAATTGGGTGTGAGTATTGTTTACCCTGCCCTCACGAGGCCATCATGAGAGATGGTGTCAAAATGGTGTTCAGCGATGTGCGATGTCTTGGCTGCGGACTCTGCGCTTCTTTATGTCCATTATCAGTTCCGCAACTGCGTGACTATCCCAATCAATTGCTGTACTCACAAATAGAAAGCTTATTATCCGAGGATTTACGCCCAAAAGTTCTCTTATTCACAGATCAAGAGAACGTCGAAAAGCTAAATGCCACTGGCAGAAAGAAGATTCATTATCCCGCAGTAGTACCGCTCTTCGTACCGTCCGTTGGTATGGTTTCAGAGGCCCATATACTCAGTGCGTTTGAACGCGGAGCTGATGGGGTTATTCTCTGGGAATGCGAGAACAGCCACCATGAACAGATCGAATCTGCGGTAACATTTGCGCAGAAGACGTTATCCGCCTTCTATTTGGGAGACCGGGTACTATTGCTGGGTGATGCCCAGTTCGACGTGGAGGATTTCGCTAAGAAAGTTACTAATTTCGTTACCCAGCTCAGTCCTTCGTCTATCAGAAAGAAGAAGCCAATGGAGATCGATTTTACCAAACCGAAACGGGATATTCTGCTGAGCTTAATACAGACCCTTCGTCTGAAGACTGGCGTACGTCCAACGTTAATAGAGGAAAATACGTCTTATCCGTTCGCGGATCTCTCTATCAATTCGCAGTGCACACTCTGCAATGCGTGTGTGACCATGTGCCCGACAAACGCGCTGAGTAAGGACGATACTAAGATTGATTTTGTATACGGGCACTGCATTGCTTGTGGTATGTGTAAGCAAGCCTGCCCGGAAGAAGCGATTGCGTTAAAGCCGGTGCTTGACTTTTCTCAACTGGCTGAAGAAGGAAGCAAAAAACTGGTTGAAGTCGAGTTTATCGCATGCGCGGGATGTGGAGAACTATTTATGCCGAAATCCGCATTTGAACGAATGGGGCAGATATTGAAAGAAGGCGAAGGCGAGGGAGAGCTTAACATAGGGGAGCGGTTAGACCTGCTCAGATATTGTAAAAAGTGCAGACCGGCAAAAGCCGTTGAGATGTCATTAGAAAAATTGGAGAATGAGTAAATGAGCGAAATAGAAGCAATTTTGGAGACAAGAAGAAACTTTTATGCCTTTTTGTTTCGGATGTATGTGGAAGAGCCGGCACGAGAACTTGCAGCGGATTTAGTGAACGGAAAGTTCCAGTTTCAGGAGCTGAAATCGTTAGACACAAATACAGAGCTTTTCGAGGGTTTCCGTTTATTAAACGAGTTTATGGAGAAGAGCAAAGGCAAGGATATTGATGCTTTGTATGACGATCTGGTAGGAGAATATACCCTTTTGTTCATCGGACCCTTTAGACCCCCGGTGGAGCCTTACGAGGCGTCTTGGGTGAGCGGAAGGCGGATGGGTGAGTCGCTGGTGGCGGTGAAGCAAGCGTACAGGAAAGCAGGTATCGTGAAATCACGAGAGTATAAAGAGCCCGAAGACCACATCGGATTTGAACTCAAGTTTATGCATTATCTCTGCGAGGAGGAATTATCTGCGGCCACTCAAAAACGATTGGGAGAATGTCTCAAACTACAGAGAGAATTTCTCGATGACCATATGTTGAAATGGGTGCCGAATTACTGCGATGCGATCTACACGTATGAGATAGCTGATTTCTTTAAAGGCATTGCAAAGCTCACAAAAGGCTTCATTCTATTGGACGATACGGTGATCAGCGATTTATTAGAGACTGTGTAGAAATATGTTTTTTATAACAATGAGAAGAAGAATTGTTAGCATTGGCGGAGATAGCAAGGGAAGAGACTAAAAATTACTCGAAGATAAATGGATGAATTAGATAAGAAAATATTGGGAGAACTCCAGTTGGATGCACGTCAATCTTTCACGAAGATTGCGCAGAAGATAAAAATCAGTACTGCTACGGTGAGCGATAGAGTAAAAAGGCTGGGTGAAGAAGGGATTATCTGTGAATATACTACGATCCTCAATACAGCTGAGATCGGTATGGCCACCTTGATCACGAGGATAAAAACCAAGTCGGGATGTGGTATCGAAAAGGTGGGGAAAGAGATAGCGGAACTGGAAGGAAGTTGTAGCATTTACCACATAACCGGTGATTTTGACCTCATGGCTATCACTAAGTGCCCTGAACGGGGGAGATGTGGGGCTTTTATTGAGAAGATAAAAGAAATCGAAGGTGTGGAAAGTGTGAATTCAGAAGTCGTGCTCAAGATACTGAAAGAAGAGCTTAAGGTCAAGTTGTGAGCGTGTTCATTTCTCGATAGTTTTTTTTGATGTTTTAGTTTATTTATAGCTACTTCAGGCTAAAGTATCTACCAGACACCTTTATTTGTCTACATTTGTTCAATAAAATTGGATTTTGTTCATTTTTGTATTTATTCGTTTTAAAAAAATAGAATTTTGTTCACGTATATCCACTATTAAGTAAAAACCCTCTAGGTTTATATACTCATCCCACCTTTTAGTATACGTACATGTAAATTTTGTAGGTAGAACGGAGGCAAAAAAATGGATGTACGAACAAATGTTGATTGTTGTGGCGCAAGAGTATCAAGGCGAACTTTTACCAAACTAACAGCTTTAGGAACAGCAGCTGCGCTGAGCGGAATCGGCAATGTCGGCGCTTATCCGATGAAGCAGTTCGGTACGTTGATTGAACCAGCAATTGCGGCTCCCTTAGAAACAGAAAGTGTTGTGTATAGTATATGCGAGATGTGCCCATTCAGATGTGGAATAAAAGTAACATGTGATGGAGGAGTAGTAAAATCGATAGAAGGAAATCCACAGGAGCCACACTCAAAAGGGAAACTCTGCGCACGCGGAAACTCGGCAGAACAGGTGATATATAATCCAAACAGGGTTAAATACCCACTTATACGGACCGGTGAGAGAGGTGCGGGTGGCTGGAAGCGCGCAACCTGGGGTGAAGCATTAGATTACACGGCGGGGAAGCTTAAAGATATTGAGGCGAAATACGGCCCAGAGAGCATCGCAATGGTACAAATGTGCAGCTTAATGACGCCTTTATTATCGAGGTTCCAGAAAGCCTTAGGCTCTCCTAATTTCTTCTCTATTCTTGGGACTTGCAAAATCTCGAGGATCGTAGCGGATGCTACAACATTAGGTGCGCATATTGGTAATGCCGTTGATTACACAAACGCAAAGTATATCATGCTCTTTGGCAGAAACAGCTTTGAAACTCCGGCAAATTCGTCCGTTCAAGCTTTATCCGCTGCTATTACGAAAGGAGCGAAATTGGTATATTTAGACCCCCGGTTTACGGTTACTGCTTCAAAGGCGGACGAGTGGATACCAATAAAACCTGGAACGGACCTGGCGTTCGTCCTGGCGATGATGAATGTTATTATTAGAGAAGGACTCTATGACGAGGACTTCTTGACTAAATACACGTATGGCTTTGAAGAGCTAAAAGGGTTTATCGGTGATTATACACCAGAATGGGCAGAAGGAGTTACTGGTGTTCCTGCAGCGCAGATTGAGAGGATTGCCGTGGAGTTCGCTACTACAAAGCCTGCGGTAGCACATCCAAACTGGCACCCAAAGGGATACGCGAACGAGGCACAGACAAGTAGAGGAATATTAATTCTGAATGCGCTGGTTGGAAACATAAATAAGCCAGGAGGGCTATTTTATTTAAGAGGAGTAGCACTGGGTGACATAAAACCACCAGCATATCCTGAGATCACCGCTAAGCGGGTGGATGGTATCCCAGACAAATACCCATTGGTTCCCGCAAGCCACGGGCTCTGGCAGTTATTGCCCGATGCAATCATAAATGAAGACCCCTATCCGGTAAAGGGCTTGATTGTGTATCGTTCTAACCCGTTGCTTGCGATGCCAGATAGAAATAGAGTTATCGAAGCGTTCAAGAAACTCGATTTGCTCGTAGCTATTGATATATTACCAAGCGATACAGCCTGGTATGCTGACGTTATCCTACCGGAGTGTACCTATTTAGAGAGATATGAGCCACCGATGGTCATTACAGGGAAATCGCCGAAGGTCGCTTTACGCCAGCCTTGTGTAGAGCCGATGTACGAGTCAAAGCCGGGGTTCTGGATACTTAAAGAGTTAGCTGAGAAAGTAGGGATCGGTAATTATTTCGACTTCGAGTTAGACGACTACATCAATGCTCAACTCAAGCCACTTGGAATTAACAAAGAGTATTTCAAAGAGAATTCGATTTGGTCTTCTGGTATAAGTCCTGAGCTGAAAGGGCTTGAAGGGGTAAAAATAAACACGCCTACCGGTAAAATAGAGCTTTATTCGAAGAAACTTGAGGCAAATGGATTTGACCCATTACCAACATTTTTGCCACCAACAGAAGCTCCCAATGGCATGTTTAGACTACTGCACGGACATATCGCAGTGCATACCCATGCAAATCCCGCAACGTTTGACAATGCGTACCTGAACGAAATCTGCTCAGAAAATGAACTCTGGATAAATAGAGAAACCGCTATGGATTTAGGGATCATGAATGTGGAATACATCTGGGTTGAAAACGAACTCAGTAAGGGCAAGATAAAAGCTAAGGTAACCGAACAAATAAGACCTGATACCGTTTTCATGCTGCATGGATTCGGGCATACATCACCTGATCTCACGTTAGCCTACGGAAAAGGCCTCAACGACGGCGATTTCATCAAAGCCGGTGCAGATCCAATAGGCGGGGTATGCCCAATGGATGAGACATTTGTAAGGATATATAAGGAGGGATAAAGATGGTACAACAATTTCTGTTTGATGGAGCCCGGTGCATTAATTGCCGGGCCTGTGAAGTCGCCTGTAAACAGCAAAACGACGTTGAGACTGGAGTAAGATGGAGGAGAGTGACTTGAACTGGAGGGAGGAAACTATCCTAACCCGTCCAGAGATTTTGTCTCGATCGCATGCTTCCATTGCTCACGTCCCTATTGCATGGCAGCATGTCCGATGGGTGCGATATATCAACGAGCAGATGGTATCGTTCTGAACGACAAGGACAAGTGTATCGGTTGCGGATATTGCGTAATGGCATGCCCCTTTGCAGTACCTCAAATCGGAAGCGATGGGTTGATGCAAAAATGTATATCGTGCTACCCCAGGATCGATAAAGGCTTAGACCCTGCATGTGTTCACACGTGCTTGACCGGTGCGTTAGCTTTCGGTACGCCAGAAGAGATTGCAAAGATAAAACAGGAAAGATCGGCGAACCAACTTTCCGTATCCCCATAGACCGCGTAAATTTGACTACCCGGCAGGCGATCCCAAAACTTCTAGGCTACTCTCCTACTTACCTCTTTCTCTTTTTTTTCTCTCCAGCCACTGCGATACGACAAGAATGCAGAATATCGCTACCGTCGCCGTCGCTTCGAATCCGGGAATCTGCCCTTCCTCGGGAGTCGGTGTTGCTTTCGGTATCAGTTCTCCCTCTTCCTGGTAAGCTCTCTCAATTGCTGACTTAAGCTCTTCTAATGGGACAACATCTACTTTCCGGAAACTTATGTACCCCTCAGGAGTGATAACAACAATGGTTGGTGTGGCCAAAACGTAGCCTTGATACCGCGAAGCAACCTTGCTGGTATCCCGTGCAAATGTCCAGTCTGCGTTATATTTCTCTTTGAAACTTCTCAGATTTTCGTCTGTCTCCAACGGATCTATAGACACGGTTAGAATAGCGACGTCGGGATACGCTTGTCGTAACTGTGCGAGTTCTCCCATCTCTTCTTGGCACAGATGACAGGTTGTTAGAATCAGAGTCAATACCACGACCTTTCCTTGGTAATCACTGAGACTGAACGGCGTTCCATCTATGCGTGTAAGCGTAAACGAGGGTGCCCTAATAGCACCTATTGGTGCTTTCGTGGGCTGAGTCGATGTGAGCGTCGTCGGATATTTCTCTTTCCATGCATTGATCCCCCCAACCATAGTATAAACGCGCTCGAAACCGTGTTGGAGGAGTAAATCGCCTGCTACTTGACTCGCACGACCCGCCTGACAGTACGCGATAATAATTTTCGACTTGTCCAATTCCTCGATATCGCTTTCAAAAGCAGTAGTATCGACACTCAGGGGTATGTTCACTACATGATAATTTGGCCCCGTTATGTGCTCAGAAGTGTATATCTGCTCGGGTCTGGTATCCAGCAGAATAATGTCGTCAGGGTTTTTCTGTAGCATTTTATACGCTTCGTCCACCGATATGTCAATACGCTCTGCCGATACTACACTAGAAACCATGAGTGGGACAACCAGAATCGAACCTATCAAAATCACCGAGGCAACTTTCTTTTTGTCCATTTTTAGTGTTCACCTCGCTAGACTATTGAACGTTTATGCTATATAAATTTACCTATTGTAGTAAACTTGTTGATTCTGTAGTGTAGAATACAGGCAGTTTGTAAGTCGAACTAAGATCAATCCCTGCCTCCATCGTGTCAGCGTCAAAAAGATTCTAATAGGAAGTATACGCCGACAATGATGAGTATGACTCCACACGCTCTGTTTATGTAGGGAGTCATATTTCTCACACGTTCCAAAATTGTCGTCTTCGCCGTTCCCACGATTACACTGACGGCAAGCATCATGCTTCCCATCCCAATAGAAAATGACAGAAAGAGCATGAACGCTTCCAATAATCCGCCAGCAGCTAAGCCCTGAAATAGAAGTGCAATGAATACTGGAGCCTGGCATCCCATGGACGCCACCCCATAGCCAACACCGTACATAAAGAGTCCAAAGAGCCCAGTCCCTCCGCCGAATTTCGATGAATACGATGACAGTTTTCCTCCGAATTTGTCGAAGATTTCGGTCTTGCCAAAAACCATTGCAAGCCCTAAAAGGACGATAATAAAGCCAACTCCGGGTGTGAGCTGCTCAAGGTACGATCTAACTGCTGTTGCTCCAACAGCCACCGCAATACCTATTAACGCAAACATGCCATTGATTCCTGTCGCTGCAGCCATTCCCGCTTTCACTGAGTCGCTCAACGTTGGTCCGCCTTCGTATCTCCCTAGGTAGTAGCTTATGTAGCCCGGCAATAGCGGAAACGCGCAGGGAGCAAAAAAACTCGCAAGCCCCAATAACAAAGCTCCAACATATAAGCCCGTAACGGCGTATTTCGGTTCCGTTGGTTCTTCCGGTTCTTCCGGTTCCTCATCACCTCCTGAATACGCCCTTTCAACCTCCAAACTCAGTGTTTCTACCGGCAGAAAGTCCGCCTTTTGAAAGCTTCGGTGCCCCTGAGGGTCAATAAGAACAATGGTTGGTAAACCAAGGTCCCGGTACTTATCATCCCAGACATTATCGGTATCGCGTGCAAATAGCCAGTCTGCGTTATGTTTCTCTTTGTAGTCTCTCAACATTTCGTCAGTCTCTGTGGGGTCAACAGATATTGTCATTATCACCACGTCGGGGTACGCTTCTCTCAACCGCGAGAGCTCATTCATTTCCTTATCGCAGAGCGAGCACCATGTGGCCATTAAATCTAATACCACAACCGTTCCTCTGTAGTCACTGAGACTGAAAGTCGTTCCGTCGATGCTTGTAAGGTTAAACGGTGGCGCTTCATTACCAGCAGCTTGCGCTACAGGAGGAATTGTGACTGTTCCAATACCTGAAATAAGGATAAGTGACAGAATAAAGAGAGCAGTTCCCCGCGGTAATTTAGGGGGCGTAAACGTTCTTCTATCTCCCGCTTTGTCGCACATGAGTCTAACTCTCAGCTCGTAGGGATTTTTCATCGTTCTATACAGGGAAAACCCCTTCCATCATATTTATTTATAGCCCTATCAAACAAGCTATGAAGAGTTGCGGATTTTATCCAGACGCTCTTTGCAACGAGT
Source organism: uncultured Halobacteria archaeon (assembly GCA_964443855.1). GTDB lineage: Archaea > Halobacteriota > Syntropharchaeia > Alkanophagales > Methanospirareceae > JACGMN01. The sequence continues at coordinate 35,372 of CAYUEX010000001.1, read as the reverse complement.
GCCAATTTGCTTCTAAGGGATTTGGGACGAGTTCTTCAGTATCTATTAGAAGCCTTACACGTTCGTAAGCATTTCACGCATTTTTTCAGTCTCCTTCTTTAATTCGGTGATCTCCTCCTCCTTATTTATAATCTCTTTGTCGAGGACACCGATAAACCGAAGGAGCTTCTCTTTATCTTCCGTACTTGCTTTAATCAGTTCCTCACGAGCAATTGAGGGTTTATCGGTAAACGTATCTATTGTTTTGTCGACTGGAAAGAAATAGCGCTTGACAATGTCAGTTTCACATGCTTTTAGCTCCTCAGCTAATTTCTCAAGAGATTCCGGCCGAGCAAATACATTCTGTACACGTCCGGACAACTGCCGGGTAATTTCAAGAAATAGCGCCTCTCTTTCAAGAAGCACTGTTAGTTCTTTCTTCTTTTCCTTCCACTCTGGATCTTTCATTTCTTAATGAAGGGGATGCTATTACGGATATATAAATCTATCTCGAATATAGCTTATTCTTCCACAGCATACTTTTGTTCTATCCAAAATGAAAACTGCTGCCATCTCTTAATTGCAATGATAAAACACGTTTACCGCTCAATTTATCAAATATTCATTACTTTTTATATGCGATACGTAATCATTTAGCTTTAAGGAGGTGAAAAATGAGAAAAGCAAAATTTTTTGGATGTCTTGCTACGGTTTTACTTGTAAGTTTAACCATCGTACTAGCCCTTGCAAGCGCTTCAGATGTGGCACAGGCGCAACCCCTTGAAGACAGTGAATTCGAGGAATGGTATGACAAGACGATGAATAAAATAGAAACCGACACGATAAATACGGCGGAGGCTATAGAAAATTTCGACTGTACGACCTGTGAGGTATGGGCACGTACTGGCTATGAAGATGCTACGGCGGCATTGGACGAATTAGGAGGTTATGAGGTATCATCAGAGATGCAGCCAGTGAAAAATCATTTGACGTTAGCATTAGAGAATTTCAAATCGGGCTGTCAGTATATCGAGTCAGGAGCACTGCAGTACGATCCTGATGAGTTAGAAACAGCAGCTGGTTATATCAGCAGTTCTCTAGGCCATCTTGAGGAAATTGATGCGTTGGGGCTGGTACCACCAACACCCATTGCAGCGCTTAGCAGGCTGCAGGGAGATTTAGAGCAGGCAGTACAAACACTGAGAAGTAGTAAAACCCCAACCACGAGTCCCACACCGACACCTAAAGCCCCCGGTTATGAGGCCCTCTTCGCAGTTGGCGGCGTATTAGCGGTGACTTATCTGTTGTTGAGAAGAACGAGATAGAAACGAATATCTCTCTTCTTTTCCTCTTTTTAAGCAGGTTAAGAACGTTTACGTATAAGCCGCCTTCAGCTCTTATTCTGTTTATGGCGCTTCATTTTCCTGTCTGATATTGGCTTGTGTTCCAGCATCTATCATTCATAGCTTTTGACGAGACGATTGTTGTTCTCCGCATTCCAATAAAGACAAAGCTACTGCATGAGGAACACTGCAGGGTTTTTAGGTAGTGCATACAACTTTGTCTCGTAAGCGAACTCAACAATAACCCTCTGTAGCATGTGTGGTGAACAATCTTAGATCGCTGCACGTTCTTATTTTTGAATGGGGCTATCAAAACCGAAAAGCTTTTATATATAGTGAAGGTATCGAGTTATTACAATTGGAGGTAAAATAGTAGGAGAAAGAGGTGAAATAATGGCGGCAAGAACAAAATCTATAGGTAAAAATAGTGGTATCAGAATGTCAAGGCGGATGTTCACTAAACTGAGTGCCTTAGGGACTGCAGCGGCTCTGAGTGGTATCAGCGGCGTCAGTGCGTATCCTTCCAAACTTGGCGATTTGATTGAAACTGCAAGTGCGGCTCCTGAGGAAGCCGGTGTAACGCTCGTGAAATCTACCTGTTCGCACTGTGCAGTGGGATGTGGATTCCATGGTAAAATAAAGGACGGTGTATGCATCGGTCTTGAACCGTGGTTGGAGAACCCGATAAATCGCGGCTCGATGTGCTCTAAGGGAACATCGATAGCAGAGATACTCAACTCAAAGACCAGACTAAAAACTCCGATGGAGAAAGTCGGGGGCCAGTGGAAGGCAATCTCGTGGACTGAAGCCCTGGATAAGATCGCCAACAAGATGAAGGAGATCAAGGCGAATTACGGGCCCGATTCGATCTTTTACATGGGATCTGCCAAGACGAGCAATGAAGAGTGCTACTTATTCAGGAAATTTGCGGCATTTAACGGTACGAACAACGTAGACCATCAGGCACGGATATGCCACTCCACGACGGTCGCCGGTTTGGCGAACAGTTGGAGCTATGGTGCGATGACCAATCCGTGGAACGACATGCGCAATTCCGGCGTTATTCTGTTCTGCGGTGAGAACGCAGCCAACTCGCATCCTGTTGCGATGCTGCACATCCTCGAGGCAAAGAAGCGAGGCGCAAAGTTCATCGTGATGGATCCGCGATTTACAAAGTCTGCCGCAGCGGCGGATATGTACGTGCGATTCAGATCAGGAACGGATATCCCCTTGATTTGGGGGATCTGCAATGTAATCGTGAATAACAACTGGCACAACAAGGACTTCATCGAAAAGAGAACCTACGGGTTTGCTAAATGGTGGGACGTCGTAAAGGAGTACACACCTGAGGTTGTGGAGGACATTACCTGGGTTCCGGCAGATACCATACGGCAAGTCGCACGTGACTGGGCATTCCCACCACGTGGTGAGGACTATGCTAATTGTGTATGCTGGGCAATGGGCGCAACACAACACACCGTGGGAACGAATAACATCAGGTCGTTCGCTTGCCTTGAGATGCTTATGGGGTATTCGGGCAGACCTGGCGGAGGAACCAACGCATTCAGAGGTCACGACAACGTGCAGGGTGCAACCGATATGTGCGTGCTTTCGCACTGGCTGCCTGCATACTACGGCCTTACCGAAGGCTCGTGGAAGCATTGGATTGGCGTCTGGAACAGACATGCACCAATAACCTACGAGGAGATGCATGCCAAGTTCGCGGAGCACAATGGTGGATCGCTGATGCACAAGCCGGGAATAACGGTCTCACGATGGTACGAAGGTGTGCTCAATGAGGAATTCCCGATCAATCAGCCAAACCCGATCAAGATGGCGTTCGTCTGGGGTCATTCGCTGAACTCGATCACCGAAATGAAGCGGATGAAGAAGGCGATGGAGAAGGTCGAACTACTTGTGGGCGTTGACCCGCATGCGACGATTGCTTCTTCACTTGCGGACCGACCTGACGGGATCATCGTACTGCCTGCGGCAACGCAATTCGAGGAAAGCGGAAGCGTTTCGAACAGTGCACGGCAGGTACAGTGGCGAAACAAGTTAGTGGAGCCTTTATACGACAGTAAGCCTGACTGGTGGATGATCAAGGAGCTGGCAGATAGACTCGGCTTCGGTGAACACTTCACTTATAACGAGTATCCAGAGGATGTGCTCCGTGAGATTAATCTCGGCGCGAATGTCATCATGATGCGCCAGTCTCCAGAGCGGCTCAAGCGACAGCAACTGCAGTGTCGTACCGATTGCAGCGTCTTCGATTGCGAAGATTGCCAGGCAAAGAGTGGCCCGGTGAAAGGAGAATACTGGGGACTGCCATGGCCGTGCTGGAATGATGAGCACCCAGGAACACCGATCTTGTACCGAAATGATATACCCGTCTGGGAAGGCGGCAACGAATATCGACCCCGATTCAGAGGTGCTGACTCAACACCCGGAAATCCATTGTCGGACGATGGCGAGAGCATGTTAGGCGCGGCATACGGTTACCCAGAAGGCTATGACGAGAAGAACTCCGATGGCACTGATGGTACCGGCTGGAAGTTGGAAATCGACTCAGACTTCAAGGAGCTGCTTGACAAGAACATCTGCCCGTCAGGAGCAGGAAGAGCACGATTCAGAGCGTGGGACCTGCCTGATCCAGTTCCTATACACCGAGAACCGATCGAGAGTCCACGACCTGACCTGATTGATAAATATCCAACCTACGATGACGTTGCAGACAACTACCGTATCCCGTGCTTGTATAAGACGATCCAACAGCAGCGGAAGAACCTGGTGAACGAGGGCTATCCCTATATACTCACCACAGGACGACAGGTCGAGCACATGGGCGGCGGCGCTGAGACGAGATCGTGTGAATACTTGGTGGAGTTACAACCTGAAATGTACGCGGAGATTAATCCGAACACGGCAATGGAACTCGGTATCACCCATTGGGATTTCGTCTGGGTCGAGACACTGAGAGGAAAGATCAAAGTGAGAGCAAACGTGACGGAGCGTGTGAACGAGCAGACCATATTCTGTCCGTATCACTGGGCCGGCTGGTTTGAAGGTGAGTCATATGAGGACCGATACCCACCTGGAACCGCGGAACTCGCACTTGGGGATTCAGTTAACATCATCTGTGTGGACGCATACGACAGGTCGACGAACATGCAAGAGACGAAAGCGTGCCTGTGCAAGGTGTACAAGGCTTAGGAGGCAATGTAAAAAATGGTAACCTATAAATTCCTGAACGTGATTGAGAAATGCATCAACTGCGGAGCGTGCTTTGCTATTTGCAAGGACCAGAACAAAGTTCCTCACGGAACAGCCAGAGTGAAAATTGTGACCATTAACGAGGGGCGACCTGGAGAGAAGAACATACCTGTTTCCTGTATGCACTGCACGGAGCCTCCCTGTGAGGCTGCATGCCCAGTGAAGGCGATAGAGAAGCGAGCTGAAGACGGTATCGTTCTGATGGATAAGGATAAGTGCATCGGCTGTGGCTATTGCGGGTGGGCATGCCCATTTGGCGCACCACAATATCCTCATGAGCTGGAGGGTGCGGCTGAAGAGTATGAAGGGATAATGGACAAGTGCACCTTATGCGTGCAGCCTTTTGTGCCGGTAGCCAACAATAGAGAACCCAGCCCGAGGTGTGCACTGTTCTGCTCGACCAAGGCCCGTCTTGGAGGCGACATAAACGAAATCTTACCACAGTATAGAGATGCAAAGTCTCGGAACACAATTGCCTGGCAAGAGCGAGTGTAAAGGAGGTAATGGATAACAATGAGTAGTGCAGTTACCGCATACGTGACCTTCACGGTGTTCAGTCAGATGGCAGTGGGTGCGCTGATAGCAATGGTCATCGCAGATTTCCTCGCGAAGGGCAAGGATGAGGCGAAGTTCTTTGAGACAGGAGCATGGGTCTCTGTTCCAGTTGCCTTTATTGGCCTGATGGGTATACTTTCTCACGAGGCACGACCGATACAAGCGATGTTTACAATGACGAAAAACGTGAGTTCATCATTACTGAGTCAAGAAGTACTGGTGCTTACGATTTTTGTCATCTTAGCAGTGGCATATACCGCGATGTGGCTCTTAGAGCCGGAATACGGCAGCCTCAAATGGCTCCCAGTGATACCGCCGATAGTCGGGAAGCTCATGCCACTCAGGAAACCTGTTGGAGTCTTAGCTGCATTGGTGGGACTTACGTTTCCCTATATAAGTGCGGCGGCATACATGATATACACTCTGCCCTCTTTGAATCATTCGACGATCATACTGTTCTTCTACGTTACTGCCCTGCTGGGCGGTGTAACGGCAGTAGCAGCAGTGCTTTCGCTGAAGTACACGTTGAAGAAAGAGGGAGACGAGCCTTTAGCACGTATGCTCTGGATTACGATGGGGATCTCGCTGGTAATGGTCATTGTGCTGGCAGTAGGGCTCTTCGCACATACTGGCATGTTAGAAGTTGCAGAGACCGAATACGCACAAGTAGCACAGGGTGAGACGCTCACGAGCATGTTATCGGGTGAATACTCCACACTTTATATGGCACGATGGGTTGTAGGTGTAGGCTTGGCTCTCATATGCGCCATAGCACTTGCATTGCCACTAACGAAGAAGAACATGGCGATGGCTTCGATGATAGCAATCGTTCTGTTTGTAGTGGTCCTCATCGGTGAGATCATGGGACGAGTAGTACTTTTCGGTACGAACGTTCCCCTTGGTGAAGTGTTGCCCAATATAGGAGCGTTCTATACCTCAATCGGGCTATAAGAGACAAAAAAAAGGTTGTGGAATATTTCCACAACCAACTATTTCTTTTTTTCTTTTTTGGATTTAACTTAATTTAATCACTACGAAATCTACTCAGAAGGAACGAGGATTTTTAAATCCAGTTCCACTCATCGTTTGACGAATTAAGAGTTATGATAAAGTACTAAAGCTGTTTGGTGGTGGTGAAGCTGTACTGTGTTGTGGCAGCAGTAAAGTGGCATGTCCTACCTTTCAAACATCTGTCTTCCATGCAACTCAAACTTACCGTGAGAATCTCTTGTTAAAGTGGCAGCTGTTGTTAAACCGATCGAGCATGTAGGACTACACTGAATGCTTTTGATTTGACTGATCGTATGCCCTGTATACCACTAGGTATGACTGGTGAAAAAATGGGTGAAACGGGATATCTGCAAGCGCACTCGAAGCATGCAGATTATTAAAATTCACGTTCCTCTTTTACAGGATAGAATGGTGGTCTTATTACTTGGAGTCAGCTTTCATCTTTGCCTGAACTTCCTCTTTTAACTGCTCATCGGTCTTCCCTTCAGTTTCTATGCCCATATACCCTGCTACTTCTCGTATATTGACCTCGTCATCCTTTTTCTCTGCTTTTGCGGTCGTTTCCGGTATTACTTTTTCGTCGCCCACTATAGAGTCTTCGAAATTCTTGAGGGTCAATTCGGATTCCTTTTTCGCTTTTTTGAACTCTCCCATCGCCTGCCCAAACGACCTGGCAAGCTGCGGCACCTTCGCTGCACCGAATAACAAAACGATTGCTACTACTGCAATTACCATCATCTCAGTTGGACCTAACATGGCTTTTTGCACCTCACAATTTGGCTTATTCTCTCTACCTATACTATTGGTCGAGCATATATAAAAAGATATAAAAAGCATCGAGAAGTTTTGCTACGGTCTTTCGAGAGGACAGCGATCATTGCGATCCCCTCGGCAAGAGAGGGGTTACTCATGATTACGTCAAGAACAGCAAGCAGATGGACGAACTCAAGCACTCGCGTCTATGAGTTATTTCTACTTACGTCTGCGTCCGATGTAGCGTGAGAGTAGCAATCCGAACTCGAAGAGCGCGATTGAGACCACTGCCATGATCATCGAGATTCCCGTCGGGTCCGCGATGACAAAGAACGCGATGCCGATGATTAGCCCGTAGAATATCACTCGTTTATTCCTGAGCCACGAATACGTGACTATTTGCATTTTTACCGCCAAGATCATTACGAGCGGGATTTGAAAAATCAGCCCGAAGCTCACCGCGGTGTAAAGAATAAGAGAGAAGATCCGCTTCGCAGAAAGCGCAACCTGTGCGACATCGCCGGAGTAGTTGATGAGATAGCCGAAGATGAGTGGCAGGACGAAGTAATAGGCGAAGATCGCTCCGACAACGTAACAGCAGAGCGAAGGGATGGCAACCATCAGGAAGAATTTCCGCTCTGAGGGATACAAACCAGATCGTATAAAAGCGAAAAGCTCAAATAAGAGCAAGGGCATCGTAACAGAAAAGGCGAGTAAGAAGGAGAACAGGAGCCGTACGCTCATCCATTCCATCGGGCTGTAAACAAACATGGCCATTTCTTCAGGGAAGAGGTTATGGAATAATATGCGGCGGAGTAAGATGTTTGAAAACGGATACGCAGCGATCGTGGCGATGCAGAACGGGATCAAAAAGACGATGAGCCTCTCTCGTAGTTCCTCGACATGCTCGAGTATCGGTATCTCATCATCCCCTATTGGGCCATCTAACTCGAAAGCAGCGTCGTCAGTCATCCGCATTTTCTCTTTCGTCTTCGTCCTAGCTTCGGCGTTAGCTTTTATCATTTATCCAGTCATAGTAATAGGAGCACGTGAAGATGGCAAGTATTAGCGAGGAGTTAGGATATATAACGGTAGCGATAAAGAAAAAGCTCATACCCATTGCCGCCGTTTTTCTCGGTGGGTTCATGGTCTCTTTTCAATTCTTGGATCCCGTATTAGAGCGAATAAAGCAAGATCTCCTCCCCGAAGGTGCAACGCTCATCTATATATCGCCCGTGGAAGTAATCATGCTGAAATTGAAGATGGCGCTGGTCATCGGCGTCATACTGGTCATTCCGCTTGTGTTCCACTACGTGTACAAGATGTTGAAGGTGCGGTTTGGCATAAAGAATCCGATGAAGAAATCGCACTTCATTATATTGGTGACTACCGCCTTTTCTCTCTTCGTTTTGGGAATAAGCTACTCGTACTTCCTCATGCTGCCGATAGTCCTCACGTATCTTCACATTATGTCAGCAGCGAGTGGAGTTACCGCCACGTACTCGATATATGAATTCATATCGTTCGTCATCATAATAACGCTCGTAATGGGCGTCGCGTTTGAAGTCCCGCTCTTTCTCGTCTTTCTTGTTCGTGTCGGACTCGTCCCGCTCGAGACACTGAAGGAATACCGACGATACATCTATGTGATCATGTTCGTCCTCGCCGCGTTCTTTACGCCGCCCGACGTCGTGAGTCAGCTCATAGTCGCAATCCCACTTGTTATCTTCTACGAGATAGGAATCCAAGTTGCGGGGGTTTTCGATCCTAATCGTCCCGCGCCACGTCCCGCTTCGTAGAGTAAAGCGGCTTATTTACCCCGTCGCATCGCTAAGGAATCGAGTAGTGCTAATTTTAAGAGCGGTAAAATCCGCAAACCACGCTTCGCAGCAGGCCAATCCAGTTGTACCTTCTCGTTGATGACCGAGTTGAAGAGCGTGTCGAACTCGGGTTTCAACTGCATCAAACGCTCTTGCTGGGCGGTTTCGTCATTTGTCTCTAGAATCTTATCTACGGCTGTTGTAAGGTCAATTGCGAGCTTTATCCGCCCTTTCGTCTTCTTGAATAGCTCCTCGTCGATCAAGCCGCATTTCAGCTTCAGTTCGTTCATGCGCAGCCCAGCTTGGTACGCGCAGTCGGCAATTTCGTCCCGCGTCATCCATTTTGTCTCGTAATTTAAGGCGTATTTCCAACTGGGTGCTAACAGCGCTTTCCGATACTCTTCGAGCGTCTTGAGAAGGATCGTATAGCCCATCTTCTCCGACTGCTCGTAGGCTATGCAGCCGGGATCGATAAAGGGCGAATACGGAAGAATAAACGGTACAACGCGCGTGCCGAACTTCTCCATGAGATACCCACACCACTCTACCGTCTCCATCGCCGATTCGCAGGTCTGTAGCGGGAGTCCAATCATGAAGAACAGATCAAATTTGTTGCAGCCCGCATCCAAGGCCCACTTCAAATTCTTCTCGATTTCCGCATTTTTGTACTGCTTCCCTTCTGCCGCTCGTACCCGTTCGTCATGGCTATCGGGCGATATCTCGAAATTGAAGTTCGTCACCGATTCCGCCACGCGATCAAAGAATTCCTTCGGTGCCGGTTTGAACAACTCAAACACGAGATGGTTGGTGATTTTGGCTTTTTTCAAGCCTTCTAAGATGGTGTACGCATATTTTTTGCCCGGCTGGAAGAGATCGCCGATAATAAATATGGGTGCTCGAGTATATCGTGCGGTCTTAATAATGTCCTTCACGATCAATTGAGGATCGCGAAATGCCGGTTTCTTTCGATTGCAATACAGCGCCAGTGCGTTCCGAGAACCACCGCAAAAGGTGCAATTGTGGATGCATCCACGGCAGGTAATCACGGGCGTGATAGGATAGTCAAGCCATTCGTGAGAGGTCCAGCCTTTCCAGGGGCTCATACTTCGAACATCGCGGTATTTCAATGCTGATTTGAACGCAGCAACGTAATTATTCGCGGATTTATTCAGATCGTTCGGAACGTAAGTAAACGGGTTCGCGTGAGCCTTACCGCTGCTATCCTTCCAGACAAGGTTTGGGATGGCGCTTACGGTGGATGAGGGCTGTTTAATAATCGCGTTCATAAGCTGCAGCAGCGGTTCTTCGGTGGAATCACCTCTTAAAATGAAATCTACCTCTGGATAGCGAATTAACTCGTCGTAGAAGTACGTTGCGGAATAGCCACCGAAGATAACGGGTATGTCAGGGTGGTATTTTTTGCAGATCTTCGCGACTTCAAGACTCCCCTGCGCATGAGGCAGCCAATGGAGATCGATACCGAACGCCTTTGGCTTCAGCTTCTGTATCATCTTTTCCGCATCGAAATCGTCACTACTCAGCATTCGCACAGCCAAATTGATTATTCGCACCCCGATCCCGTTTCGCGCCAGATGTTCCATCAAAGAGAAGAAGCCAATCGGGTACATCTCGAACAAGGGCGTTGAGGGTACGCCATCCGCGATCGGGCCGAACATGAGTGGATACTTGCGGAAATCGTACACAGTTGGTGCGTGCAGGAGTATCAGATGCGGATTGAACGACGGCATCTTCATTTAGTTATATCTCAGCGCCCCTCTTTCAACGTCTTCATTGCAACCCTCGTAATCACCTCGTCTCACGGTTGCCACGTTCTGATGGGCATAGCAGCCGATTCCCGCATCTCTTGACTCTGAGTCCCCCGAAATAGAATTATGTATATTCACGGATTACACGTTACCTCGTATCTTATGAAGCGTTTTCTTATTAAACTGTTATTAAGGAATCCGACTAGAGTAGCTGACCTCGAACGCGGTGGTGATTTGAGAAATATCGAAAAACTTATATATGTTATACCTAATAGGAAGATTAGCCAAAAGTAATCGAGGAAAGTAAGCATAGACCTAGGTGATAAAAAATGGGAGAAGAGAAAGAGGATTTTGAGCCAAAGATCGTTGGATTTACCTGTAATTGGTGTACTTATGCGGGTGCAGACTTAGCAGGGACGTCGCGGAAAAAATACCCACCAAACATTCGGATAATAAGGCTTATGTGCACGGCGCGGATAGATCCGATGTTTGTGCTCAAGGCGTTATTAAATGGAGCAGACGGAGTGTTCATAGGAGGCTGCCATCCAGGGGAGTGCCACTACATCAAAGGGAACTTCTATTCCCGACGTAGAATAGCAGCAATGAGAACGATTCTAAAGCAGTTGGGATTGGATAATCGTGTCCAATTACACTGGATTAGCGCGTCTGAGGGTGTCAAATTCGCAGATACCATGAAGAGCCTGGCAGCGCACATTAAAGAAGTGGGACCGAATCCCATGAAGGATGAGATACTATGAAAGGAACAGAGCTCAATTATGGGGATTTAGAAGGGTTTTTTAAGGGATTGCTGGAGAACAAGGTCGTGGATGCACTGGTCATACCGCGTAGAGTCGGGAACGGTGTATCCTACATGCTTGTACGGAACAAGGACAAGATAACAGCGCCAGAATCAGTCATTTTCGCGCCTTCGTTCGGTGTAAACGCCGCGAACATCGTTAAGGGCTGGATGATCGATGAGAAGATTGGCGTTGTAGCCAAACCCTGTGAAACACGAGCAGCAATAGAATTGGTCAAGCTTAAGCAGCTGAATGAAGAGAGTGTGCTTCTTATAACCGTGGATTGCGCGGGCGCTTACGCGAACGAGGTTTATGCAGCGAATTATGCGGATATTGGCGATCAAGTGGACAGTGGAAAGATAAAGGAACTTTCGGGAAAGGGCGTTTCGATACGGGATGCCTGTGCAATCTGTGATAATCGACTTGCAGACGTTGGTGATATTGCTCTCGCGCAAGCGAATGGCGAGAAAGTGACCGTTGTAGGGCTGACGGAAAAGGGCGATGCAGCATTGACTGCCGCCGGGCTCGAACTGGAAGACAAGGAGTTAGACCGGTCAGCGGAAAATGAGAAGATCGCAGCAGAGGCAAAAGCGAGTTTGGATGCGTTGCCGAAGGTAGACAGTGAAGCGGCATTGGAAGAGTTCCTCCGAGACTGTATCGTATGCAAGAACTGCAGAGATGTTTGCCCGGTGTGTTACTGTAAAGAATGCTTCTTTGACCAACCAATCGGGAACCCTGTGGGCGGCGACTTGCTGAACTTAGCAGAGGCGCGTGGCGCGATAGCCGTACCAGCCAATCAACTCATGTACCATCTCACGAGGGTGTACCACGTCAGCACGACCTGCGTTGCCTGTGGTGCGTGTGAAGATGCATGTCCAAAAGACATACCACTGACGAGATTCTATCCGGTCCTTACGAAGAAGGTACAGGAGATCTTCGAGTACGTGCCTGGAAAGGATGTAAAGGAGCCTCTACCGTTCACGACCTATGAGGATGACGAACTAGAAGAGTGTCTACGATAAAATGCCAATAAAGACCTGGGAACTGGACCCGGACTTTAAGAACGAGATTATGAAGGAGCCGGGAGGAGAGCACCTTACCGCATGTTACCAGTGTAGCACTTGTACCATCGGCTGCCCACTTACAGAACTCGTGCCAAGTTACAACCCGAGGAAGTTAATCCAGATGAGCCTGTTGGGAATGCGCAAAGAAGTGCTGTCCAATCCGGATTTGTGGATCTGTGCTATCTGTCAGACGTGCACAGCGCGATGCCCGCAAGATGTGGTGGTTGGCGATGTGCTCGCTGTACTACGACGGTTAGCAGAGAAGGCAGAGGCAGCAGGCGAGATAAAAATAGAGAGCCCGAGACCACTCTTTGAAACGGCGTTCTTACATACGTTGGAGAAGTATGGGCGGCTCTATGATATAGGACTGGCAATGGAATATTACCCCAAGAGAGAAGGCTCTTTCGTTGCGGGACAAAAAGCAATGATGAAGGATTACATGGGTTTCGGTATGCGGATGTTCTTTAAAGGTAAAATGGGGCCACTTGGTGGTCACGGTCTGACAAAAGGGGTTTTACCATCGAAGATAAAGCAGCGAGAAGTGATGAAGAAGATCTTCGAGTGGGCTGAGGAGAAAGAGAAATGAGCATAGAGAAGATTGCATATTATCCAGGGTGTCCATCAGAGGCGACGGCGTTGGAGCAAGACCTGTCAACGAAAGAGATGTTTAAAGCGTTGGGGGTTGAGCTGGAAGAAGTCGAGGACTGGAACTGCTGTGGTGCGGCGGAAGCAGAGGATCCGAGATTAGTATACGCGTTAAATGCGCGAAATCTCGCCATTGCAGAGAGGGAGCATTTGGATATCGTCACACCCTGCAGCATCTGTTATTACAATTTAGCAAGGACGAACAATGCACTGAAGGAAAATGAGGAGTTGCGTGCGGAAATAAAAGCGATTGATCCTTCGCTTGAGTACAACGGCACGATAACGCCGAAGCACGTGCTCGATGTCCTCGTTAACGACATAGGTCTGGACGCGATAAAGAGTAAGTTAGTGAAGAAGGTGGAACTCAAGGTGGCACCGTATTATGGTTGTTATTTGGGTCGACCGCCAGAGACGGCATTTGACGATCCCGACGATCCGGTCTTGATGGATCAGTTGATCGAGTTAATCGGAGGCGAGAATGTCCCGTTCAGCTCTATGAAAACGAAGTGCTGTGGCGGACCGTTGATGATGACGAGAAGTGATCTCGCGTTTGAGATGGCGAGGAAGATCCTGCAGACCGCGAAGGACGCCGGTGCGGACTGTGTAGCACTTGCCTGTCCGCTGTGCGGCATGATGCTGGATGCGAAGCAGCCGGATGTAGAGAAGGCGTTGAACGTCAAGTTCGATATGCCGGTGGTGTATATCACGCAGTTGATGGGGCTCGCGCTTGGAATAGACGCGAATAAGCTTGGTCTTCAGAAGAATGCCGTAGACACAAAGAAACTACTGGAGAAGGTGGTGTAAAAATGGGAATAGCAGTTATAGGAGGCGGCGTTTCCGGTATAACGGCAGCTCTTGACCTTGCCGATGCGGGTTACAAAGTCTATTTAATCGAGAAGAATGACAAACTCGGTGGTAAGGTTTCTGAGCTTGCGGAATGTGAAACAGGGATATCGCCGAAGATCGCGGAGATAGAGAACCATCCAAACATAGAACTGATGCTGTCAAGCGAAGTTGAGAGCTTATCAGGCTCAGCCGGTAATTTCACGTTGAAGGTAGCAGGGAAGGACATAGGCGTGGAGAGCGTGGTGCTGACACCGGGCTATGACGTTTATGATGACATAGCGAAAGGCTATGCAATTGACAATCCAGATGTCGTTGCGTCATTGGATTTTGAAGGTATGCTCCGAGCGTGTACGACGAGTGAGAACGGAGCGCTGGTGCGACCTTCAGATGGCAAGCCGGTGAAAAAGATCGGATTTATCAAATGTATCGGGTCGCGCTGTAAGGAGAATGAAATTTGTTCAACTGCCTGCTGTGGCTACACGGCGAAAGAGGTGTGGGAATTAAAAGAGCGTTACCCCGACACGGACGTGTACGTCTTCTATATGGACATTCGCGTATTTGGCAAGGATGAGGAACTGGTGGCTGACTTGAAGAACAAATACGGCGTGAAGTACGTCAGGTCGCGAGTTCCCGAAGTGCTTGCGGACGGCGGGGAGCTCACCGTGAAGTACGAGAATTTAACGAACGGTGAGATCGAGCAGTTAGGCCTTGACATGGTAGTTCTTGCGGTTGGTCTTCTGCCGTCAAAGACAATGGTGAAACTTGCTGAAGTAACAGGCGTAAACCTTGATCCTTATGGCTTTGTTGAGACGAGCCTGACGAGCCCGTTGGAAACGAGTGTGCCGGGTATTTTCGCTGGTGGCACGGCAACCGCACCGATGAAGGTTCGGGAAAGTGTCATACAGGCCAATGCGGCAGCATTAAAAGCTGCTCAGTTATCCGAAAGGACCGAGATGATTCCCGGTCAGGACGAGCGGAAATATATCGAGGTGGGTGAAGAGGCGAAGATCGGCGTTTTCATTAGTGCTCGCGAAGGCGACGTTGCCGGTGCAATGGACATGCCTGCGGTGGCAGAGCATGTGGGCCAGCTGAGGGATGTTGCCGTGGTGAACAGCGAGACGAACACCTTGAAAGAGACCCTGGACGCCATCGAGGACGGCATAGTAGATGAAGGACTGAATAGAGTAGTTGTTGCAGGCTATTCGCCGCGAGCTTACGAAGCGATATTCAGGGATGCGTGCGCGAAGGCCGGCTTAAACCCCTATTTGCTCGAAATGGTGAACCTACGAGAGCAATGTGCGTGGGTACACGATGCAAATGAGGCAACGGTCGCCGCAATGAGCCAGATGACCATGGCGGTAGAACGTGCGCGGTATCTCGAACCGGTTCCGATAGAGCAGTATCCGGTGACGCCAAAAGCACTTGTGGTTGGCGGTGGTGCAGCCGGGATGACTGCAGCACTCGATATCGCGAATGCCGGCTATGAAGTTTCCTTGGTGGAGAAAGGATCGGAGTTAGGCGGCGGTTTGAGAGAAACCACTGAGCTACAGGACGGTGCAAAAGCTGCTGACGTGCTGAATGATTACGTGGGCAAGATAACGAGTAACGATAAGATCACGGTGTACACGGGTGCCGCAGTCGAGAACGTTAGGGGACGAGCAGGCGCGTTTAGAGCGCAGGTAACCGGAGCAGGCGTAGATGAAGAGATCGATTTCGGTGCCGCAGTGCTTGCAACAGGCGCGTGCGAGTTTGTTCCTGAAGGGTTCTTCGGCTACGGTCAAAATAATAGCGTCGTGACGCTAACCGACTTTGCCAAGATGCTGGAGGGCACTGTGGATGCAAATACCGTCGTTATGATTCAAGACGGTGCATCAGGCAACGGAGTCTATGCAAAATACAACAGCATCGAAGTGGTCACCAATGCGTTAAAAGCGAAGGAGCTTAAGCCTGAACTGAACGTATTCGTGCTTTATCAGGACATCAAGACGTACGGCAAGTGGGAGATGGCATACAAGGAGGCACGGCAGAAAGGCGTAGTCTTCCTTAGATACGATGCGGAACGCTCACCAACCTTTGCGGACGGTGTTGTTTCGATCTTCGATGTGATCTTCAACGATGAGATCCAGATAAAGCCGGATCTGGTCGTGGTCAGCCCACTGGTGCAGCCTGCGGAAGAGAACGAGCAATTGAGCACGATGTTCATGATTCCACTGAGAAACGGGTTCTTCTTAGAGGCTCAGGAGCGACCAAAGCTGGTGTTAACACCGGTTGATACAGTGAACGAAGGCGTGTTCATCTGTGGTTCGGCTGTTTATCCTGCAATGATCGACGAGAGCATCGCAATGGGCAGTGGAGCTGCGGCGCGGGCATGCGTGTTATTGGCGAAGAACTTCCTCGAAACGCCAGGAATCGTTTCCGTGGTGAATGAGGAGATCTGTGCCGGCTGCGGCGTATGTGTCGAGTTATGTCCCGTCGAGGCGATCGAGTTGGTGGAGGAGCCAGTAGCGGCAGTAACGTACGGTATCATGACGGTGGTAAGCGGGAATAAGAAGATCGCACACGTGACCGAGGGTTGCATAGGCTGTGGCAGTTGCGCTTCCTTCTGCCCGTCAGACGCGATGTCGCTGAAGAATTTCAAAGACAAGCAGTTGTATGCGCAGTTGGATTTTGCGTAGTCTCATAAGTAGAGTAGAAAACGGAACGGAAACCATTGGGTTTCCTTTTTTCTTTATTTTTATATTTTTAACGCGGGTATATTGAGCCCAAGAAGTTTTTTGCAGTTAGCTCAGACCTTTTTAGAAAATTTTGATTGATCACAAGCCAACTTTACAAAAAGTGATTAAGTATAAGTTCTTTCTTCAGACATCCTCTTTTGTCCGAATAATTAATCGTATCATCAACCCAGTAAAGTAGATGTATGCTTCTGCGTATTTGGGGTCTATGTCATTTCCGTTGTTTCCTTCTGATTCCCCATGCCTACTCGAATCTTCGTGTGCAATATGGCAAAAATGTCCCAAAATACTACTCCATTGCGTCGGTAAAGTCAGATAACTTAAGAGCTCACCAATTAGATTATCTAAAGTTCTTTCACGCCCTAAAACGGTTTTAGCAAGACTTTCGAGAGCACTATAAGCATTAGTCATTGCATCAGGATACTGTTTGGCCAAATAATATTTTAAAGCACTTTCAAAATATCCTCTCGTAGTTGGGTACTTGCTTAACCAATCTAATGGCTCAAGAACTGCAACATTATCCAGTTCACTAACTCCTGTTTTAATTATAATATCGTTCTCAAAAGTAATTCCTAAATCAACCGCTGATCTCTCAAAAGCACCTTGTAAACTTTCCTTAAAAACTTCACAAGCAGTCTTCATAGATGCATAACGTCTGAAAACTATAAGTATAGTTTCAGCTACAGCTAAATTATAATAAAAACCATCAGAATAATCGCTATCAAAATACGACTCAAAACTATATCTTACATCAACTCCTAATTCATAAGCTACAGCATTATATAACCCTCTATGAGTCCTATTATAGGGGTACGTGTTAGAAACTACCTGCAAAGTTAAATAAAGGCGGTTAAAAAATTTTCTCTGTTCTTCTTCTAAATCTGTTCCAATACCTAATCTCTCATAAATATCTTTAAGCATATTACCATTGATAGGTACTTCCCTTATACGTGATGATTCCTTCTTGAACATTATAAACCTTTTGCTGCAATAGTCAAAGGGAGACCGAGGGGCTCCCTCTGATTTTGAGTATGCACGGGCTAAGGCAATTTCGCTCTAAATCCTCGCGGATTTCCCCGTTTAACATTTTCCCGGTATTCAACCAAGGAAAAAACAGTAATACGGGTCGAGCTCGATTTTCCGTTTGTTTAAACCAACGTAGCAAATCCCGGCTCGCCCCAATCTTCAGCGAGGGGCGACCGACGATTTTGAGATTAGTTGATTTTGATTGCTTTTCCAGCAGAATACAGGAGGGTCTATCTCAACTCAACTCCACTCCTCTCTCTCCTTCCCCAGCACCTTAAGGATCTCCTCGTAAACGGCCTTCAACTCCGCTTTCCGCACGCGACCCAGAAGCTTCGTTATGACCAACTCGGGTGTGCTCGACCCGATATGGTTGAACATCGGCTGTCGGTCAACGATGATATTCCCCGCAGCATCCAAGCCCTCGGACTCAATACCATCCACCCGTACCTTCTTCATGCTGATATGCGGCAGCAACTCGTGGATCAAATGCGTGATCATTACTGCCAGCGTATCGTTCGGCAGATTGTTCAGTACGGACGCCATTATCCGACCCATAGCACCAGGCTCGGTAAGCGCCTCCAACTCGTCTATTAACACGACCTTCGCACCTTCGCGCATGAATATCCGGCTCAACGCTCGCATGGAATATTCGAACGATCCCGTTTTCTTGATCATCTTCCTTCGGTACAGGTAGAGCGGTAGCACGGGTATTTCCGCACGTTCCGCAGGCACGGGCAGCCCAAGCTCCGTGAGAATGATCGAACTTGCGAGCATGATGAGCAGACAGGTTTTCCCGCCGCTATTCGCCCCCGTTAGGGTCGCTACCGGGTGTGGCGTCGCGCCGAAGATGCCTACATTCGCCTTCCCTATCGAATATGAAACCGGAACCACGTTCTCACCCCCGCTGAGCGCTTCATCGACTAGGAAGATATTCCTACCCTTAATCACGCCCAAGCCACCGTCGATGAGTTCTGGCACCGTTAACCCGAAGTCCTGGCTAAATTGCAACACGGCAAGCATAAAATCGAAATAGAAAAGCTGTTTAATCGCTTTGTTTATCGGTTTGCTCCACCGCTCCAGGTGCTTTGCACCGTCTCGCAACTGGAAATACTGCCGCTCTGCCATCTTCCTCGCATACCGTTGTCGCAAGAGCTCTGTCTTGCTACGTGAGAATTCGAACGGTGGGCCACGCTCTAAGTTCTCGTACGCGCTTTCTCGCAGCACTTCTCGGTCCTCACCGGTAAGCATCAGCTCATCAGCCATGTTCACCACGACTTCATCCAGGTAACCTTTAAAATCGTCTGCACCACCACCGCTTCGCATAATCCTGTCTATTTCCCTGTTGAGCGCCTCCTCCCAGCGGTAGAGTACATCATCAAAGTTGATTTCCCCGGTGCCCTTTCCCGCTTCTAGTCCTTCTATAAGCTCCAAAACCGAATCTAAATCCGCTATTGAGATGCCGTTAAACAGTTGTGAATCTTTAAGTTCCTCAAACTCAGTTAAGAGTCGTATAACCGCTTCTAGTGCTTTTTTCTTTGCCGTGAACGATTTAACCACGAACGTGGGATAGATCGCGCTGATATCCGACGAATCATCACCAGGCAGCGTTATAATGCCCGGCTCGTCAAACACGCCCTCCTCTTCGCCGAGCAACAGAATGATGTTTTCTTTTTGTACAAGTTCTTGCGCTTTCTCCACGGAATCAACAATAGCGATACGGACGAAATCGCCGTAGTGCTCCTTTAGCTGTGCTTCGAGGCTTCGGCTGCGAGTAGCGATAAGCGGCGATGTGCCGAAGTTCATGGACTCGATCTCAACGTTGAGGAGTAGTTTCTGCACCTCCGCTATCTTCTCCGTGCCCAGTAGCTCAGTCAATCGTTTAGTCTCACGCACATCCTCAAACCGCTTTTGCAGTTCTGCTCGGTCAAGGGTAGGCGTGCGTGTACGAACCAACTCACGTCCGTTTTTCGTCGTCGCATAGCCTGCGAGCAGCTTCAAGATATCTCGCTCTAATTCCCTCGTCTCTGTGGTGCAGAAGACGTTCCGCACTTTATAGCCCATTAATTGCTCGTTCGTTTTGAGCACCACCTTCTCTGCGTCTCGCTCTTTCAAATCCAGCAGCGAGGATAACGTATTTAACGCAGGAAACGCAACGGCGTCCTTCACATACGGTTGCAGGAACTGCGGAATCGAAGAATACGATGGGGCTTTACTGACCATACTTTTGTTCTCCTTACTATGCCACTCTTGTCTTTTGCTATTTTAGCTATACTATTTCTCGTTTTGATTTATATCAAAGTATAATGCACTTAGAAATCCCAAAGCTTATGCTTGGAACTTCTCCGTTCATCGGAGCGGGGCAGTTTGGCGCAAAGGCCTACGAGTATCGGCAGCGATTTTATCATAACGAATCCAATATGACCCGGCTGTTTGTTCATCGAATCAGCACAGCTTGAGGTAAAAGCAGTGCAGCTCATTGTTTATGAACCTCTCGTGAACGCGTTGAAAGAGGCGGTGAAGGAACTAGGTGAGGAATTCTTTATCGCTGCAACGCTACCGAGCGGAAGGAACTTCGAGCGTGATTTGGATTTGGTAAGACCGTTGAAGCCGGAAATTATAGCACTACATGCGCTTTCCTGCGATGCCCTTAACTCGCGCATAGCCGGCCGGATAAAGAAGATCAAAGCTGTAGGGGCGTCACCGGCTGCCGCTACGCATTATCCCGGTGCCACGATAGAGGAACTGGACACTGCGGGTTTTGATTTCGATGCGTATCTCGCTCCGGTAAATCCGGTGGGCTATGCAATGGAGCCGGATAAAGAAAGCACACTGAAGGCGTTGGAAACTACTGACAAAACGGTGATCGCAATAAAGCCGTTAGCTGCGGGTCGTTTGAAACCCACACAGTCATTGTTCAGTTTCATTTATACCTATGCGGATTCGATAAGCGTTGGCATCACTTCGGAGTCTGAGATGGAACAGACCTATGCCGCGGCGAAAGAAGCATGGGGTTGAGAGCGATTCGATCCGTCAACCTAATTATTTAAAGAATCGTAATTAGGAGTAAGGTAAACGATGCAGCTTAGAGATCTCGTCTCAGAACATCAGCAAATATTCAAGCAGAAAGTGGTGCAGATGCTCGCCGCGAAGCACGGGCTGAGCGTTGAAAACGTTCTGAAGCGGTATGACGAGGTAATCATGCGGTATGTCCAGGGAAAGTACCAAGGTATAGAGCGAGCGGTTTCAAAGATTTTAGAGTTCAAACGACCGGTTGTGATGAGCATACGACGCGATCCGTGTAGTGAGGACGTGTGCATAATCTGCGAGCGAGACATGCCCAATATCGATGAGCTGCAGCAGCTCTACGGTGATCAAATCGCTTTTATTGATTTTTACGACAGTTCGCCGGAAGGAGCGCTTTATCATATTATCAACCGGAGCAGCGAGGGCGAGAAGCTCCTGCCGTTGACTGCGATCGTCCAGAACGGCGAGGTGCTAAAATACTGGTCTGGCAGGCCGGTGGAGGTCAAGGAATATCGGGAATATCTCGAGCCGGTGGTTTGAGTTCTTAGAAGCCTTCAAGTGATTGTTCCGGGAAAATGTAATAACCGGGATTACGTTAAGTATTATACACACCATGATCCCCTTAGAAAACCACGAAATGCTGCTGGTGCACGGACAGACCGGCACCTTAGCGATAGTAAAAGTAGGAACCCAACGTCCGTTCTTCGTTGACACGCCTGACCGCGAGTTTGTTTTGGGGTTGGGTCCAGAAGCGTTACTGGTCGCTTCAGGGTTTGGCACTGATGACCTGATCAGAAATGGACTGCGTTGCGTGCTTTACATGATTCGAGAAGTGAACTCGCCACTGATTGTGCTACCCAAGAACCATCCCGCGTCCGCCCGGCTGAAAATCGTCGTTTCTGCAGGTAAACGCGTCGTGTTGAGCTGTAAGATTACACCGGGCACGCATCCCGAGCAACAGTTGCTCTGCGGCATGGCAGAATTCGACGGTGCGGAGATTCTGGGCGTTGACGGCGGTGTGGAGCTCAAAGGGCTTGAGGAAGCGCCATGGGAGATAAAACCATTTTTATAAACTTTTCTTTTACTTTACACAAAGCTAATGTAGTGTTAACGAATCAAAGACGGGCAAAGATATGGCTGGAGAAACAACGATGAAATCCACGGAACGAGAAGGTATCGACCTATCGGAAGCGAAACGAATCGTCATTAAGGTCGGTACGAGCAGCATCACCGATGCAGATTACCGAATGAACCCGGAAAAGGTAGAAAAGCTCGTTCAAAAGATCGTTGCGTTGAGAAATCAAGGTAAAGAAGTCATTTTGGTATCGTCAGGCGCTATCGGTGCGGGTATTGGTAAACTTGACCTCAAACGACGACCACGTGACATAAAGGTATTACAAGCCACGGCTGCCGTCGGCCAGAACATCCTGATGAGCACGTATGACAAATATTTTTCCCATTATGATCAGATCGTAGCTCAGGTCTTGGTAACCTATGCGGCATTCCATAACCGGCAGCGCTACCTCAACCTGCGCAATACCCTAGATACCTTACTCAAGTCCAATGTGATCCCTATCACCAATGAGAACGACACGGTGGCCGTAGACGAGATTAAATTGGGCGATAACGATAATTTATCGGCGCTGGTCGCAAGCAATCTCGATGCGGATTTGCTTATTATCCTGTCTGATGTCGACGGTTTGTACACGTATAACCCGAAACGAAGTGAAAAAGCGGAACTCATCGCCGTGGTGGACGAAATAACCCCTGAGCTTGAGCGAATTGCGGACAAGGGCGGGAGAACCGGTGTGGGCGGTATGCAGACGAAACTGGAAGCTGCTAAGGTCGTTACGAACGCAGGCATTCCCATGGTCATCGCAAACAGCAGCGCAGAGAACATCCTCGTTCGGCTCATCAATGGTGAACCGCTCGGCACGCTCTTCTTGCCGAAGACGGATAAGCTGAACGGCCGAACGCACTGGATTCGCTTCGCCGCATCGCCAAAAGGTAGCATAAAGGTTGATGCCGGTGCAAAAACCGCACTGCTTGAAAATAGTGGGAGCTTGCTCCCCTCGGGCATCCTCGGTGTGGAAAAGGAGTTTAAGAGCGGCGATCCGATTAGCATCGTCGACGCCGACGGGATTGAATTTGCAAAGGGCATCTCAAATTACTCGAGCAGCGATATCGAAAAGATTAAAGGGGTGCAATCACGCGAAATCGAACGGATTCTGGGTCGGAAAGCGTACAATGAAGTGGTGTACCGAGGGAATTTGGTGTTGCTGTAAAAAAATTTAAAGATCGAAAGCTTTATTGTCTTGCGAATACCTATGAGGGGTTTAACAGGCTCCGTATTATAAGAAGTAGATGAAGTGACAATAAATGAGCACCATCAAGAGTAGAAAGGAATTATTCACCTTACTTCAAGCTATTTGTGAAGAAAACAGGGAATACTATTCCCGTTTTGGGCAGTGGAAGCGCCCTCAAATCAAGGTGTTTTGGATAGAAGTAAATGAAAGCCATGTAAGAAATATTCTCGAATTATCCGAGGCTAAATGTATAGACAAAAGTCTTTATTCACTTAACCATGAGGGTGAAACTTATTGGATCGATACGAGCAATAAGAGAATATGGCAGATATTTTGCCTTTCACAAACGAACACAGCCCTCAAGATGCTAAGATCAGTATTTCTTGAAAAAAGAGGGGTGGATAACCTATGGGCACCAGAATCATTTATGTTTAAAGTCCAAAACGAGTTTAGGTATACAAACCGTGGATTTGGGATACGATTTGAAGACACCTTTACTATGGAAGAACCAAAATCAAATTTTTCTGCCAAACTTTGGATCGGACGAAATCTTTCAGAGAGGCAAGAGCAACTGTTAAATGCCGCGAAGGATAATTTTTCAAAATCTTCTATCCGATTTGGGAAAAACTGGTCAACAGATGGTAGGAACATATCTGGAGAATTATATGAATTGTTCTATAATGGACATATGACTGTAAATACGTGTGATGATTTTGAGAATTTTGTAGAATTGATAAGTTACGTAAAAACTGCGTATCTAAAAGAATTAGAGGTAATGGAGAAAGAGCGCTCTAAAAGATCTTCATTTGTTGAGACAATTTTTTCAGAAAAAATTAACAATAGTGATTTTAGTCGTATATCATTTTCAGGAGTTGGCAGAATGATGCTGTGGCTCGAACCGTATGAATCACAAGAAGATTTTATAAGATACTCCGGTGTTGACCTTCATACAGGGGACTTTTTAACCTTGGATCTTGGTGAAGATTATGCATATATTACTCCACAACCAAATGCTTGTATGAATGTTGCACCTCGATTTGGAACCTTGTCTGCACGTCACCTTTCTTCTGATGTAAAAATGTATTATGAGGGGGTGCCGTTATTTGACTAGTCCATACGAAAATATGGGTGAGAGGCGTGTAGAATTATGGCGCAGGTCTATTTTTTTATTTGATAAAAGTCAACGTGAAGTTGGGCCATTCTTTGAGGCAGGTTATAAAGATTTTTTTTTGTGAACCAAAAACCGCTGAAGAATTGACACCAGATATTATTGGTTTTTCTGATGAGTTTTTTTGTGTAGTGGATATTTCAATGTCTAACCAGAAAGGCCATGAGATGAAAAAATATAAAAAAGTCACATTAACCGAATATTTGAAAACTCTATTTCCAAACGATTCTGCTCGTAAAAATGGAAGCGCCCCCTTTTTAGTTACCGACCTTATACCTACTACAAGATACAGAGGTTATAATCTGGTTCAGGTTTACCAACCAGGGCAAGCAGCAATTGAACGTATAGATGATGAGCGTTTATTAGATTCACTTAACAATTGGACCGGTTTTGTTTTTCCCGTACCTAGCTATGGTATATTAGCAGTTCCAGAATCTACCGAAGAAGAACTAAAGCCAAAACTTGCAGGGATTTTTAAGAAGATTGCAACAGATGATGATGAAATGACTTCAGAAGGAGTGATACAATTACTACTCGGTGATTTATATGAATCATTTTCACAATCCTCCAGGTCCATTCTGAGAAAAAAAGTGGAAAACATTTTTAAACAAGTTACTGAGAAAACTTTTAGGGAATATGCAACATATAATCATAAAAACAAATCAATACAAATTTCTGTTGATGCGTCTAATCCGCAAAGTAGGGCTAAATTTTCACGGAGCATTAATTCTTGGTTGAATACCACCACATTATATCAGTTTCCAGAATTTAGAGATTCCGATGATATCGACGAAAACACTGAAGATGAGATGGGAGATTATGAAGATTGAAAATATCATTCTGATTATTTATGCCTTTAATGGATACCACGCAATTTATTGCTGGAAGGCATGGATAGGGTCCCTTTATTTAAACCATCACTATTTATATCTCATTCATCCACCTAAAATCGGATGGTCTTTTTGGAGGTTCTGTAAAAATGACATTAAATGTAGGTGCAAGCATCGTAGAGAAAGCGAAGAGTGCGCGAGCGGCATCAATTCCCTTGGCCAACGCGACAACTGGGGAGAAGAATGCAGCATTGCTCCGCATCGCAGATGCCCTTGATAAAAATCGAAAAGAGATACTGGCAGCGAATAACAAGGATATCGAACTCGCTCGAGGCTTAGTAAATGACGGACAGATGTCTAAAGCACTGCTCCATCGCTTAATCCTGGACGATTCGAAGATCGACGAGATGATACTGAGCGTGAAGGACGTTGCGAAGTTAGCGGACCCCGTAGGGAAAACACTGTCTGCAATCGAGTTAGATAAGGATTTAGAGCTCTTCCAGGTAGCCTGCCCGATTGGTGTCATCGGCGCGATCTTCGAATCGCGACCCGACGTGCTCGTTCAAATCTCCGCGCTCTGTCTGAAAACCGGCAATGCCGTACTGCTCAAGGGCGGGTCTGAAGCACGCTATTCAAATGAAGCGCTCTTTCAGATCGTGGCAAAAGCGTCATCGGAGGGCGACGGAATCCCTGATGGCTGGCTGCAATTGCTCGAGACGCGCGAAGACGTCAATGCAATGTTGAAAATGAACGCGTACATAGACCTCATCATACCGCGGGGGAGCGACCAGTTTGTGCGGTACATACAGGACAACTCCAGCATCATGGTCTTAGGGCATTCAGAGGGGATTTGCCACGTGTACGTTGATCGGGATGCCAATACAAATATGGCGCTCGAGGTTGCTTACGATGCGAAGGTGCAATATCCTGCGGTTTGTAACGCTGCGGAAACATTACTCGTGGATACTACAATAGCACCTGAGTTCCTACCAAAAATGGTCGACCGGTATCTCCAAGCAGGTGTCGAGGTTCGCGGATGCCCACGAACAATGAAACTCTTAGAAAGTAACACTGAGCTAAAGCCCGCATCAGAAGAGGATTGGCATACCGAATACAACGACTTAATCATCTCTATCAAAGTGGTTGACGGCGTTGACGACGCCATCGAGCATATCAATACCTACGGATCGGGGCATACCGATGCAATCGTCACGGAGAATAAAGAAACCGCGCTGAAGTTCATGCGGTTTGTTGATTCCTCTTCGGTAATGCAGAACGCATCAACGCGGTTCAGCGATGGTTTCAGGTACGGTAAGGGCGCAGAAGTGGGTATAAGCACGTACAAGGTGCATGCACGCGGTCCCGTCGGCTTAGAAGGGCTCGTCATTTATAAATATCTCATGGTCGGCGCGGGCCAGAAAGTAGCCACGTATGTCGGCGCGGATGCAAAGGAATTCACGCACAGAAAACTCTCAAAAGAGTTCCTCTTCCAATAATCAAAACGCCGTTTGCTTCGTAAAAGTCGTCAGTCACGGGAAAAAGAAGCACGAAGAGTGGTTTGCAGGTTATTCTCTTACTAGTAGCGATAGTAACTGCGTTCTCGTTTTGTTCCGGCTCAAACAAAATTATCCACTTTTACCGTCACTGTGCTTTATCGCGCGTGTTGGCACGATATACAGTTTCCCGTTGTTATGGTACACCTCAGCCTCCACACCGTAAACACGCTGTATATTCTCCTCCGTAAGGACCGCCGCGGGCTCGCCAGCAGAGAAAATAGTGCCGTTGTGCATCATTACGATTCTATCTGCGTATCGTGCAGCCAAATTAAGGTCGTGAATCGCCATGATCGCAGAAATCCCTTTCTTCCGCACGATGCTTTTTATTGTGTGCATTACTTCAAGCTGGTGTCGAACATCAAGGTTAGACGTGGGCTCGTCCAGCAAGAGCACATCAGGGTCTTGAGTAAGCGCTCGTGCAATGAACACTTTCTGCATCTGACCGCCGCTCAGCTCATTAATGTCACGCATGGCAAGATCCTCGATATGCAGCATGTGCAGCGTATCCAAGACCGCTTCGGTATCCTTTTCGCTCGTTCGCCAGCTGAGATGCGGGCGTCTACCCATAAGAACAGCATCAAAGACAGTAGCGGAGAACGCGTGCGAGAGACTTTGCGGGATGTAACCGATCTTTTTAGCAAGTTCTATCCGACTCATCTCCTTTATATCCTGACCATCAAGCACAATACTCCCTTTCTGTGGACTGATGATTCGATCGATACATTTCAGGAGTGTTGACTTACCCGCACCGTTGGGACCTAACACGCCTAAAAACTCCGTTGTCTCCACCGCTATGCTCACGTCTTTGAGTACCGGCACGTTTGCATAGTTGAATGCGACATCCGTTACCTTTAGTTTCACCATCTCGTTGTGCTTGCCTTACCTTGCCTACCTTACCAATATTCCCTCCGTCTTCTCAAAATTAAGTACAGGAACAACGGAACGCCCATGAAGGCGGTAACTAAGCCTACGGGTAGAATAGTAGGTGCGATGATTCTTCGGGCAACGGTATCGGCGCTCAGTAAAATAACGGCACCGAACAGCCCCGACGCAGGAATTAAATAGCGATTATCGCCGCCGATCACCATGCGGCAGATGTGTGGCGCGACCAAGCCGATGAATCCGATAGTACCCGTGAAGCAAATAATGCCTGCAGTGACGAACGATGCGAGCATAAAACACATAACGCGGGTCTGATCAACGTTTACACCGAGGCTCTTTGCACTATCGTCACCAGCACTCAGTGTGTTCAAGTCCCATGATTTCAGCATGAGCAGTGGCACGCAGACGGCAAGAACCGCGAACACGATGGGAAGATTATCCCATGACGCTCTTCCAAGACTGCCGAACATCCAGTATACTACTTCTGCCACAGCCTCTTCCTTTCCAAGATATTGTAAAACCCCGGTCATTGCGGAGAATAAATACATCAATGCGATACCCGCTAAAATCATCGTTTCCGGTGTTGATCCTTTGTAGCGCGATAACCCGTATATGATAAACGAGGAGCACAAAGCGAAAACGAATGCATTGGCTATTATGAGATATTTACCGGTAACAAAACCCGCACCGAGAATGATGGCCAGTGCAGCGCCAAATCCTGCGGCAGACGCAATTCCTAAGGTGTACGGACTGGCCAACGGGTTTCGTACCACTCCCTGCATTGTTGTCCCGGCAATTGCGAGTCCAATGCCCGCTAAAATACCCATGACGATGCGGGGGAGTCTCAGGTTCCAAATGACCAGTTCTTTGGTCGTTTCCGGGTTGTGAAAGAGCCCGTGCCATATGATGGCATATACCTCGGCAACCGCGATCTGATACGAGCCAAGCGTAGCCGCTATGCCCGCAATAACAACAATCAAGACGAGTGATAACGAGATAAAGAGCACTTTCCGTCCTATAAACTTCTTGTAATCCGCTCTTATCTCTTCATTCTTTCTTTCCTTACCGCTTGCTGCTTCGCTTGGTTTCATTATATTCAGATTCCCTCGTTATCCCTTTGCTCCTTTGGCCTACACAGCCACGGCTCTCGTAAAATTGCAGGGCAGTGTTTATTCTTGCTACAAAGCCCACAGTTCCTGTCTTTTCTCACGCATCCCGCTAATGTCGCGTAACGTAATGCCAGTTGCGCTCCCGAGTCATCGAACACGCTTTCCTGAGGGAACAAGCCGCCCCACTTAACCGTTTCCAAATAGTTTTCGCATCTTCTCGCTATCGATTCCAGCTCGCTCGATGACGGTCCCGGATGGTAATACAACATAAAACTCGGTCGAAATCCGATTAAGTGATACGGTATCGAAGGATCAAACGAGGCGATAAATTGCGCAATTTCCTTTATCTCTGAATCATTTATCTGCGGCACCACAACGGTCTTAAACGCCCGTACTTTGTCCTTATGTTTGATAAGATATTCTACGTTTCGTAAGACCGGCGCAACCGGAGCACCACTTAACGCCAGATGCGTATCATCATGAAATGCGTTGATTTCCAGCGTGATGAAAGAACTCATGGCAACAATCCGTTTCATAGTCGCTTCCGTTGCAAATCCGTTGGTGGTAAAGGTTACTTTGAGTTTGGGCATCAATTTTCTCGCCTCTTTTACCACTTCTTCGATATACGGGAGATGTATGGTTGGCTCTCCGCCGGTAAAACCCAGCTTCTCGATACCTGCTGCGTTTAGCTTCTCTACTGCCTCGTGTGCCAACTCGCGTGGATCAACATAGCCGCGATAAAACCAGTTGGTATCAGGATACTGCGATAAGCGATACGCGTTACAGTAAAGGCAGCGGAAATTGCAGCCGAGTAAGGTGATTGAGTAACTTTCAAGGGATTCCGCCAGGCAGGTATAGGCAATCTCGGGCATTTTTACATTGCACACGCCCGTCTCTCCCTCGCGTCTATTCGCGCCGCAGTCCCACTCACATAGCCTGCACTCGTTGAACTCCTTCATGCTCATGATTATCGATTCCGCTCCTTCTTGTAATTTTTTTCCTTTCTTTTTACTACTGCACCGATCACATATTAACCCTCCAGAGTACGGGGTCGGGGATAGTAAACAACGACATCCATGGCTGGATAAACGCGGATCAGTGCACTGAACGTTTTCTGAGACGAGTCATGTTGCTCACTGCATGCTAATCCCCCAGTGACTGTTTTTAAATGCTGCAAAGCGCATTCAACTGCGCGTTGTACTTCTTTATCGGTCGGCCTTCTTGCTATTTTCTCCTTTGCATATTCAGCGCCAAACTTGGTGATTTTGTATCTGATTCCTCGGTCAATGCGCGCCAAAAAGGCAGCGATGTGCTCTATCTCCTCACAATCAACAATGCCGGGTATCAACACGGTCTCAACGTGAAAATCCAGGCCGCACTCCCAGAGATTCTTCACCGCCATCAAGACGGCATGGTTAGACCTACCGGTATACCACTGATGTATTGAATTGGTATATGCCTTCATGTCGAGCGCAACTTCAGTAAGACCCGCATCCTTTAGATCCGTTACATATTCCCGATCTAATAAAGAGCCATTTGTTGATAATAGCAGATCTCCGTATCCGTGTTCTTTGAGCTTCTGCACGAGAGCAATGAGAAATTCCTTGTTCAATGTGGGCTCGCCACCCGTTATTTTGGCCTTTTCGGGAGATACCTGGTAACAATCGCACGACATTTCGATTAACTTAACTAATTCATCAACGCTCATTGGTTGACCAATCAATTGACGTGCAGAACTGAAACAGCCACGGCATCGAAAATTACAGCCAGCAAGTGTGATAATAGCGTGCGATTTCGGTCCCGATGGGGACAGAGAGATAAACGGGACATATCTAGTGCCGATTGTTGACATTTAGTTTCGCTCCTTCATCGCGTGGTAACAGTGCGCGTCCTCGCGAGTTGCTACGTTGCTCTCCAAAGGCTTTGCGGAAGAACCACAATCCTATGAGCGCCCCTTCTTCGTTCCTGCATTGAAGCCCCGGCGGTACTGTGCCATCGCAGTGCATCATCACACTCGCCTCTCATGGAATCCTGAGTTCCTTTCGAACGCTCATAAGTCTTTATACTCCCTCGCGTCTATTCGCGCCGCAGTTCCATTTGCATAATCTAACCTGCACTCGTTGAATTCGTTCATGTGCCCTACTTAAACTTACGTTTATCCCTCTCTTTCTATATCGGAATCCGAGAAAAACCTTACCTCCCCTCATAAAGGGGTTCTAGGCGCACACTCTGGTCTCGTCGTGCACACATATATAGCTCCGCAATCTGTTGATTGATTGACATCGCTAAGAGGGCCAATTGGCCCTCTTGCATTGCCAAAGCATCCTTTACCGTGAGCGTTGTAGCAGAATGATGCTACCCCTAACGCCACTACAGCCCCCCCCGCTAAACTGATATACTCACCTGTTACCCGACCACTTTTCCATCACCATTTTAAGGATATGCGAATACACCGTCGTCCACCAAGCTGCCACTCAATCCCTGGAATTCTGTTAAATATTGTTTGTGTATTTCCTGTGGTTTCAACTCCTTGAATTTATTGGGATACAGCCACTTTGCTATGTACCCTATGCCAACAAAGTGTCTAACTCCTCCAAAATCGTTGGCAAGGATGTAAACATGTCCGCTCTCGTTCGTTACTGCGGTAACATTAGCAAGTTCCTCACGGTTCATGATCGCTTCTCTTACATCGCTCAGCTCCGTTATATCATGACAGTCATAGCCGCCTGCATAATAATCAGGAAC
Organism: uncultured Halobacteria archaeon; assembly: GCA_964443855.1. Classification (GTDB taxonomy): domain Archaea; phylum Halobacteriota; class Syntropharchaeia; order Alkanophagales; family Methanospirareceae; genus JACGMN01. The sequence goes on along the minus strand of CAYUEX010000001.1, from coordinate 4,142 downwards.
TCGAATGATGACCTCCGGGTTTCGCGCTATCATAGTCTCTGGATCTATCTCCGTATAATAGTCCACATCACTGAAGATGTTGTTACCACCGGCAAGTTCGAGCTTTTGAGCCCAGCCCGAGCCTTCGCCCGCGGTTTTATAGTCTTTGTAACACTCAAAGTACACTTTTGGTTTCTCCTCTTCTGGGATATCGCCCACTTCAGCCTCAATGGTGCTCATGAACCCCTCGTAGAAATCGATGAACTCTTCTGCTTCTTCTTCCTTTTCGTAGAGATACCCCAGTTCTTGCACCTCCTCCACGTAGCTTTCTGGTAGATAACAATCGAGACGAATCACGGTAATATGATAGTCATTTACTAGCGTGTCCTGGATTGCATCGCAGGAAGATATCGAGAGGCTAGCGTAAAGAAAGACAACATCTGGTTCGAGGCTCAATAAAGCCTCGTAGTCCGGACCCCACACTGAGCCCACACTGGGAAGATCACCAAATCTATCCTTCTGGAGTATGTCCCCGGCAGTATATTTATTCACCCCGACGATGCTATCCGTTGCTTTAATTGATGCCAGCGTTTCGATAGCCTCGCCATTAAATATGACACTCCTTTTAATCGGTTTATATATCGTTACCTCTCGGTCAGCAGAATCAGTGATTGGCCTCGGGTAATACACATGGATGTGCGCAACCTCTCTCAGCTCGGTTAAATCAAGGTGTTCTACGTTTTCTCCAAGATATTCGCCCTTCATATATGCCATGATAGAATCAACAAGTTCATCTTCTGATACGATCTTATCTCCATCCTGGTCTCCCGGTATCCCCGCTGCAGCGACCGGCATAACCGTCATCGGCACTGTAGCCGCTAAAAGTGCCATTACGAGTAGACACGTTAACAATTTTCTCATTCCTCACTTCCTCCTCGTTCTTTATTCCTCAATACAACCACAAACAGACACACGATGAGCAGTGATATCGCTGTAACAATCGCTTCGAAACCCGGCAACTCAGAGGCCGGTGTGGTCGTGGCCAGTGGTGGTGGTGCTGTGGGCACTGGCAGTGGTGTTGCCGCAGGATTTGGCATTTGCATTGTTCCCGGCGTTGCGGTTGGCGTAGCAACCGATGGTGGCGTTTCCGCTGCTGCCCTCTCACCAGTGATGGCAAACAGTGAAAAACCTGGAGTCACTGCTTCAAAATACACGAAATCAGCGTCTTCGCCTGTTTTAGACGTAGTGAGGACTTGCCATCCTTCAGCTTCATCATATCTACACAGGGTGACCGTTGTCTCGTCAATATTGTTATCCGCAATCCACGATTTCAGTACCTTGCACTCAATTCGCCCTTCTAGCTGTGCCCCTTCAGTATTTTCCACTTCTATCTCGAGAAACGCGTATGCCATGCCTGACGGCCCCGGTATCCCTGCAGACTTCTTTACTCGTTCGACCTCGACCTTTGCATCGCTCACATCGGTATCCGCTGTAAGTGCGATCATTGCCACATCCATATCCTCGAATACCATTGCTACTTCTACTCCTGCTTTCAGCACAGGCACGAGCCGAGACGTTTTTGTCACCGCAGGAGCCGCTGGTGCTGGGGTCGGTGTTGATGTAGTGTCATCTCCTATCGCACCGGCACCGGCACCGCCCACGATAACGATGGTATCCGCGATGTTCCCGCTATTCTCACTGAGCAGGTCAGTCCATGTTCCGGTAAACGTGCCCTCACCAGAAGATGGTGCCTTTACTCTGTACGTTATCTCCGTTGTATTAATCACGGCGAAAGCAACTTCCTGCCCTGAAACATCATAATGGTCATACTTTGTACTCACAAAGCTGAATCCCTCAGGAATCGTCTCAACAATACCAACGACCAGAGGAAGTTCACCGGTTATTGCTAGTCTGACATCGAACTCAGCCAGAGGCGCAGGCCCGGCTGGCGCATATCTCATTACTCCCGCTACTTCCGCGGCCTGCACTGTCGTAACCGTTCCCGCAAGTAAAGCAGCAGTTACTAACAGCGCAAAAAAAGGCAATAGCATCAGTTTCTCCCGCCTTCCGCTTTTTTTCTTCAACTCTTTATCCCTCCTTTTTTCATACAAAATACCTATTATTTATGTTTCTCGTATTCCTTTATTTAAATATGCATGGTTTTGATAAAATGGGAAGCCTTTTAAGTATTACTTAATATACCTAATTACCAAAATATAATACTCAGAGGTGAACTAATAAATGAAAAGTGTTAAAAAGGGAGGGGTGAAAACGAAAAGCGTAACGGTAGGAGCTGTTATAATCGCAGTGGTGATGGGCCTTGCCTTCGGGGCCGTAATGCCATCCGTATTGGCAAAAACAGTCCAGCCAACGCCGCAGACGATTACAAGCTACGGCCAGGATTTTGACGTTAACTACGACAATGTTACCATCTGGCTGGATGGAACCAAGTCCTCGGCAATTGTTGGTCAGGAGCTACAGTTCTACAATGCTACGGGTGAAGCTTCGGGAAAGGTAACGTTGACCGGGCTGAGTGAAAATAACGCAGGTGAGATAAAATACTCAGATACTAAGGGAAGATTTCGTACATCGGGAATGAAAACCGGCGATTATAACGTCACGGCCGAACCTGATGCTATAGGATGCAATGCGACGGTGGTCAGCCTCGGTGAAACAAAAATGGAGTTGAAATTGAAGAGCGGTACCACAACAATAGGCGAAGTTACGCAAGGCACTCGAATCACGGTAAAGTTTACCTCATCCTTAGACGATAACGACGGCGTAATCTTGAAGGTAATCGACCCCAATGGAGATACAATAAAAGTAAATCCTGATGATAATACTATCTTCGGTGATTCTGATTCCAATCAGGTCGTCAATGTTTATTACGTCGCGAATATGGAAATGGAAACGAGTGGATGGGAACTCGGAACTTGGAAATTCAAAGTTTGCACTGAAACTGATTATGCACGTGGGTTGGACAAAGAAAGTAACGAAGTAGAATTGGAAATAAAGAGCCCAGAACTTAAGATAGAGGCAAAGAAGACGGAAGTGGTGGTGTCTGAAAAGGTGAAACTGACGGTGGACGGCGGCATTCGAGATCACAACATTTCCATTTTCGTAGAGAGGGGTGCTGAACATGCTTGGTTTCCAGCTAGCATAAACGACAACCCCTCCTCACTCACAAACGGCAACTTTACCGACAAAATAGGCGCCGAGGGCAAGATGGAATACGTGGTCTATTTTGACAAGATCGGCTCGTACACGGTGACAGTAAGGGATTTGGACAGTGAAACGGAGTATTCCGTTGATCTAGCGGTTTCAAAGAAGAAAGTGACATTCTCGATGCCCGAGACGTGCGCAATCGGGGCGGACCTCGTGGTTAACGGTACGGCGAACACCGGAAAAACAGTTGATATTGCCATTGACGACGTCATTGTGAAAGTGAATGCCGCGATAGATAATGACGGTGCGTTTGAGGCGAAATTGGCCACTCCCGATACGCCGGGAACGGGTGCGGAAGACGCCATAAAGATAAAGGCGTTTATAGATGGAGCATTTTCCCTGGGAGAGGATGTTTCGGGAATCGACGATGACGGCTCAGTTATGGTGTTGCTGGTGACCGGTAGCTTGACTGCAGACTCCTCTGTTTCGCTCGTTTCGCCTGGAGATTCATTTACGCTCAGCGGTACGGCACTGGGACCGAAAGTGGTGGACATTCTCATTGTGGCACCGAAAGACGGGGGTGGAAACGGCATGAATCCCACGAATTCCGCGGAGAACGGTCTTCCCAGTGGCGTCATTTATGAAACTGCAACAGTAAGCGGCAGCACGAATACGTGGTCAATTGATATTGACGTTCAAGAGGATGCTGATACCGGAATGTATCTCGCGTTCGTGCTTACACCGGGAAAGAACCAGATATATGATGAGATAGAGACTGTGGATTTGCTGACTGGCATTGCGGATAACTATCTGGGTGGAGACCTCAGCACGCTTGGAGCAAAGACACAAGAGCAGATAAAAGATGTTCTTTTAGATGCAAGTACCGAAGCCGCAGGCAGCGATGATTTTATGAAAGTGGTGAAACTAACTGTTGGAAAGGCTGAAGTAGCGCTCTATTCGCTTGCTGACGTCGTTATTGGTGATGACCTGGCGATTGC